>JBARPX010000070.1:0-16295 GCA_049643405.1 Candidatus Zixiibacteriota bacterium
TGACCTTTATTGCCTCGTTCTTGCCCTCGTATTCACTGTCCACCCAGAGTCCGTCTTTCCTGAAGAACGTTCTGTTGCCAATCTGAGCTATCTTGGTGACCTTCTGCTCTTTTCCCTCTGCATCCAGGTAGCCGCGGGGAGCCTGCGCCGCCCCGCTCATCTTCTTCGACGCTTTAGCTTGATTGACTGCCCCTGCACCTACCTGAGCTTCCATCCTGTCTCTCATAACAAACCCCACCTGCGTCGATAACTCCTCGGCAGCCAGCCTGTAGTCTGCATCTACGAGAAATGACGTGTATTCTGTGATGATCCCGTATTTCTTGGACAGCCCCACCACCTCGTCCACCAATTCCTTATCCTGGCCATGAAGCCTCAGTTGGTCGATCAGGTACCCGATCCTTCTGGTGGCCCAGAGCCGGGGGATAAAGTCATTCTTATCGTCCGCCGTGAAATCCACCTCATACCTGAACTTGCGGTCGCTCCCACGAGCGGAGCCGGAAAGCGTGGCTTTGGTGGTCCCCCCTCCCTTGTACTTACCCAGCACCAGAAGCTGCGAGCCCTTGAAGATGTCTGGGAATTCCTGGGGATAAAGACTATAGACTTCCACATCGGGAAACGAAAGCCTGATATCCGTCAGGATAGGGTAGGATACCTTCTTGAAGAAACCGGACACCTTAACCTCGATATCCTCGGATGGGCGGACATAATCGGAGGTGGCGTGGTTATCCTGAGCCAGCCGATCCAGAAGACGGGTGTTGACGTCATAACCCACCCCGAAGACGAATATCCGGGTTGAGGAGCGGTTTGCACCTTTCACATTTGCCAGAATGGTGTTTATATCCGTCTGTCCCACTGTGGGCAAACCATCGGTTAGGAAGATGATGAAAGAAGCTCCGCTTGCGTCTTCGATCTGCTCCAGACCGGTGAGCAGAGCATCATTAATGTTGGTACCGCCCTCCGCCTTGCGTTTGTCCACAAAGGATAAAGCTTCCCTGATATTCTCCTGCCCTGCCCGAACCAAACCTGTCTCGAACGTCCTTATCTGGTCGTCAAAATCGATCACGTTAAACCGATCCCCTTCGTTCAGGCTATTCAGGCAGAAAGACAACGCTCCTTTGGCCTGCTTTATCTTCTCTCCCTTCATGCTCCCCGAGGTATCGAGGATGAATACTATGTTCTTGCTCGAAGTCTTGTCCGCGGCAACCTCCACCTGGGGTGAGATCATCGCTAAGAAATAGCCCTGGTGATCCTCATCCTCAAAGGGAAGAAGATTGAAGCCTATGTCCTCCTCTGACACAGTGTAATAGAGAAAAAAGTCCTTATCCGGGCGGGTGTTCTCCTCCACGTAAGTCACCCTGGCGTGATGATCGTCCTCTTTTTCGATTTTCACATTATGGGAAGGGGAATAGATGCTTTTTATCGGTGTTTTCGAGTTGATCTTGACCGTGACCTTCACGCTCTGCAAAGGGTCCTTGGAGAATTTCTCGGTGGCCAAAGTGTAGCGATAGCCGCAGATTCCTCCGTTCAGCTTCAGAACCTCAGAATAGTACAATTTGATGCGGGTTTCCCCGTGGGCGGGGATGGGGTAAACCGAAGCCTTGAACATTCCATCCTTGAAATACTCCAGAAGAGCAGGATCCTTTTTCCTGCGGACTATATCCTGATAGATCTTTCGGGCCTCGTCTTTGTCCAATATCTCTCCTTTGATCTCCTCGCCTCCCACAAACATGGAGAACTTGGAGATGGAAGCGTCCGTCGGAATGGGAAAGATGTAGGTCCCTTCGATGTCACGATGATGGTTGTTTATGAAAACCTGGTCCACCGTGGTCTGCGCAACCTGATTGTCGATCTTTATGTCCACATGATGGTATTTTATGGACAGACTGGGGGGAAAGGGTTTGCCCGGATGCGGCGGCACAGGAATGATGAAACCATCGGCCAGCGCAATTCCACTGAGCAGGATCACCAGAGTCAAGCTCAAGCCGAGTATTCTTTTCATGACTGGTCTCCTCTTGAATAAAGGCGTTTAAGGTTCAAGGTCCAAGGTTTAAGGCACCAGCCTTGAACCCTAGGGTTTGCTGTCTACTGGCGTCCGTGTACTGCCTACTGCTATCTTTTATACCGGTCACGAAAAGAATTATTCCGTCGAAATTCTCATTTTTCCCTTAACGCCTTTATTTTTTCTAATCTGTCGCTCAATTTCTTCTTTAGTGCTGGGTCGTCGATCTGCTCAAAATATGTCTCTATCAGCTTCTTACCCTCGGAGATAACTGTGGTATCCCGGCTGAGCTTTGCCAAAAGGTAGTAAGCCATTGCCACCTGGAGGTAGCCTTGGTCAGTCAGCGAGTCGGTGGGATTCTCCTTGATATAATCTCTCCATATCTGTATGGCCCTTTTCAGTTCGTCCGCCTGCCTCAGTGTGTCGTCCTCGCCCATTCTCGGGACCATATTTTCATTTACCATGTAACTGCCCCGGGCCACGAAACCATGTTGAGTAGAAAGGATATCACGCACCTCACGTGTCTCCCTTTCCTGTTCTGCATTCTCCGAAACACCTTCCTCTTTCCCGACTCCCTTTACGGGAACCGGCATATCAATCGCTTTTTTCCCTTTGGCCTCATCCTTCATTCCCGCTCCGGTTGCTTCGGTTTCCTCGGAGAGCTGCTTTGACGGAGCCTCGGGCTCTGCAAGAGTCTGAACAGTCGGGGCGGGTGCTGAAGCCGGCACCCCTCTTTCTTCAGCCACCTTCGGCGGTGCCGGGATCCCCATTTTCTCTGCTGTGCTCCCCTCTCCGGTGATCGGTTGTTCAGTGACAATCGCTCTCTTCTTCGCTTCTTTTACCTCTGCAAACTCCGCTTCTCGCTTGGGCTCATCCAGTGGCCGGATGGTCCTGTCTCGATCTTCTGCCTCGGAAACTTCTCCCTTCTTGGTTACCTTCGTCACATCCAACTGTGGTTGCTCTTCGCTTCTGATTACTTCTCTGGAGGGAACGATCTCCTGACCCCGGTAATCCACATAGAGTTTGCCAACGATAAAGACTAAGACGACTGAGACCAGTCCGGCGGCAACCTTCATCTTTAAAGGAGAGAAGGAAAAGATAGCCTGCAGTGTTTTCTGCAGACGAAATACCAGCGATACCTCTTCCCGCTGGACGATTTTCTCTCTCACCCGGCTGGAAAACGTATCCCAGTACTCCTGGAGTGGCTCCGCAATCTCAATTCTCTTCGCTGCTCCTTCCATCGACTTCAGGAGAGCCAATTTACGGGCGCATTTTTCGCACGTGGAAAGATGCTCCTTAAGCTCCTTCTCCTTGTCCCTCTCCAATTTGCCGTCGAGAAAAAGATGAATCAGCTTATCGAATCTCTCGCATTTCAACTTTACTGCTCCTTGTATTCCTTCAGCATCTCCTGCATTCTCTCCCTGGCCCTGAAAAGCCGGGACATCACCGTTCCAATAGATATTTTCAGAGTTTTGGCGATCTCCTCGTAACTTAAGTCCTCATATACTCTCAGTACGAGCACAGCCTTGAATTTCGGCGGCAGCGAATCCAGGGCTTTCTCTATCTTATTCTCTAACTCTTTCAAAGCCAGATGATTCAAAGGATCCGCCCCGGCAGCCTCCCTTTCCAAGGGACTCGTTTCCTCTTCGAATTGACTCTCTGGAATGACGAATTTCTGGCGTTTCAGATAGTTTATGCTCAAGTTCATACATATCCGGTAGAGCCAGGTATAAAAACTATAGCCGATTTTAAACGACTTGATGGCAGAATAAGCGTTAATGAACGTCTCCTGCGCGATATCGTCTGCCGCATCGTGACCTTTGACCATGCGACAAGCCAAATAGTAAATTTTTCTCTGGTAACGTCTTACCAGAACATCGAAAGAATGCAAATCGCCTTTTTGAGCCTTTAAGATCAACTCATCGTCATCTTGTTGACCGAAAGGCGCTTGCCCTTCACTTCGGCTCATTAACGGTCCCGCCTGACAGAATACAATTGAACTTGAAGGTTATTCCCGGGTTTTTTCTAAAACCGAATAAGAAAGCTAAGCCCATCTTTGCGCCACCCAGCCTTTATCCGCTTGAGACGAGCCATACGATGGTAGTCGGTGAAGCTAAGACAGAATGGCTGTGCCAAAAGGCTAAGGTATTTCACAACTGACACAGATTGTACGTCAACAGTTCCAGAAGGATCTTATCCGGCATGAGATTGGATTTTAGATCCACATCGGCGTGATACAGGAGCATGACTCCTTTTTCCAGTTGTTCTAAGGTAAAATTCGGCGCCTGTCTTTGACATTTGGACACCAGAAAAGGCGGCAACTTCAGAAAAGACCCCAGAGAGCCGCCGGATCGTGGTGGGAATTCCTTAGTCAGGATCAGCCTTTCCAAGTGTTCGGTCAACCAGAAGATTATCCCGCCCGGCTTCTCGCCAGTGAGCATCATGCTTCGCAGGATCAAAAGCGCCTTCTGGGTGTCTCTCTCCCCGATGGAATCGATTAGCTGAAAGACGGTGTGGGTCCGGGACATACCCACGGCCGCTTCGACGTCGGACGAGGTAATCACCTGGTTGTCCCCGACGTAGGTCACCAGTTTGTCGATCTCGGCGGCCAACTCGGACAGATCGGTTCCCACCAGATCTACCAGCATCCCGACAGCGCCTTCCTGCGCTTTCTTGCCGCATTCTCTGACCCTGTTCACAGCCCAACTTGCCGCTTGCTTCTCCCACATTTTGGGAAACTCAACCGTGGTGGCAATCTTTGCCAGACTTTTGTAGAACTTTGCCGTGGAGGTGATCTTGGGCGAAAGGAGGATAAGACAGACGGAGTCTGGCAGTTTAGGCAAAAAGGAGAGGAGCACGTCTCTGGAGAAGGCGGACAGCTTGGGCAGGTCGAAAACCACCACCACGCGTTTCTTCGCGTTGACCGGCGAGGTGGAGGCTTGGTTGATTACCTGGTCGGCGCTGATCTCCGCCCCGTGCATCAGGTCTAGATTAAAGATCTTCAGACTCTCCGGCACGAGAAGGGATACAATCTTCCTCCACGCCTCTTCTTTGAGAAAGTCTTCCTCTCCGGTGAAGTGGTATACCCTCTCAAGCCTCTCCGCAGGGTCCTCCGGCCCGGATTTAAACGCGTTGAGCAATTGAGAATATGCGATCTTCCTTCCCATTTGTCTTACCTGACCATTCAGCGGCTGGTCGGCAACAGCCGTCGCGGCAAAAGATACGGCTCTCCCTCGGTCTTAAGTGGGATAAGCGATTTCAGACCAAATTACCCAATCACATGCTGGATGTCAATAAAAAAGAGCCTCCTGGGGACGATGGAGGCTCTTTCCGGCAGAAGGGTTCACCCTGAGGGGTTCACCCTGAAGGGGATGAAGGAGGATTTTCTTACCTTACGGGTAGCTCATTCTGGGCAGGGTTTTCCTTTTCGGGGATCCAGTTTATGCTAAAGGGAATCTTCTTTTTGTAAACTAAAGCCATGTTTCGATAGGGCTCTAAATCCTTGTTACAGACCATCTGCAGATTCACTTGGTTGACCACCACAAAACTGTCGCCCAATATCTCCACGGTCTTGTTCTGAAACAGATGAGGATTGATCTCGATGAACTCCAACAGCGCCAGCAAGCTGGCGTACTCGCATTCGACCGGGCTGCCCTTAAACTGTGCCCGGAACACAATCCCTATGTCGGGAATGGAAAACGAGACCAGTCCGCGACAACCATCCTGGCTGCTTTCATCTCCTGTGGCTCCGTAGAAAAAGCATTGCATTGAATCCTCCTTATCGGTCTGTCGCTGAGCCTACCTTCTGTTCTTGTTTCCACCCTGAGGAAAAAGCAAAATACATGCCTCGCTCGGCCCAGTTAGCATGCGAGACAGGGGAGAGGGGGATAGGGGGGTAGCGAGTCTTGAGTCGCCTGTTACAACCGACTGGTAATCAAGGGAATACGTACGGCACTCTGCCTACTCGTCCAGACTGCCGTCACCGTTTTGGAAGTCGCTGAGCAGCGTAGTATCTTGCGATTGAGGGACTTCTGTGCAAGACACTTCACACTTGCTGCAGGGCGTTACATGAGATGGAAGGGGCAGAGAAGCGCGGGTTCGAACGGCTGTGTCAGGTCTGGCTGAGGGCTTGCCTTCAGTGTGACCTAACACATTGAGACTACCAGGTCACACCCGCTAACGGGGGCACGACCTGGCAGAACAGTATATCATTTACTCTTTCTTTTTCTCGAAGCAATCCTGGGCTTTCTGGAAGGCATCGGTGGCTTTCTTCCCGACGTCTCTCTTCGCATAAATATATGCCAGTTGCTGCCAGGCCTTGCAATTGGTGCTGTCTTTTACAACCAGATTTTCCAGAATGACCAGGGCCTTATCGAAATTCTCCAATTCCTGGTAGATCTCGGCTAAGTGACCCTGGGCTTGCAGGTCCGTACTGTCGAGTTCCACCGTCTTTTCAAAGGCGGCCTGAGCGGAGGCGAGAAGATGGTTCTTCTTCTGAGCCAACTCCTTAATTCTTGTACTCGACTTCCCGTCCTTAAGGAATTCTCCGGACTCGTCCTTCAGCGAATCCAGACAGTCGTCTACGGGTATGGTTTGCAGCAGAAATGCGGTTCCCATGTTGAAATAGGCGTCCTTAAAGGTGGGGTCTATGGCAACCAGCTTCTGAAAGGCCTCGATTGCCCCATCGTAGTTCTTGGCATTGTACTGAAGCGTGGCCATGTTGAACAAGACGTCGGTGTTCTCCGGATCATTTTCCATCACCCTGCCATAGCTCTCCAGAGCCTCCTCTGCTTTTCCGGAAAAGAACAGAACGTCGGCATAACTTCTCAATATTTGCGGGTTTTCGGGGTCCAGCTTGAGGCCGACCCCCAGAACCTCAAGCGCCTTGTCGTAATCTCCCTTCACCCGGTAGGTATCTCCATAAAGCCAATAAGCCCTGGCGTCGCTGGGGTTGATCCTAGTGCAGGTCTGAAACTTATCTATGGCCGTGTCGAAGTCCTGCTCTCGGTAGGCCGCCACCCCCTGATTGTACACCTCCATCCACTTTTCTTCCCTCATCGAATTAAGCTCGTCCAGCCATTTTTTCTTTTTGCTCTTCAGGCTTTCTGCCAAGGCGAAGTGTTCTCCCATTGCCCCGTAGTCCTTGGTTTGATAATATGCCTTCCCCAGCAAAAAGTGCATCTCCGCATCTTCGGGATAGAAATCCACTCCCTCTTTCAGTATGACCACCGCGCTGTCGAACATACTGTACGTATCCTTGAGGAAGATCTTGCCGGTTGTCTTGTACGTACCGGCGGGAAGCTGGCGCTTCTTTTTGGATGTCTGGCCCCAAACCGCACCTCCGACCAAGACCACCAATGCCATCACCAAGGCGACTCGCAGGGATTTCATTTAAGGCTCCTTATACTTGAGAGTTTCGAATCGTCTCGCTGCTCATCAATTACTATTATACGGCCTTTTTGACTGCTGTTGTGATTTCCGAAAGAAGTTTTTCTTCCAGAACTGCGCCCTCCACGGAGAAGTCCTCGTTGATAACCGTCCTGGGCACTCCAGACACCCCGTATTTCTGGACCAGATGAGGAAACTCGGTGGCCTCGATCATGTCCGCCGTTATGAACTCACTCTCCATGGCAAACTTGTGTGCCAGGCTGACCGCCCGGGGACAGTAGGGTCAGGTGGGGGTGGCAAACACCTGCAGGTGAACCTTCTGATCGATCTTCTTTAGACCTTCCTTTGTCTCCGGTTTGAGGTTGGATTCGCCTTTGGAGACATCCGCTATATCGGTGAGCAGGGTGGCAAACTCGTATCCCACCGGTGCACCGTAGTACCTTATCCCATAGTCCCTCTCCCCCTCTATCACCGTGGCGGGGATTTTGTCCACCTGATACTCTTCCACCTTTTGTTTGTCCAACTGAAAATTGTAGACCTCCAGAGAGACCTTGTCTGAAAGCCCCGCTACCTCCGTTAGAAGCTGCCTGGTCTCACGGCAGAACTGGCACTCCAACTCCTGGGTAAAATTGATCAGCTTCACCGGATTCTTCAACTCCTTGAAGATCTCCGCGACCAGCTTTTTTTCTCTTTCCTGCAGCATAGCGCTCTCCTATGAGAATATCTGACCCCTTAACCCCTTTTCACGTTAAATATCACATGTTCGTTTGCCGCGAAAAAGTAGGAGCGGAAGAAGAGGGTGCTACCACCAGGACCACACCTCGACTCTCAAATAGCGCACCATCCTTCTGGTCAAAAGAGAGGTCAGTCTCTTCTTGGAGCAGAAGATCTTGGCATGCCCGGACATGCCTGGTCTCAGAAGATAATCTTTATTTTCGATTTTGCAAGTCACCAGGAAGGTCTTCCTAGCTCCCTCCACTTCTGCCATCTGCGAGATCCTGAACACCTTTCCCCAAAAGGTCCTGCCCGGATAGCTTCTGACCTTCAGCTTCACCGGAAGCCCCTCCTGCAGAACGTCGAAATCCTTCTCCGAGATTTTGATTAGAACCCGCATGGTATCCAGGTTGGCTATGGTCAGGATCTCCACTCCGGAGCTCAAGGAGGTAACCACTCCCCGGATGGGACTCCTTATCTGGGAGGCGATGATCTGACTCTCCTGGAACTCGGCCTTGGCCTTGAGTTCTCTGATCTCAGCCTCGGCCATGGAAAGTTCCTCCGGTCGGGCTCCATTCTGCATGATTTTCAGTTCGTTTTTGTCGATCTTGAGTTGATTTGACAGTATTGAATAGCGAGTCTGTACCTCCTCCAGTTCCTGATTGCTGATTAAATTCTTTTGATGCAGGTCGGAGAGCCTGGAAAGCTCTTTCTCTTTCAGTTGGAGCTCACTTCTAATTTGCGCCACCCTGGTCTTGGCCTGCTGGATGGTTTCCTTTCGGGCTCCTTTTTGAAGGAGTGCGAGATACTGTTCGGCCTTTGTCAACGCCTCCTGGGTCTGAGCCAGGTCGGAAAGATAGGAGGGAGAGGAGAGCTCCGCCACCACCTGCTGCCTGTCCACTCTCTGGCCTTCCTTTGCCCTGGTGACCAGGGTCAGGTTGGTGTAATCGTCAGCAGAGAGTCTGAGCAACTCCACCGATTTTTTCTCCTCGGCGCCTCCCTGGAAAAGCTCCTTGGTCACCGTTCCATCGGGCGAGCTTTTCAGACTGAACTGCTCCAGGGCTTTTATCTCGCAGGCGCCGCCGATCTTCAACTCCATCTTCACCAAAAAGAGGACCAGTGCCAGGGCGACGATTATGGTCGAATAGATTATGATCTTCTTCGGAACCATAAGCTTTTTCCTTTTCAACGACAGGAATCGATACGTTCCTGCCAAGAGAACCTTGGCCGGGCGCTTCAAAATAAGAAAAGCAATTAGCAAAAACAAGATAAATCCGAATCCTCCGAACTGTGAGACCAAGAAGAACCCCACCTTGAGGGCGATGAAACCCAGGAGAATGCCGGAATAAAGAAGTGAGAGAACTCCGTAGCGGAAATATATCTTTTGGGCCCTTGGAGATGCTTTGACCGCTGGGTCGGTATGCTTGAGGAACCTTCTTTTCAGGACGGCGGAGATGTACTCGAATGCTTTTTTTCTCAGATTGGGAATCTCCAAATAGTCGGTCAGAAGGTAGTATCCGTCGAGTTTTATCAGGGGATTGAAGTTGAAAAGGACGGTTACGCCGCTGGTGATGACCAGCACGAAGAGGAAACCGTTAAGCCCGGTGTCCAGCGCGGTGATCCTCCAGAGAATGGTGGCTGCTGCCCAGACGATCACCTGGCAGTAAGCCCCGGCGAAGGTAACCAACAGCCTTTGCGACTTCTCCTTGAACAGATAGGTGTCACTCACGTTGCAGTAGAAGCAGGGCTGGAGATAAAGCAGAAGGAAGCCCATCTCGTGAACCTCGCCTCCGAAGCGTTTGCAGGTTAAGGCATGCGCAAACTCGTGTAGCACGACGACTAAGAATATGGCTATCCAGATCTTCAGGACGGTGGCGATCTTGAAGATGCCGGTAAAACTGTAACCTAAGTCACCCCAGTTGGAGATGGTGACAAGCGCTGCCAGGAGAATGATAATTAGGGAAAGAACAAGGAAGGAGGGGGTGAAAAGAACCCGACCGTATCTCATGATCCTGTTCAAAAATTGATCAGGGTCGAATCCTTTAAGCTTTACAAAGAGGAGCTTTCCCGGAAAGGTTCTCTTCTCATACTGGAGCTTGGCCAAGTCGCTTTCGGAGACCTCGCCCTCCAGGAACCCCAGGCCCTCCAAACGCTGGATGAACTTGGTCAGGGTATCTAAGGGGAGCGGAACATTGAAATTCTTCCGAAACCTCTCGACCACTTCCTCGGGCAGGGTTTCCCCGTCCAGATTCTGGGTGATGAAATACTCGAATTCCTTTATCCGGAAGAACTTCCGGGTAACGGGATCCTTAATCACGTAGTAGGTGGTCTTCTCGAATTCCTGCTGGCTTACGATCAGGTCGTCCCGGAATTTTGGATGGTTTTTGCTCATTTAGCTTCCACCGATCTGACAGGTTGAGAAAACACGCGGGAGATTGCTCTTCTACCTGTAATTTAGCATATTTCACGATGGGAGGCAAGGCAAATCTCCGGTTGCCCGTCCCGAACGCAATGGCCGGATCCAGCCATCTACCGCTCAACCGGTTAGGTACCGTTTGAGGGTATTCCCTAACGACCGCCTGCTCCCCAGGAACCGCGGATGATTACTAAGAGAGGAGGGGGTATGAAGCGCCGCACCAAGACGGATAAGTGGATGGTGTTTGTCCTGTATGCGAAAAAAAATAGCCAAATATGGAATTTTTTGCTTGACAAGTAGGGAATAGGTTGTATATTAAAATTGAAAAGAGCCAAAGTAGCAAAGTAATTGAAAAAGTACTAGGTTTACCCCTTTCGAAAAAAGGCAGACTAAACAGAAATTTTTGCGATTTCTGGCCAAGATAAGTCTGTCTCTTTTTGTATCATCAGTTCCAGTCTCACTCTAAGCTATTGATAATCAGCGTCTGCAAAAATGTCAAGGCACGAAACTTCTAACCGATAAACCTGAGAAGGAGGTTCTATCGAGTACAAAATCTGAACAATTGCTATCTTTAGCTCTTTATCGGCTCTTTTGAGGGGGAGTTAAGTGAAGTGAGATAGCAGCTATGATTTACTACAGGAGGATTTACTATGAGAAACAACCAAACGAGTAAGCTCTTGCTTGCCGCGGTAGTGGGATTGGCCTTGCTGGCATTGTCTCATGCAGCAATCGCCGGACCTCTAAACGAGGGCTTCGAGGGAACCTATCCGCCGGACGGTTGGCTGGTAGTGAATAACGACGGTGGCTCGAACCAGTGGAGTCAGACTTCGGTTTACGCGCACACCGGCACCTACTCCACTCGCTGCAGGTATGAGACCTCTTCTTTGGCGAACGACGACTGGCTGATTACCCCCAAGCTGTCGGTGGTCGCCAATGACACTTTGACATTCTGGTACAGAACCTACAGTGCTTCCTACCAGGAGACCGTGGAGGTCAGGCTTTCCACCACCACCAGCTCCCTGGATCAGTTCACCAACGTACTGTGGGCAACGCAGGTCGCCACCAGCACCTGGACGGAGATGAAGTTCGATCTCACCGCCTTTGCCGGGCAGGAGGTCTTCATTGCCTTCGTGTACAAGTCGCTGTATGAGTGGTATTGGTACATCGATGACGTCACCGGTCCCGATATTGTTGTGGCCGGCGATGACATGGCCACTCAGACTATCGACAACCCGGGTGACGGCGACAATCTGGAAGGAAACAGTTCGGTCAGCGTTCAGGCCACGGTCAAGAATACCGGTGCCAATGCGCAGAGCGGCGTGGCCGTCAACCTGGAGATAGACGATGGCGGCGGTTACACTTACACCGATGTGGAGTACACCGGCAGCCTGAATCCAGACGACACCGAGCAGATTACCTTTGACCCTGACTGGACTGTTCCCAACAGTTCTGCCAGCTACACCGTCAAGGTGTGGACCGCTCTTGGCGGAGATGGAAACGCGGACAATGACACGGTCACCATCAGTGTCAGCGCCTCTCCAGAGGGCTACACGGTGGAGAGCTTTGAGAATTCCACCTTCCCGCCGGAGGGCTGGGCTTTGGGCCCGAACACGAACTGGGCTCGTACCTCCGGATCTGCTCACTCCGGCTCCTATAAGGCTCGTGCCAGAGGGCAGGATGCCTGGCTGATGACTCCGCAACTAGCGGTCGGAGCAGGCGACGTGCTGAAGTACTGGTATCGTTCGGAGAGCGCCTCGTACGCCACCTCGTTCTATGTCAGGCTGTCGACCTCTTCCGATCAGAGTGACACCGGTTCCTATACCACTCTTCTGGCCGATCACTCCATGATCACCAACACCACCTATACGGAGGGTGTGATCGACTTAAGTCCCTATGCAGCACACCTGAAGAAGGGCCAGGTCTACATAGCATTCCATAGGTACTATGGAGCTTCGGACTACTGGTATCTGTACTTAGACGACGTGATGATGCCGCCGATCTATGTGCCGCCAGGTGACATGGCGACCATCTCCATCGACGACCTGCCGGACTTCGTGCAGACCGGAACCAGCACGGCCATCAAGGCTACGGTTCAGAATCTGGGCGGTGATCTGGCCAGCGCCGGCGTGCCGGTGAAGCTGAGGATCGAAGGTCCGGAAAGCTACGTCTACACGGACGAGGAAGCCACCACGGTGGATCTGGCAACCGACGAGACCGAGCAGATCACCTTTGCCCCCGACTGGGTTGCACCGGAGGTTCTGTGCAACTATACCGTCACCATTTGGACGGAGCTTGGGGGAGACGCAGCCACAGATAATGACACGCTGTCGCAAGTGGTTACGGTTTACCGGGCCGGCGGATTAGCCGAGTCGTTTACCGGGACCACCTTCCCGCCTCCGGGCTGGACGGTTTACGCTTTCGACGGTGGAGATCAGTGGTCAAGATACACCACCTACTATCACAGCGATCCGGCCTGTGCCCGTATCTACTACGATTCCCCGAACAACGATTGGCTGATCACCCCCAGACTCGCGGCTCAAGACGGCGATAAGCTGAAGTTCTGGTGGCGGGTGCAGTCGACCTCTTACGAGGAGACCGTCTTCGTCAGGGTCTCAACCGATCCGGACGTCTCGGATACCAGTGCCTATTCGATTATCCACACCATAATAAGCAACTCCACCAGTTGGTCCCTCGAGACGGTTGACCTTTCCTCATATGCTGGCCAAAGTATCTACATCGCCTGGACCTATGACAACTACAACAACTATGGTTTCGCCATAGACGACGTCACCGGTCCTTACTTCCCCACCCAGATAGCGGTGAGGCCGGACTACTACGACTGGTGGTCCTTCCCGGACAGTCCCTTCGAGGCTTACATGTACATCGGAAACGTGGGTGGCGGACAGTTGGACTACACCATTGAACTGGGGATAGCCGTAGACTGGCTCTCAGTCAACCCGAACTCCGGCTCGGCTCTGGGCGGTGAGGAAGATACCATAATCTTGAGCGTCAACACCACCGATCTGGACGGACACTATTACGACACCCTGCGAGTCATCTCCAATTCGGGAGAGAAGCAGGATGATACGGTTTTTGTTCCTGTCCATCTCTGGGTGCGGTTGATCCCCGACATAGACATAGACCCGGATTCGTTCGCAGTGGAAGTGCCGGGAGACGGCACCCTGGACGACAACATGTACATCCACAGCGTCGGCAGCGGGCAGCTCGACTACGAGATTGCCACCGAAGAGTATGGTAAGGTCGACGCCACGTTCATGGGCCAGCGCGCTCATCATGACCCGAGTCAACGTTTGTCCAAGCCCAGCACCAAGGAGCCGGAGAAAGACCAGAGGGACTACAACCGAGGTGTGCCCCCGACTAAAGGACTGGGCGGACCGGATGCCTTCGGATACAAGTGGATCGACTCCGACGAGCCGGGTGGTCCCACCTTTAGTTGGGTGGAGATCAACACCACCGGAACACTGGTTGATGTCGCCGACGACGGCAACGAGGGTCCTTTCCCCATCGGGTTTACGTTCAACTACTACGGCGTTGACTTCACCGAGTTCTACGTCTGCTCCAATGGATGGATCAGCTTTGTTGATGCCACCACCACTGCTCTCACCAACGATCCCATCCCGGATGCCAGTTCTCCTTACGGTCCCTTGGCTCTGTTCTGGGACGATCTGAGACCGGCTACCGGTGGTGGAGCGGGCTACGTTTATTATGAATATGATGGGCTCAACAGGCTGATCATAGAGTATGACGGTGTGATGAGATACGCTTGTGATACCTGTCTGTACACCATGGAGATGATTCTATATGCCAACGGCCAGATCTTCTACCAATATGATGAGATGACCGGTCATCGTACAGACGAGTCCACTATCGGCATCGAAAGCCCGGATGATACCGACGGCTTGGAAGTGGTGTACAATGCTGAGTACGTGCATGACAACCTGGCCATAAGGTTCTCCGCGGCTCCTGCCTGGATCGTTTACGATCCGGAGTCTGGCTCGGTTCCCCCCGGCGAGACCGACACCATCGACGTCACCTTCGACGCCACCGGAATCCTGGGTGGAGACTTCTTTGGTGCCTTCTTAGTCAGCAGCAACGCTGAAAAGTCCCTGGATACCATCCCGGCCCATATGACCGTTCTGGCTCCAGACATGACCGTATCGCCGGACAGCATAATCAGCACCGGAACCGAAGGTGCCGTGCATCACGAGTACGTCACTCTCGGCAATACCGGACCCGGAGACCTCAACTGGAGCATCGATGAGACCATCGACTGGCTGTCCGCATCCCCGTCCTCCGGCACTGTGCCGTCAGGCGGTGGACCGACAGCCGTGGATCTGACCATCGACTGCACCAGCTTGTATGCCGGTGACTACTACGGCGAGCTGACCATCAACAACAACGACCCGGATCTATATCCCTCGATAACCTACAAGGTCTTCCTGCATGTTGGACCGGATCCGTCCATAGCGACCGACCCGGACAGCTTCTACGTGGAGGTCTATGCCGGAACGTTCAAGGACTCCACCTTGAGGCTCACCAATGACGGAGCAGGACACTTAGTCTTCGATATCGAGATAGAGGAATCCGGAATCAAGCAGAGTCTCTCTGAAGGTTTCGAAGGCGCCTGGCCGCCTGCCGGTTGGAGCATCATCCAGACTCATGCGACGACCAACTGGATACAGTATGACGCTGTCTCTGGTTACGTGCATTCAGGAGACTATGCGGCCGGCGTGTGGTGGAATTACGGCCACCAGGATGAGTGGCTGATTTCCCCGCCGGTTGGAATCTCCGGAACCTGCGGCCTGACCTTCTGGACCTATGGATACCAGGGATCACCGTACGGAGATCACTACTATGTGAAGGTGTCGACTGACGGCGGCTCCAACTGGAACGTGGAGCTCGACTTGAGCACGCTGCCCGATCTCGGTGACTTCAACATGTACGATTTCCCGTACACCATCGACCTTTCCGGTTATTCCGGCCAGACGATCAATATCGCCTTCCACGCCGAAGATCCGCCGGATAACGACGGTTTGTGGTGGATCTGGATGGTCGACGATGTCGAGCTCACCTGCACCGGCGGCGGCTGGCTGACTGTCAATCCGGAGGACGGTGTGGTTGATCCGTCCACCTACACGGACTTGAACGTTCGCTTCGACGCCAGCAGCGTTCTGGGTGGCGAGAAGTTCGGAAACATCGTCATCAACCATAACGTGCCCGAGGCAAAGGGTCAGACCTTAGTTTCCGTGCACATGGTAATTTTGGGTTCGGAGTACTCGATCGATCCGACCAGCTTGACAATAAACGCCACCGAGGGTGCAACCACCGATGATTACCTGACTGTGGGTAACTACACCGGTGATGCTCCGTTGACCTACCAGATGAGCGATGATGTGGACTGGCTGTCTGAGGCTCCGTCGTCCGGAACCGTGCCGGCTGGCAATGACCAGGTGGTTACGGTTACCGTGGACGGAAATCTGCTCATTCCGGGAGACTACTACGCCGAGATCTACGTGCAGACCAACGACTTCGACGAGACCTACGACACCATACCGGTCAACGTGCACGTCGGACCTGATCCGGTGCTCAGGGTGAAGCCGGAAAGCTTCATCGTGGACATGTTCCCCGGCACCATCAAGGATAGCCTCATGACCCTGGTCAACGACGGCGACGGTACTCTCTCTTGGGAGCTCAGCATCGAGTACACTACTCCGGTGGGCGCTCCGGGAGAGCCGGACGTCTACGACTTCCTCAAGG
>JBARPX010000071.1:0-18426 GCA_049643405.1 Candidatus Zixiibacteriota bacterium
TCACCTCAACTTTCCTGGCGGGTATATTGTACAGAATGCTGATCTCTGTCGGAGTAACATTTGCGGCATCCAGCACCTCAAGTACCCTCGCGTGGGCTGAGGTGCTGTCGCTGACCACGGCCAGCCTTGCCCCCTCCCGGGCGGCGGTGTGCAGAACGTTCTTAACCAGGATGGCTCTGCCGAACTCGGTTATACCGAATATTACCATTAGTAGTATCGGCAGAAGCACGGCGAATTCGATTATGGATTGACCGTCTCTATTTCTTAAGAAGAGCTTTTTCATTTTCGAATTTGAATGACTTCCTAAACAATCTTACCCGCAACCAAATAAAGCAGAGTCCCCGCACCCATGGCCACGCCGTACGGCATGCTGGGGCTTTTCTGGAAGACCGCGGCTCCGGTCGAAGGCGCCTGAAACAGAAAGACACATTTCAAGAAGAGCACTATTCTCTTGAGCATCTCGATCAAGTTCCTGTTGGCGATGGCTACCGCAATAGCGATCATCCCGCCGATCAGGCTGGTGTAAAGAAACACGTTTATGACGGCGTGGCTGCCCAACAGAGCTCCCAAAGCTCCCATTAGTTTTACGTCTCCTCCTCCCATGCCGCCCAGAAGATATGGCAGCATCAAGAGGCCCATTCCCACCAGGAAGCCGATTAACGCAAAAAGCAACCCGTTCCAGCCATTGCCCACGAAGTTCAGGACGAACCCCAGGGCAACGGCTGGAAGGGTCAGACAGTTCGGTATTTTGCGCCAGCGCAGATCCGAATACATGGCCAAACAGACGAGCGCTATTACCAGAACGAGGATATGGCCATTTGTAGCAAAAAATGCTTTCACTTTCCTGCCTTCCTTGCTTATGGGAAGAGGTGCAAACTGACGTTGAGAGCACCCCTTCCCAGCCGATTCCATTCGTCAGTTTATTCATCACGCTTAGGTTAGGGCGTCCCTGATGGCGGTGTAAATGATCACCAGGATTGGCCCGATCAGTTTGATGATTGCAATGGCAACGATAGAAATGAAAAACGCCAGGAGTGCATATTCGATGATGTCCTGTCCGCCTTCGTCTTTGAAAAGGCCTTTCAGCTTCTTCAGCATGTCTCATCCCTCCTTTCCTCTCAGAATATTTTATCCGAACTGTCGTTATGTGCTTCCCATGCACTGACTTTGTTTTTTCCTTATTTCATCAGGATCATCTTTGCGATGTTCGTGCTTGCTCCGGCGGAGATAGACTCCGCTGGCCAGCCTGTTTCCCGCGAAAATGCTTGTTCATTTCGTTCACTTCCTAGCCTATCCTCATTTCGTCTGATCTGAGCAATTTATTTTCCCACTAATAAGGTAGCCAATCTTACCCGACTGTCAAGTCAAATTTTCACATAAGGACGAACTCGAAACTTTGACCACTTATATGAGCAACCTGTATGCCAAAAGGAATGGTTCTGAGACACCAAAGCTTGGATCTTGCGAATATCCCGGCTTCTCCTTTGTGGATTTGCACTTTCATCAGAGATTTGCCTGGTTGACCTCGACGTCCTTATGGAGAACCCGTCTGGTGAATGCGTTGCAGATAATGGATGTGTGAAAAGAATTGCGCATTTTGTGCCCAAAAAGGTTAAACCAAATCATTAACATGTCCTGAATACGTTCGTCTAACCGGTTTTATTAGGCGAAACCTTTAGGCTATTCATCTCTTCACCCTCCGAGGACCCTGCTCAGCGTGAGGCGCTTCACCAGGTGGAGTAACAGGCAATGGTTTTTCTCCACAGCGATCGCTCGATCACCACATCGTGGATACGGGAAGAGGGTTCTTTCTGACCCAGCGCAAAAGCAGAAGTTCAAGGTCGATCTTGCGGACACACGGGAATCCAGAGGAATGCGGCATTGCGACGGGAGGCAAGAGGAGTTTAAGACTGTTTGTGCATCATGTTGGGATTGTCCGTTCAACAAAGAGGCCCCAGCATTGATTATGGTGGGGCTCTCACAACTGAACTGGAACGGGCATCTATGGCGTGTGGAACAGCTAAACCACATTCCCGAGCTCAATCAACCGTGCGCTGATTCTGTGCACACTTAGCCTCAGTGAGGGTAAACTGACGACCCGCGTTCCGGAGGATTCCGGTTCGCAGCTCAGAGCGGAATCGTCTATTCCTCTCGAAGCTCGATCGTCCCCAGGTCGGTGGTTTGACCCGCAGCCACCGTTACGCCAGAGAAGGTTGTATCAGCATACGTGACACTATCCGGGACAATCAGAACTGAGTAGGAACCCTCAGCTAACCCGATTAGCTTGAAATAGCCGCTGGTATCCGAATGAGTATAAGCTGCCGTGTCAACGTCTGCAAGGGCAAAAGCCT
Source organism: Candidatus Zixiibacteriota bacterium (assembly GCA_049643405.1). Lineage (GTDB taxonomy): Bacteria > Zixibacteria > MSB-5A5 > MSB-5A5 > SM1-73 > SM23-73-3. The sequence goes on from JBARPX010000071.1 coordinate 2,352, forward strand.
CTATGCTCTTTGGACTCACGGTGCCGGAAATGCTTCCGGAGGTGGCCATGGCAATCGCCCGGATGACCGGCTTCATCTGGTATTGTCCAGTTCCTTTTTGGATTATGGATTTCTCGGCGTCGAAATCCAGCAGCAACTCGTAGGTTACGTCCTCTTGGATTTCAAACTGATGGTTGATCTTCACCCCGCTTTGGTACCCGCTGGGAATATTCAGATCATGTGGCTCGCCATCGACGATTACGCTGCATCCGTCGGTTACTTTCAGTCTTATCTGGGTGTAGTGACCCGGGTCAAGCGGATGGTCGGCAAAAAGTGCCATTGCACCGTTGCGGAGTTGGAGGAGATCAAACGTCCGGGTGCTGTCACAGATCACCATCCACCCGGAAGCCGAATCCTCATCCGCCAGGTGAACCGATACCTGAGAAACCACGATGTTGACTGCGTCAAAGCCCGCAGGACTGTCTGCAAGATAGACCCTTATCGCCCCCTCAGAAGGGGTCTTCGTACTCTTGGAGCAGCCGCACAAGGCCACGCAGACACATAGGATCACCACCGCTAAAGCGAAGCTTCTGCTCATATCTTATCACTCCCTGTTTTTTGTTGAGAGGAATCTCTTCACCATTTATAATTATCGGCATCTGTTAGCACAAAATCCAAGAAAGCACAAAAGTCGACAGAAAAGCGCAGAATACACAAGAGAACTAACTAGTTGCGGTCGATTGCCCTTTGCTGACTGGTGCGGAAAAGATGATCGGTTTTCGTTCCCCTCAAGCTGGCCGAAAAACTCCGCACTGGACCTGGAGCCAGCCGTGAGATGAGTGGGGAGGATGGGGGGACTCGAACCCCCGACCCCCAGGGCCATGACACAACCAGTGGAGACTTCACGGTTCACCGTGAGCCACCAACTGACGAACGTCGGCACAATCGACTGCGGTTTCCTCTCCCTTGCCGGTAGGCTTTTCGCGGCCTGCAATAGTAGATGATCCAAACCCCCAGTTAAGCCGCTGCTGGACACGAAACCAATCATGGGAGGGCGACTGTAACCGTGGAGCAGTCCTGGAATCAGGTTGTAGCCGGCTATTTTATCTGATGGAATTCACCGGTAGCTCTGTTTTTTTTCACATTGTCCCAGGTGAAGCATCTCCCGTTCATTGAAATATAGATTCCATGCGGCAGAGTCTGGACAAATGCTAAAGCAGCTCCCAAATTGAACAGGCCGTCCGAGCTGCCAAATGTGTATGGTACCATGGCACCCGTCAGTACAACGGTTTTTCCTTTGACTCCCTTTGCAAGAACCTTGGCAGTTGCCACCATGGTGTCGGTTCCATGGGTAATGAGGATTCTGTCCTCTTTTGCCTTCATTACATTCTGCAAGATTATCTCCCGGTCCGAGTCAATCATGGTCGAACTGTCGACCATCATTAGGGTCCTGATGTCCACATTTAATTTGCATCGACCCAACTTCAGCATTTCGGTCACATGGGTATCCTTGAAAAAGAGCTTACCGGCAAGTTCATTATACTCCTTATCGAAAGTGCCGCCGGTTACGAAGATTCTCACGATCATATGGAGGTCCTCAACAACTCAGTTTATTGATGCCCAGGCATCGGAAAACGTCAGTTGCCGATTTGCTTGCGCAACTTTCCACCCTCGGACGCGATCCCGAGATCAGCGCTGTGGCATGACGGAGCTAGCTAAAAGGGTGGATGAGGGGACTCGAACCCCCGACCCCCAGGGCCACAACCTGGTGCTCTCACCGACTGAGCTACACCCACCACGGAAAGGCAGTTAATGGTTCATGGTTAACTGCCAACTGCCAACTGGTACGAACCTCAGCCATTGGCTGCAGTCTTTCCAAGACATTTTAACAAACATTTGCCCAAAGTCAAGCTTTTTTGCTTTGTCAAAAAGCCCCGCTCAGGGCGGGGCTTTTTGGTATACGAAACTTTATCGTTAGAGATGAACCCTTCAGGGCAAACTCCGCTTAAGTAAGACTATGCCGAGGTGTACTCCTCTGCTCCCTTTCCTATGACGGCTTGCGCCGCAGCCAATCGGGCGATCGGAACCCGGAAGGGCGAACAGCTCACGTAGTCTAAGCCCGCGTTATGGCAGAAGATCACCGACTCCGGATCACCGCCGTGCTCGCCGCAGATGCCCACCTTTAGGTTCTTCCGTGCCTGACGGCCTTTCCTCACTCCCATCTCGACTAACTGCCCCACTCCACTCTGGTCTAAGCTGACGAAGGGATCCTCATCTAAGATGCCGTGCTCGGTGTAGTACTGCAGGAACTTTCCGGCGTCGTCCCGGGAGAAGCCATAAGTCATCTGCGTAAGATCGTTGGTCCCGAAGGAGAAGAATTCAGCCTCCGATGCAATCTCGTCGGCTGTGAGGGCGGCTCTGGGTATCTCCAACATGGTCCCTACCATGTACTTGATCTGGACCTTGTACTTCTTCATGGCCTCCTCTGCCGCCCGCACCACCACCTGTTTTTGATCTCTCAGTTCATTCACATGTCCCACCAGAGGTATCATCACCTCGGGAAAGACCTTTTTTCTGCGTCGGGCCAGCTCACAGGCGGCTTCGAAGATCGCCCGGGCCTGCATTTCGGTGATCTCCGGGTATACGATCCCCAGCCTGCAGCCCCGGTGTCCCAGCATGGGGTTCACCTCGTGCAGCTCCTCTACTCGATTCAGGAGCGCCTGTTTCTCCTCGATAAGAGCCGGGTCTGTATCTTCCTTGGCCTTCAGCGTGGCAATCTCTACCATCAGCTCCTCGCGATCGGGCAGGAACTCATGCAAGGGAGGATCCAGGGTGCGAATGGTGACGGGGAATCCTTTCATCGCCTCGAAGAGGGCTTTGAAATCCGCCTTCTGGAAAGGAAGAAGCTTATCTAAGGCGGCCTGTCGCTCGGTGGAGGTTTTCGCCAAAATCATCTCCTGGACTATGGGAAGCCTGTCTTCGGCAAAGAACATGTGTTCGGTCCGGCACAGCCCGATCCCTTCGGCTCCAAACTTAACCGCCTGCCGGGCGTCCTTCGGCGTGTCGGCGTTGGCGCGCACTCTCAGTCTTCTGATCCGATCTGCCCACTTCATGAACACACCGAACTCGCCGCTAAGCTCCGGCTCGATGGTGGACACCTCGCCTAAGAGCACCTCTCCGGTGGCGCCGTTTAAGGAGATTACGTCCCTCTCTCTGATTATCAGGCCATTGACCATGAACTGTTTTCTCTGCTCGTTGATTTTGATGGCCTCGCATCCGACCACGCAGCACTTGCCCATGCCTCGAGCTACTACTGCCGCGTGACTGGTCATCCCGCCCCGTGCCGTCAGAATGCCTTCGGCTGCAGCCATCCCCAGGATATCGTCCGGGCTGGTTTCATGCCGGACTAAAATCACTTTTTCCTTTTCCTCACTCCATCGGACCGCTTTTTCCGCGCTGAAGACGACTTTTCCCACCGCCGCGCCGGGTGAGGCGGCCAAACCTCTGGCGACCACCGTGGCGCTTGCATGAGGGTCTATCCCGCGATGCAGGAGCTGGTTCAACTGAACCGGCTCAATCCGGTTCATCGCCTCCCCCTTCTTGATCAGCCCTTCCTTCACCATGTCTACGGCGATCTTCACCGCCGCGGGCGCCGTCCTTTTGCCTGTGCGGGTTTGAAGCAGGTACAATTTACCCTGCTGAACGGTGAACTCGAAGTCCTGCATGTCCTTGTAGTGTTTCTCCAACCTGGAGGTGATGGATCTTAATTGCTTGTAGATGGCCGGCATTTCCTTTCCCAGCTCGGAGATGGGCTTGGGAGTCCTGATTCCAGCCACCACGTCTTCCCCCTGGGCGTTGATCAGATATTCCCCGTAGAATTTGTTCTCACCTGTGGAGGGATCGCGGGTGAAGCCCACCCCGGTGGCGCAGTCATCGCCCATATTGCCGAAAACCATCGCCTGCACGTTTACCGCCGTGCCCAAGCCGCCGGGGATCTTGTGCAGTCTCCTGTAGGCAATGGCACGCGGATTGTTCCAGGATCTGAAGACCGCTTCAATGGTCATCTTCAGCTGCTGGTATGGATCGCTGGGAAACTCTTCTCTGGTTTTCTGTCTGATCTTCTTTTTGAACTCCTTAACCAGCTCCTTCAAATCCTCCACCTGAAGAGAGGTATCCTGCTTTATGCGTTTGGCGTCCTTCTTCTTCTGAAGCAGGGCCTCAAACTCGTTTTTGTCGATGGCTAAGACCACGCTTCCGAACATCTGTACGAATCGCCTGTAGCTGTCGTATACGAATCTGTCGTTGCCCGTTTTCCGGATGAGTCCCTCGGCCGTTTTGTCGTTCAATCCCAGGTTCAGCACCGTGTCCATCATCCCCGGCATAGAGAATTTCGCTCCGGATCTGACCGAGACTAAGAGCGGGTTGGTCGGATCGCCGAATTTCGCGCCCATGGACTTCTCCACCCGAGCCATGTACTTTCTCAGCTCCTTCTCCAACTCCTTGGAAAATCTCATGTCGTTTTGGTAGTATAAGCGACAGATCTCGGTGGAGATGGTGAACCCCCCCGGCACCGGAGCCCCAGTATTGGTCATCTCAGCCAATCCCGCACCCTTGCCCCCGAGGACGTCCTTCATCTTTCCATGCCCCTCGGCCTTACCGTCCCCGAAGTAGTAGACGTATTTCCCCTTCGGCGTGGCTATCTTCTTGGTTTTCGTGGGCGTCGTCTTGACGATCTTCTTCGCTTTTGCCTTGAGCGGCTTCTTGGCTTTGCCCTTAGCAGCCTTCTTTGGTTTTCCGATCTTCTTGATTTTCTTGGGTTTAGCTGTTTTGGAGAGGGTTTTTTTCGCCCTTGCTGTTACGACCTTCTTTGCCTTCTTGACGGTTTTGGCTTTCTTGGTCGGTTTGACTTTCTTAGTCTTCTTGGCCTTCTTTGATGCTTTTTTCATTTTTTACCTCCGTTTGGGCTTTGCAATTTCTATATAATACCGTGTTATTGGCAAAAAGCAAGGAAATTTTTGGATCGGTAGGGCTGTTAATTAAGGTGGCACCGTGGAATTCAGCGGTCAGAACACCAAGTTCTGTAAAAAGCCAGCGATTGGCTTTAAAGCTTCTCTTTTGGTCGAAGCCGTAAGTCTAGCATAGATAATGAATTAAGATGGGAGACAAAGTCAAATGATCCCGCTTTCCGCGAGCTTCTTGGTTATGTTCTCAACGTGGGTGGCTGACCAGTAGATTCTGTCGCACTTGGGGCAGTGGACGAAATTCTCTTGTGTCTCATAGACAAAGGGGTATAATCTGTCCTTGATCTTCTCTTTTTCCACCTTCTCCAAAGGCTCATTGCAGACCGAACAGCGCGAGAAAATCAATTCTTTGTCTGGCTTCAACTTAAAGTGGTCGAGTACCTGCTTCAATTGCTCCAGCGGTTTGTCACTTTCGAGGCGAAGCAGGTTCTCCCCCAACTTGAACTTGAATCGTGAGAGTTGGGTATCCCTACTCAAGACCACTCGGTCGTCCTTCAACGCCCTGGCGACCAACTCACCATCCTCGATGGGATCGAAGAAAAGGGTGTCATATCCAAGCGTTCTGAGCCACTTGGCCAACTTGCCTAGATTATCGTCGCAGATGAACTTCATACTAGCCCCGTGGGGACAGCCTTGGTGGCTTTCCGCCGTTCGGTTCAGACAATCCAAGTAAGGGGCAACTCATGAGTTGCCCCCATGCCCTCGGAATGCCGTGGTCCAGCGAAGCTGAAGCTCCGCCCCTACAGCCTAAACTGCATATCGTAGAGTCTTTTGTAAAGCCCTCCCTGTTCTATCAGACTGTCGTGGTCGCCCATCTGGACGATTCTGCCTTGTTCTAAGACCACGATCTTGTCCACGTTCTGGATGGTGGATAATCTATGCGCGATGACAAATACTGTTCGTCCCTTCATCAACCGATCGATGGCCTCTTGCACCAGCGCTTCGGATTCGGAGTCCAGGGAAGAGGTGGCCTCGTCAAATATAAGTATGGGAGGATTTTTGAACAGCGCACGGGCAATCGCCAGCCTCTGTTTTTCTCCGCCGGAGAGCTTGACCCCCCGGTCTCCGATTATGGTCTGATACCCTTGCGGCATGGCCATGATGAAATCGTGGGCATTGGCCGCCCGGGCGGCATCGTGCAGTCGATCTTCGGATGCCTTCTCGTAACCATAAGCGATATTGTTCCACACCGTATCGTTGAACAGAATGGTCTCCTGGGTTACGATACCCATCATGTTTCTGAGAGAGCCTATGTCAATTTTCCTCAAATCGATCCCGTCGATCCTAATCACTCCGGCAGTGGGGTCATAGAAGCGGGGGAGCAGATCCATGGAGGTGGATTTTCCCGCTCCGGAAGGCCCCACGAAAGCCACCGCCTCGCCGGCCTTAACTTCAAAGCTTATGTCAGATAGAACCTCTTTGCTGCCGTCGTAGCTGAAGTTGACCTTCTCAAAAGTCACGCTCTTCTCCAGAGACTCCTTTTTGACCGCGTCCGGATGGTTTTTGATTTTCGGCGTGGTGTCCAAAATCTCAAATATCCTCTTACCCGCAGCCAGCCCCTGCTGGATTTCGATATTCAAATGACTGATGGTTCGAATAGGCTGCATCAAGGAGAGCATGGCGAACAGGAAAAGGAAGAATTTGCTGGGGTCCAACGTTCCGGTCAGAATCTGCCTGCCCGCAAACCAGAGAAGCAGAACCGCGGCAAATACCCCCATTACCTCGGTCAAGGGGGGAGCCAGAGAGCCTACGCGGGTGAGCTTCACCATGGTCCTGAAGTAGTCTCTGGTGGCATCGGTGAATTTCTTTATCTCAAATTTCTCCATCACGAAGGCCTTTACCACCCGGATGCCGGAGATGGTTTCCTGCAGCGTCGAGGTTATGGCTCCCATCTTCTCCTGGGTGAGGACGCTTGATTTTCTCACCTTCTGCCCGAACGTGCCAATTATCAGCATGGCAACCGGAAAGAGCAAAAGGGCGATAAAAGCCAGCTTCCAGCTTGCCCAGAACACCAAAAACAGATAAACCAAAACCAGGAATCCCTGCCTGAGGGCCTGAGCAAAACCATTTGCCACCGCACCCTTTACTAAAGTGATGTCGTTAGTGATTCGGGAGATCAAAACACCGGTCTTCTGTCCGTGAAAGTATTCTAAGGGTAGAAGATGAAAATGATTGTAGAGCTTGTTTCTCAAATCCATGATCACACCCTGTTCCACCCTGACGATGAGAAAGCTCTGCGCGTACCAGAACAAATTCTTCAGCACGAAGATCAAGAATACCAGGATGCAGAATCGGCCTAACGTCTCCATATGAGTCTTTCCCACGATGAGTTGATCGAACTTTTCTTTCAACTTCTTGGGCAGAAGCACCACCAAGCTCTCCTTCTCCTGATCCGGGCCTTCGCTCTTCTCCAAGGCTTGCTGGGTGATCTCACCCGGTTGAGAGAACAGGATCTTGGTGAAGGGGACTATCATGGTGATGGAGAAGCCGCTCATCCCGGCAAAGAGCAACATGAAGACCATGGCGGGGATGAGATATCTTAAGTGTGGCTTAAGATGTGACAGCAGCTTGAAATAGTCTTTCATTCAGATTTTCCTTACTCTGGTCTTACCTCACCCCCTATGTCCCCCTCTCCACAAAGTGGAGAGGGGGATTCAGGGGGAGAGGTCTAAGAAGGTTAAGTCCGAGTCACCACTTTCGATTCAACCATCTCTCGAAATACATTTTTAACAGTCTCAACTGAAATTTTCCCATTAGGCGACTGGACGATCCGGTGTATCGTGCCCTGCGGACCGAACTTTGTCGGATCGGAGTCGGAGAACAGGGCCAAAGTCGGCGTTCCCAGCGCCACCGAAAGATGCATCGCTCCGGTATCCGGCGAGATGAAGAGATTGCATCTTTCAATTAAGGCCGACAGCACTGGAAGGTCAAACAGCTTCGACACTATTTGATCCCTGCCCTTTGCTTTGATTTTCTCTATGATCCTTCTCTCCTCCGGTCCCCAGAAGAATATCACCTTTGCGCCAAAGGAGTTCGTTATCCAGTCAGCCAACTCTTGAAAGCGCTCCACCGGCCACCTCTTGGCGCTCCTTCCTCCAATGTGCATTCCCACCAGAAAGTCACCGTTCTCAACTCCGTTTGCCTTGAGGTACTCACTTGCCTCGGTCTTCTTATCGTGATCGACCTCGATCTTGAGACCAGTCGATTGGAAATCTCCCACCAGATAGCGCAAAAGGTCGAGATGCATCTCGGAAGCATGTTTGTTTGTGGAGGGGGCAGGAACCTCCAGGTTCAGAAAGAGATGGCTTTTGGGTTTTTGGTATCCTATTCTGTACCGAGCGCCGGAGAGATACACCAAAAATGAGTTGTTAAGGGAGAAGTTGTTCTCGTCGCTGGCGTCAATGGTCAGATCGAATTTCTGTCTTCTAACTCCTCTTATGAAGAGCACCAGTGAAAGAGGGTGAAAGATATATTGCCTCTTTTTGGCAACCAGTATCCGGTCCACTAAATTTGAATTGGAAAAGAGCGTGTGGAAGGTTTTACTGGCCAAATACCAAACCTTTGCTCGCGGGAAATATCGCCTCAAGCCTGAAAGAAGCGGGGTGGTCAGGATCAGATTCCCGATGCGATCATCCTGCCTTATCACCAGAATTTTGTTGATCTGAGCAAGATCGACGTCGTTCCGGTTCAGGCTTTCTTGCCTTAAGAAAAGCCCGAGAGCGGAGACCAAGAATTTCTTTCCCGCCTGTTCGATCTTCTTGAAAACCATAGAGTGCCTCTCAAAAACGCCCAAAATCATATTAATGCCAGCCAGGGTAAAAGTCAATGATTTTGTCTGTCGGCGCAAGGGGAGGGGTAGCCGTCCCGCCTCCGAGGGAACGCGAGCAGGAGGAAGACTCCCGTTCTTTTTTCTTGCCTCCTCACACTCAAATCCTATTTTGGGTAAAAAGCCGTGTGGTTCAAAGGGAGGGAAGATGATCGATTCATACGATTTCGGGGAGGTGATGATCGACGGCAAAAGATATACCTCGGATTTGATAATCTGTCCGGACGGAATCAAGGCTCAATGGTTCAGAAGAGAAGGGCACCGGTTGTGCACAGATGATCTCGGAGACGTGTTGGGCAAAAAGCCTGACGTCGTTGTGGTGGGCACAGGAAATCCGGGGTTGATGAGGGTATTGCCGGAGACCGAGAAACTGATTGAGTCCAAGGGGATCAAATTGATTGTTCAGCCGACCAGGGAAGCCTGCCGGACCTACAATCAGCTTACCTCCTCGCAGAAGGTTATCGCACTCTTACATCTCACCTGTTAATCTTGCGTGTACCTCCATACATATGCACACTGCTGGTTGAGCAGGGGAGAGGCTACTGAAGCGGGCCTTTAAGGAGACGAATGTCGTCGATCCAAGCTGTGCCTTTGCCATCCACGACCAGGTTAAGTTTCACGGTATCGGGGTTCTCTCCGTCTTTCAAAAAGAAGAAAATCTCCTCGGTCGTCCAACCTGTGGTGCCGGTGAGAGGATTTTGAAGACCGCGCGAGAAGAATCCCCCCTTGCCGGTGAAATGGCACCACATCTCTAAGAAGACCTTCCCCTCGACCTCCTCGGTGCGAACCCTGGCCCGATAGATCAAGCGGGCGTTCTCGATGTCTACGCCGCTGACCTCGAACAGGCGAAACACAGTGGGTTCAATTGCGGTGATGCGCAGAGATCCACTGCCATCAGCCGAGTTTTGCCTGTCGATCTCTACGCCCGATTGAGTAACGAGTCCCTCCATGTTGTCAATGGGAAAATGCTGCAATTCCGTGACCTGTTGGGATGCCTTCTGGCCGCATCCCGGCATGAGAAAAGCCATGCCTGCGGCAAGCGCCAAAACTAAGGCCTTATTGCTCATGTATCCCCTCCTCGTTTCTTAGCCCACATGTTTTGCTGGGACGGCGCCCTCATACAGCTAGAATCGGCGGAAAGCTGGACGTACCTAAAATCTCCATCCTAAACCGAGGGTGAAATCCACTCCTGTGAATTCCACCTTGACGGTCCCCTCCTCATCGGTGAAACCCATGCCGTCCGCGTATCGACCCCTCAAACGAGAGACGACCAGCAGCTGCTCCGTCAACTGACATTGCACACCGGCATACGCGTGCACGCCGTACCCCTCTCCATCACGGGTGCCTTTAGAGCCGAGATCTCCAAAGAATCCATCGTGCAAGAACCATGATTTGTATTCTACTTCGCTGAAGAAATAGGAGACTCCGACGCCAAGAAAGGGAGACGTGCTTTCATCCGATCGCATGGGATAAAACTCATACGAAAGACCGACAGGAATAGCCGAAAAGTCCCATTCAACCACGGAAGAAGCATATCCTGACGTGTCTCCTGTAGGTCCGGTCAGGGCCATCGCATGATAGAGAGACGCGGAAGTGTTTATGCTCTCGACGTTGAGCGCGACGGCGTGCCTGTCGGTGAGATGATAAACAGCACGGAGGTCCAGATATGAGCCGAATTTATCCTTCTCAAAGTGACTGGAAGAAATACTCGTAGCAAAATCCTCCCAGTCTTTGAGTGGCAGATATCCGGCACCGCCGCTGATACTGACAGAGATTCGATTGAGTTGCGCTGTCGATTCTTGAGCACAGCACAAAACCAATCCGGCGCATAAAAGAACAAGAATAATCCGTCCAATCAGACGAGCTGGCCCCTTCATGGCTTCCTCCGCTTTTGAGATTGTTTCCGCACAAAAACAAAACAGTGTTAAGATTTTATCCTAACATAGATTCTGACCATCTCTTTACTTGATAAACTCTTTGTCAAAAACTCTCGTATTGGCCAGAACTTCATCCTGAACGAATCTATTGAACGTTTCATCCGTGGGAGACAAGTTGGGGGAGATACCCCAGAATTGCTGCAGGGAGATCATACCCGCCAATAGAAAATAGGTCTTCTCACCGCGATTCCAGAGGAAGGCACTAAATCTGAAAGGTTTTATTTCCTCGCGGTCGCCCGCTCTGAGATTGTATTTGAAGTTCCCGTGCCCGACTATGCACTCTTTTTTCGCGATCGTGCCTCTGAGTTTGATGTCCGTAATCCTGAGCGTGGTTCCTGAAACGACAGAATCGCTCTCAATCCTTTCAATGAACCGGTTGAATAACCCGGTTGAAAGCTCGCTTCGCTTATTCTCCCATCTCAACTCAACGTACTTCTCCGAATCGGTCAATAGAGTCCATAGTGTTCCGTTTGTGGGCGTCATACCGCTGGGATACCATCCGGAGTCCCAGTATTCCTCGGTTCGCCAGGTCTCCGGAGTGCGGAATGAAAGGTTGAACATCTTGGACACGTAAAGCTGATTCAGCCCCGGGTGCTTTTGGACGTTTGCCGCGCCGTGGCAGCTGACAGATAAGGTGATATCGTTTTGAAGTTCGAGCAGCTCCGGGGATGTTCCCTTTCCCACATTGATATTACAATCAGCGATAAGCTGTCTTTTGGTTTCCGGGCAGTTCCATACGATGAATCTGCTCTTGATTGCCCCATCGTAGATTGTGCCGTCCACGGAGTAAGCTCTGTGGCCGGCAACTTCCATCTCTCCGACGCTTTCGCTCAAGGTGAAGGGCATATTGGGTCCCCAGAAGTTGAGCATCAGGTTTCGAACATATTCTGCGGAGAGCCCCTTTCGCTCTTCAGTCAGCGGCCGCCAGTGGAGAAAGTACATCAACCACTTGTCGTGGTGCAGCCTGATGACGCCACCATCAGGAAGGGTATCCTGTCTCACCGTCCTATCGTCGCCGGAGCTTCGGAGTCCTTCCAGGTCAATCAGTTCACGGGAGGTCCGGGCACAGTAGCCGGAAAGCAAGCAAGCCACCAGAACAGATGCCAGGAATGCGGAGCGGGAACCCTTTTTCATTTGATTCTTCCGTAACTTCGTGAAAGTGAGAAATGAGAAGGCACGGCACCGAAGCGGCGGTCTGAACCGCGGAGACGCACTCCAGGAAAGTATCTTTGATGAGAGAGCTATGGATCGCAATAGTGCTCTCTATTTAGTCTCGCTTCTTGCCACCAGTCGGGTTCGGATTCGTGGCGAAATACCCAGTGACCGATGAACACCGGCCCATCATCTTCACAAACGAAGTACCAATATTCATTGTACATGCACCCCGCCGGGCAGTCGCCGGAGGCGTAACGGAACAGATAACTGAAGCCAAAATCCGTCTGTCTGGCGTAGACGTTGGGACCGTCTCCGTCCCGGAAGTTTGGCTCAGCGTAGAGTACACCGGGAAGAAGCCTGTATTGCTCCGCCAGACGATATGGATTCAGCCTGCTATCGAAAACGAGCGAGACAAGACCGTGCCCGCCTATTTTGATGTCGGTCACGTGATATCTCTCGTTAAGCTCATCCCAGGCGTCGTATTCCCCGGCGGCGATCAATTGAGCTGCACTTTCGTCGAAAGCCATCCCGAGATAACTGACCATCCACGGAGGCCAAAATCCAATTCCGTTAACCGCTTGGAACATGTCACCGAATTCGGCGCGGATATCCTCAAGGTCGTTGAGTATCCGGTAGTATAGACTATCCGGAGCCGTGAGCTCGCCTGACAGGCAGAGTGCCATCAGTTCTGACTCCTCGTTCTCCTTCGGGCTGAAATCGACAGGTGTTTCGGTGTCGTCAGTACGGCTCGGATTCTTGGTAGACTTTGAGCAGCCGATGATTAGAGGAAACACGAGAATCGCTACGAGTGTAACGCGGTAATACTTAAACATCAAGCCCTCCCTCGAGTTAAGAGGTTCACTCGCAGCCTGAAGGGTGGCCAGTCGGCCAGGGCGTTTTTTTCGACTTTTGTTTCCCGCTAACCTTGGTGAGAAATTCCGTGGTTAAATAGACTCATCCCGGGGAGATGTCTCCCCATTATTTCATTCGTACTCTCTTACTATCTCGTTTGCCCTATCAGTGGGGATGAACTCCGTGAAGTTCCCCCGATCCAAATAAGTGACCCCTTTCTCCAGGGGCTTCATTTCAAAACCGTTAAGGAATGCTTTGATCCCTTCATTCACGCCGAGATTTATGGATAGGCTTTCTCGTGCCTTAAACTCGGCGTTCATGCTCTCATTTATAAAGCCTGTGTACAACTCAACTTCGTCAGAGGTGACTCTGATCCAGCTTCGTCCCGCCGCCTCTATTCGCAGGATCAACTCGGGAGCAGATCCGATTTTCTCGTCTAAAAGCCGCATGAAAAGCTCCATGGTGTCCGGCGGTTCCGGAATCACCTCCAGGCTCTCTGTTTCGGCCATTGACAATCCAGTTGCGGCTTCATGATATTCCCCTTCGCCGCCTTTGAACAGGAATATCAGGCACGCCGCCCCAATGATGAGGCCGAGAAAAACCGCGAAGGCGAAACTTGCCGGCGTTCCCCTGGGAGGAGGTCTGACCGGCGGGCAGAGCCCCTGCACAGGTGCCGGTTTCTGTATGGTCTCTTCCCGTGGAGTCTCCACGAGCGGGATCTTTGGCATGGTCAGAGGTTTCGCTCCACCTTTCCCCAGAGCAGCCTCCTCTTCGTCCAGTACCCTGAGCATCTCATCCATGTCCAGCTTCAGGTACTCTGCATAAGCTTTCAAAAACGATCGCCGGTAAAATCCGGAGGGCAAGAGGTCGAACCGGCCCTGCTCCATTGCCTGCAGATAGTCGAGTTTGACCTTCAACTCTTCTGAAATATTCACCAAGTCGAGCTTCCTCTGCTCGCGCTGGTAGCGCAAAATCGAGCCGATCGGATTCGCCCGATCCTCATCGTCGAAACCAAATGTGATTTTATCCTGATTCAATTGGGGGGTTTCACCTTTCAAGTTAAATGATTTCTGCCAGCATCTCCTTAAGCTTGCCCGTAGGCAAGCCAATCACATTGTCCAGACTTCCCTGGATGCTTTCCACCAAGAATCCGCCCATTCCCTGTATGCCGTATGCACCGGCTTTGTCCATAGGCTCTTTCGTGTCGATGTAAGCCCAAATCTTCTCATCATCCAGTTGATTGAACTTGACCTCGGTCACGTCGTAATCTGAGACGACCTTACCGTTGTATTTGTTAACCAAGGTGACTCCGGTGTAAACACGATGCGTCCTTCCGCTCAGTTTCTTCAATATGGAGAAAGCATTCTCCCGGTCTTGCGGTTTTCCCAAAATCTCTCCATTTAGCACCACTATGGTATCCGCTCCCAGGACTATGGCATCCTCAACGTCTTCGGCAACACCGGCAGCCTTTCTCCGGGAGAGCGACAGCACGTGTTGGGCCGGATCAGAGGAGACTTCGCCCCCTTCGACATCAGGAGGGATTCTTACCATAAATTCCACCTTCTCTCTTTTCAAGATGTCTGCTCTTCTAGGCGATCGGGACGCTAAGATCAGCTTTCCTTCCCCCAGAAGCTCAGCCATACTTCTTTGCTTGATTGGCCGGGTTGTTTTTTCCATGGACGCGTTTCTTGAAATCCGCTTCTTGCGGACTGCATCTACCTGCTTTCCAGAATAAAGGTCACCGGCCCCCAGTTGTGGATCTCGACCAACATCTTTGCTCCAAAGACACCACTTTCGGTCTTAAGACCTGTGGCCTTTACTTGGTCAATGAATTTATCGTATAGTCTTTCTGCCTCTTGCGGCTCAAGTGAATCGGTGAAACTGGGGCGTCTTCCCTTGCTGGTGTTTCCGTAGAGCGTAAACTGCGAGATCACCAGAACCTCCGCTTTAACATCCAGAGCAGAGAGATTCATCTTCTGCTCCTGGTCTTCGAAGATTCTCAGGTTAACGCACTTTTCAACCAGGTACCCGACGTCTTCTTCGACGTCACCGGTTCTTGCTCCAAGGAGAAGTACCAGCCCTTTTTGGATTTGGCCCACAACTTTCCCGTCCACCGTGACCTTGGCCTCTTTTACCCTCTGCAAGACAACTCTCATACTCCTCCTGATTCAGATCAAAGTTAACACCAGCAATGATGATTGTCAATAAAAAAGCCCCTGTGGGGAGTTTCTCCGGATAATGTGGAGGCCGTTGACGATGTGGAGTTCTGTTTAAAGACGGCTGGTCTACTCTATCTCCAATTCCTTCAGTGTATTCAGGACTTCCCGGGCCTTGTCGGCTTCGGGTCCCTGAGGGGAGAGAAGAAGGAAAGATTCCAACTCCCGTTTTGCCTCTTGCCGTGCGTTCAGAGAGAGATAGGTCATTCCCAATCGAAAACGAGCCATGGCCAGATCAGGATTCAGTTTCAGTGCAGCATGGTACATCCTGACGGCTTGCCGGGGCGTGGATATTTGATTGTATATATCACCCAGGCCCACATACGCCTTAGTAAGATTCCGATCCAGGGCCAAAGCTCCTCTGAAGTGGTCTTCCGCTTCTTTCAACTGGCCTCTCGTAAGATAAATCGTGGCTGCATTGGAGTAAGTCTGGGGAGAATCGGTTTTCAGCCGGATGGCCTTCCTGCAGGCATCCAGAGCCCGATCATAGTCCTGACGCATAAGATGAAGGTCAGCTAAGTTTACGTACGCGGCCGGCAGATGGCGACCCAGTTGGACAGCTCTATTAAGCTCAACTTCGGCCATGCCTAATCTCCCGAGTTTCAGGTAGACATATCCCAGGTTGTTATGAATCTCCGGTCTCTTGGGGGAAAGTTGCTCCGCCTCCAGATACAGCCGTTCGGCCTGTTCGAACTCACCCTCTTTGGCCAGGCGCGTCCCTTCGTTACTCAGCACTATCTCCGGAAAAGCCTGGTGATATTTGTCATCTTGCTTCTCTGCTTCCTCGTTCATTCCACGAGCCTTGAAGTGTTTTATCAGCACGAAATGTCCGCTGTAGCTTTTCTTGACGTCGATTTCCAGGAGATTCTGAAATCGGCTGATGGATTTCTGCTCATGCGAATTCACAAGTATCCAGGGCACCGTGGAATAGAGAGATGTGAGTACCAATATCAAGCTCAGATACGCAAAACGGGGTTTCTCCCTGAGCAGGTTGAGCAAGATGAACAATCCCAGAATGGTGTAGCCCAAGCCGGCAACCGAAAACAGGTCCCAATCACGCGAAGCACCCAGGTCGGGATCGACTAAAAA
>JBARPX010000072.1:0-19653 GCA_049643405.1 Candidatus Zixiibacteriota bacterium
GTATATAACTATCTCCCCCTGATGCAGCGCGTGCTGCTCAAGGTTACAGGGATCGTTCGTGAAGAGATGAATGCCTCCGGCGCCCAGGAGATATTGATGCCGGTGCTGCATCCGTCAGAGCTCTGGCAGCAGAGCGGAAGATGGGAAACCGTAGGAAGAGAGCTGATGAGGGCCAGGGATCGACACGATCGGGACCTGGTCTTGGGCGGGACTCATGAGGAGGTGGTGACCTCCTTAATCAGGGGAGAGGTCAAGTCTTACCGACAACTACCCTTGAACCTCTATCAGATTCAGAACAAGTTCAGGGACGAGATCAGACCCAGGTTCGGCTTGATGAGAGGGCGCGAGTTCATAATGAAGGATGCCTACTCGTTTGATAAGGACCAGGAGAGCTTTAAGATCGCCTATCAGAAGATGCTGGATGCCTATTTCAGAATCTTCGAACGGTGCGGCCTGGAGACTAAGATGGTGGAATCGGACACCGGGGCCATGGGAGGAAAGGCGGCACACGAGTTCATGGTGATAGTCGACACCGAAGGCGGGGAGAACATCATCTTCTACTGCGACAAATGTGATTATGCTGCGAACATGGATAAAGCCAGTTCGCTGGAAGACAACCCGCAGGTGGAGCAAGATTCGGAGAAGCCGCTGGAGAAGGTCGCTACTCCGAATGCCAAGACCGTAGAAGAAGTGACCGGGTTTTTGAACGTCCCCGCCCGAAAGTTAGCCAAGACCTTGTTGTATAAGGCGAACGATAAGGTGGTTGCCGCCATGATCAGAGGGGACAGGCAGATCAACGAGATCAAGCTAAAGAGCTTCTTAGGATGCATAAACCTGGAGATGGCGGATGCCCAGACGGTGGAGAAAATCACCGGCGCGACGGTCGGCTTTGCCGGGCCGTTGAATCTGAAGGGCGTCACGATAATAGCGGATGAGGAGATTCAACGCCTGCGGAACTTCGTCACCGGCGCAAACCAAAACGATTACCACCTTAAGAATGTCAATATCGGCCGGGATTTCAAAATCGATCAGGTGAGTCAAATCAGATGTGCTCAAGAAGGCGAGATATGTCCTCGATGTAAGAAGGGAAAGCTTTCAACCTCCAGAGGCATAGAGGTGGGAAACACTTTCATGCTGGGGACGAAGTACAGCCAGGCTCTGGGCGCCAATTTCCTGGATGTTGACGGAAAGGAGAGGCCGTTTATCATGGGGTCGTATGGAATAGGTGTCACCCGCACGGCCCAGGCAGCAGTGGAGAAGTTTCATGACGAAAAAGGCATAATCTGGCCCGCCTCCATTGCCCCGTATTCCGTGGAGATTCTTCCCTTGAATGTGGCCGATGAAATGCAGACCAGGGTGGCCTTTGAAATATACGAGAAGATGAAAGAGGAAGGTATCGAGGCGCTGATCGATGACAGAGACGAAAGGGCCGGCGTAAAATTCAACGACGCCGATCTGATCGGTGTGCCTCTGAGGATAAACGTGGGGGCAAGGAGCCTGAAGGAGAATAAGGTCGAGATAGGAATAAGGAAAACAAGAGAGGTCATATCGGTGGGGCAGGACCAGGCCGTGGAGAAGTGCAAAGAGCTTCTAAGCAGTCTTTGAGGAGCCCCCCCAGTGAATGACGACAAATCGAAACGGAGGGAGGGGAATTAGAGACAGCGCAAAATAAAGGGAAGTAAGAAACGTTTTTTATGTTGCTTTTTAATGGTGGCGTCGTTATATTAGAAAAATTAGAGTGGGTGTAACCCACTCTTTTACATAGCTGTTAACGTATAAATAAGGTTATGGGATCAAAAGCTGAAACATTGAGAGACAAGATTAAACCCGTGGTTGAGGAGGAGAATCTGGAGTTGGTGGACATGGAGTTCTCCGGAGTAGGACCGGCGTCCGTTTTGAGAGTGTACGTGGATCGCTCAACCGGCGTGACCGTTGATCAATGCGCGCACTTGAGCAGAAAGATCGGCGATCTATTGGACATGGACGATTTGATCCCCGGCCGGTACAGGCTGGAGGTGTCTTCCCCGGGCCTGGACAGGCCTTTAGTCAGCGGGGCGGATTTCAAACGGAAGATCGGGAAAAAGGTAAAGGTGTTTTTCAAAGAAAGTGTCGACGGGAAGACCGAGCTGGTGGGGGAGATCAAAAATCTCAAGGGGGAGAACGTCGTGCTCCAACTCGGGTCGATTGAGCCGAAGCAGAACGAAGGAGAGGAGAAAATCATCCCTCTGAAGATGGTGGCCAAGGCCCAGATATTGTTTTAGGGGAGGTCTTTTCTGATGAACTATGAAATCTTGGAAGCATTGAGCCAGATCACCAAAGACAAGAACATCGAAATGGATTTCGTGATTGAGACTTTGGAAGCCGGTTTGATGCTGGCGGCGAAAAAGAAGTTCGGCAACACGGATAATATAAAGATAAACGTGGATCCGAAGTCGGGCGAGATCAAGATTATCCAGACCAAGAAGGTGGTGGAGGAAGTGACCGACCCCAATACCGAGATCCCATTGGAGGAGGCCCGGGAGATAGACCGCAAATCTGACTTAGAGGATGAGATGGAGGTGGAGATAGGTTTCAGCGAGTTTGGGAGGAATGCCATCAGCGCAGCCAAACAGATTCTAATCCAGAGAGTCAGAGAGGCCGAGAGAGAGAGGATCTACGAGGAATATAAGGACAAGAAAGAGACTCTGGTCACCGGGGGCGTGCAGCAGATCGAAAAGGGGCATCTTATAGTGAATCTGGGCAGGGCCGAGGGTGTCATTCCGCCCAAGGAGCAAATCCCCAAGGAGAGGTATCGCCAAGGAGATAGAATAAGAGCGTTGATCTTGGACGTGCAGAAGACGGCTAAAGGTCCCCAGATCATACTCTCTCGGGCAAATCCAATGCTGGTGAAGAGATTGTTTGAACTGGAGGTTCCCGAGATCTACGAAAGGATAATTGAGGTCAAGGGCATGGCCCGGGAACCAGGCGAACGGACCAAGATCGCGGTCAGCTCCATCGACGACCGGGTGGATCCGGTGGGCGCCTGCGTGGGGGTCAAAGGGACGCGGGTACAAAGCATCGTCAGAGAGCTCTCCAGCGAAAGAATCGACATAGTGCCCTGGAGCGCGGATCCGCAAACCTTTGCCACCAGGGCTTTGGCGCCCGCCAAGGTGGTGCACATAGACATCTATCACGACGACAACAGCATGACCATCGTGGTGGAGGACGACAGGCTCTCCTTAGCCATCGGGAGGGGGGGACAGAATGCAAGATTGGCGGCAAAGCTCACCGGGTGGAAGATCAACATCCTAAGCGAGAGCGAATACAGAGAGCAAAAGAAACTGGAGGAAGAGCTCAAGATATACGTGACCGAGCTGCCAGGAGTAGGTAAGAAGCTGAAGGAAAAACTGGCTTCGGGCGGAATCGAAACCATTCAGGATCTGGCCAGAAGCAGCGAGAAGGATCTGGTAGAAATCGAAGGAGTGGGGAAGAAAAGAGCGGCCTCCTTAATTGAAAAGGCGAAGGAATATCTTAGCCCCTCCAAGACGGCGGAGCAGTAACAACTCCCTGGGAACGGGAGAATGGAAGCCCGGTTCTCCGTATCCGAGAGGCTGTGTAGCAACTTTTAAAACGTACAGTTGTCATTCTGAGCGAAGCCCTGCACCTTCTTGGTGCAGGGCGAAGCAAAGAATCTAAAAATCCAATAAGTTACAAAATCGAGATTCTTCGGCTGACGCCTCAGAATGACATTATGACATACCCTCCGAGTCAGGAGGGAAGCAAGAGGCCACAACATATTCATGCCCCGCGTTACCACCGCGGAGCCTCCAGCAAAACTGTCAGCTTTAAAGAGAGGTATTGATTTTGGCGAAGAAGAGAATCTACCAGTCAGCCAGAGATTACAAGATCTCCAGCGAGGCCATGCTCAATATCGTCGTGCAGTTAGGCTTTAAGGTGAAAAGCCACATGAGTGCGGTGGACGAGAAGATGGCCTCCGCCATCGAGGAGAAATTTCGGAAGGAGAGGGAGGCGGTCAAGGAAGATGACGCTCGTAAGAAACAGAAGCTCAAAGAGCGGGAGGAAAAGGAGAAGCAGCAGGTTTCGGCCAGACCCTCAACCACGACCAAGGAAGCCAAGCTTCAGCGGAAAGAAGGTTTCAAAGGACTGGAGAAACAAAGGCGGGACGTTAAAAAGAAAAAAGCTCAATCCTTCAAGGCCAGGCACGACAGAAGAGTCGACAAGACCGCGGTCCAACAGAGCGTGAAGAAGACCTTAGCTTCCATCGATTCCGATCGGAGGGCAAAAAGATACAAAAGGAGACTGCATCCCGATCAAGCCGGCGAGGAGGTTGAGGCGGCCAACGTCATTCAGGTAAGCGAGTACATTTCGGTTGCAGAGCTGGCAAATCTGATGGAGGTGAAGCCGGCAGAGGTGATCTCCAAGTGCCTGGAGTTAGGGTTTGTGGCCAGCATTAATCAGAGATTGGACATGGATACCATAGAGACCGTTGCTCTGGAATTCGGCTTCACCGTAGAGCCGGTTAAGGAAGTCGGGCTGGAAGCGGAAAAAGACGAGGAAGAGGAGGAGGAAGATCTTAAACCCCGTCCCGCGGTCATTACCATAATGGGGCACGTAGACCATGGAAAGACGTCGCTTCTGGATTTTATCCGAAAGAGCAACATCATCGCAGGAGAATCAGGGGGAATTACCCAACACATCGGAGCGTATGAGGTGGAGGTGTCCGCCGGAAGGATCACCTTTTTAGACACCCCCGGACATGAAGCTTTCACCGCTATGAGAGCACGGGGAGCCCAGATAACCGACATTGTGGTACTGGTGGTGGCTGCCGATGACAGCGTGATGCCCCAAACCGTCGAGGCCATCGATCACGCCCGGGCAGCAGGCGTGCCCATAATCGTAGCTATAAACAAAATGGACCTCCCCCAGGGCAAAAGCGAACCGATCAGGCAGGAGCTGGCCAAGCTTAATCTGGTGCCGGAGGAATGGGGAGGCTCAACCATTGTAGTGGAGATCTCCGCCAAGACAGGCATGGGAATAGACAAACTGCTGGAGATGATTCTGCTTCAGGCGGAGATGCTGGAGTTGAAAAGTAACCCCGATCGTCGGGCATCCGGCGTGGTGATCGAGTCTGAACTAAGCCGGGGAAGGGGAGTGATCGTGACGGTTTTGGTGGAAAAGGGAACCTTGAGAGTCGGGGAACCTTTCGTGACCGGGCCCTATAATGGCAGAGTGAGAGCGATGTTCAACGAGAGGGGGAATCCGGTGATCGAAGCCGGCCCGTCCACGCCGGTGCAGATTCTGGGGGCATCCGGAGTTCCTCAGGCCGGGGATACCTTCATCATCACGGAAGACGAAGCCGAAGCACGAGAGATCGCCACCAAGAGAATGAGAATAAAAAGAGAGCAGGACTTAAGGCGGGCAAAAAGGGTCTCCTTAAGCGACGTGTATGAGCAGATCGAGGAGGGCAAAACCAAGGAGCTGAACTTAGTTCTCAAGGGAGACGTGGCCGGATCGGTGGAGGCGCTTTCCGATGCCCTGGAGAAGATATCCACCAGCGAGGTGAGAGTGAAGGTCATCCACCGGGGAGTGGGTTCCATCAACGAAAGCGACGTACTTCTGGCGGCGGCCTCCGATGCAATCGTCGTCGGGTTCCACGTTCGTCCGGATCTGAGAGCGCGGGAGACCGCCTCAAGAGAAGACGTCGACGTAAGGCTGTATGACGTTATCTACGAGATCGAATCCGACATCAGAAAAGCTCTGGAGGGACTTCTGGACCCGGAGATCACCGAAACGGTCTCCGGGACGGTGGAGGTGAAGGAGGTCTTCAAGATCTCCGGCGTGGGACAGGTGGCGGGGTGCTTCGTTCAGGAGGGATCGGTGAAGAGGGGAGACCGGGTAAGAATCATCCGGGACGAGGTGGTGGGATACAAGGGGGTGATCTCATCCTTGAGAAGATTTAAAGATGACGTCAAGGAGGTCTCCAGCGGAACGGAGTGCGGCATAAAGATACAGGATTACAACGACCTAAAGACCGGGGATCTTCTGGAAGCCTATCAGGTGAAAGAGGTGGCCCGCAAGTTGGAATAAGACCTCCGGGCCCTTAAGGTCGACATCAACACCAGACAGATAAATCCCTTGATTCAATGGTGGTTGGACTGGCAAGCATAGAGATTCACATCCCGGAATGCGGATCCCTGAAAAGGAAGAGACAGTTCTTAAGAGGCATAAAGGACCGGGTGAAAAACAGGTTCAACGTCTCCATCGCCGAGGTGGACCACAACGACCTGTGGCAGCGAACGACGCTGGGAGTGTCGGTGGTGGCCAACCAGAGGCATTTTGCCGACCAGGTCCTCGCCGGCGTAGTGGACTTAATCAGCAAGGAGAGTGGAATCGAGATATTAGACTATTCGATTGAACTGTTATGATATCAAACCTGCTGGTCACCGCGCCCCAAGCGTCCTTTTCCCCTCGGTACTCTTTGGAAAGCGAAAAGAAGGAACAGACATGCAGTACAAGCGGAAGGATCGGGTGGGGGACCTGCTCAAAAGAGAGATCGCCGAGATAATTCAAAGCGAGTTGAAGGACCCGGGACTGGGCTTTGTGACCGTCACCGGCGCGAAGCTCTCAGCCGACCTTAAGCAAGCCAGGATATTTTACGGCGTGTTGGGTGATGAAGATTCCAAGAAGAAAACTGCATCTGCATTGAAGAGAGCATCCGGGTTCATTCAGAAGGAGATAGGAAGAAGGCTGAAGCTTAAGTACACGCCGCAGATTCTTTTTCAGTTCGACGGGTCGGTTGAATACGGCGCGCACATCGAGGGATTGATCGAAGAGATCCACCGAACCGAAGGCCCCGAGGGGCAAAAGATAGATCAAGGCGAAAGCCCCCCGGATTCCACCTCAGACGAACCAGGCGACAATGAATGACACGGTAAAGAAGATCACAAACTTAATCGAAGGAAGCAGGGCGGTCTTGATAACCTCTCATCAGGATCCGGATGGGGATTCGGTCGGCTCACAGTTGGCCTTAGCTGAGCTTTTGGAAGGCCAGGGCAAGACCTGTCGGATAATCAACCAGGGGCCTCTATCCTCCAGATATATGTTCCTGGATCCTCAAAAGAAGATCGAGGATGTGGACGGCCTCCAACTCCAGAAGTGTGCTCTTGCCGGCTTCGATCCTGTTTTCGTGCTGGACTGCACCTCCTTGAGCCGTCTGGGCCAGGTGGAAAGGTTGTTGCCTTCGGAGGCCACCATAATCAACATAGACCATCATCCGGACAATGAGCGTTTTGGCACTGTCAACTACTTAGACGTGGGCGCTTCGGCCGCGGGAGAGATGATTTTCTCGCTTCTGGAGGCCTGCGACTTTTCCATCTCCCCGGCCGTGGCCACCCAGCTTTACGCCGCCATCCTGAGCGATACCGGCAGGTTTAAATTCCCCAACACCTCTCCCCGCTGTCTCAGGGTATGTGCGGAACTTGTAGCATCGGGAGCGGATCCGAAGTACGTGACCAACCAGATCTACTTCAACCATTCTCCTGCTTTTCTGAAACTTCTGGGATCAATCTTGAGCAGTCCCGAAATCGTCGACCGGGGGAGAATTTGCGCTATGACGCTTGAGCAAAGTCTTTTAGCCGATCTCAAGATTGATCCAAGGGAAATTGAGGGCGTGGTGGATTACTCGCTCTTCGTGAAAGGGGTGGAGATCGGGCTTCTTTTCACCGAGAAGGGAGATGGGGAAACCAAGGTCAACTTAAGGTCGCAAAATGAATACGACGTGTCGAAAATAGCCCGATGTTTTGGTGGTGGCGGGCACAGAAACGCGGCTGGCTGTACCGTCAACCAAAACCTGGAACAGACCAAGAGAATCATCCTGGAGCAAGTCAAAAAGACGCTAAAAGATGAACCTGTCCGGAGTCTTAGTGGTTGACAAGCCAACCGGGGTAACCTCGCATGACGTGGTACAGGAACTGAGAAGGGTCTTGGGCACAAAAAGAGTTGGGCATACCGGAACCCTGGATCCTGCCGCCAGCGGAGTTCTTTTAGCCTGCGTGGGGAAGGGAACCAAGGTGGCCCAGTTTTTGACAGGGTATGACAAGGAATACCGGGCGGTGATTAGGCTGGGCGCCACCACCGATACTTACGACGGCGAAGGGGAGATCAAGGAAACTAAAGAGGAGTGCCAGGTAAGTTCGGAGAGAATAATAGACGCGATAGATTCGTTCAGAGGAGAGATATGGCAGCTTCCTCCTTTGCATTCTGCCATAAAATACAAGGGTAAGAGGCTGTATCAATACGCCAGGGAAAAGAAGGAGGTAGAAAGAACAAAACGAAAGGTGGAGATAAAAGAGATCAGCATCATGGATGTGAACATGCCCTACGTTGAATTGAAGGTCAGTTGCTCCAAAGGCACGTATGTGAGGAGCCTGGCTCACGATTTGGGACAAAAGCTGGGCTGTGGAGGGTATCTCTTTTCCCTGAGACGTACCAAGGTCGGCCCCTACGGGCTCCAGGATGCGCTAAGCCCGGAGAGAATTTCGGAGGTCAAGAAGGAAGGCAAGATAAATGAAGCTCTGATTTCGATAGAAGAAGCTCTGGCCCACCTTCCCTCGGTGGCAGTGCAGGAGGACTCAGTGGCAAGGGTTCAACACGGCGTTCCTCTGGTCTCCTCGTCTGTCTCGAAAGTAGAGGGGAGTTTCGAACCGGGTCAAACCGTCTCCATAACGGATGAGCAGGGAAGGATCATTGCCATGGGCAAAGCCCTGAGCCGGTCAGAGAAGTTCTTAGACTCAAGCTTCAAGAATAAACTGGTCCAATACCTCCGGGTTCTGTGATCAGGTTTGAGGATGGCATCATGCACGTTTGCTTTGACATAAGAAAGATTGATTTTCGGGCATTTGACAGGCCGGTTGTGACTCTGGGAAGCTTCGATGGAGTCCATCTGGGCCACCAGGCCATAATCAGCAGACTTATTGAGAAATCTGAGGAGAAGAGGAAAATTGGAGTGGTGGTCACCTACGAACCCCACCCTCAGAGCGTGGTGGCGCCGGATGATGCTCCCGGGCTTCTGACCACCATGCAGGAGAGACTGAAGCTGCTGGAGAGCCTAAGGGTGGAGGAGACGGTGGTGATGAGCTTTGATGAAGAGTTGAGGGACTATTCGGCGGATGAGTTCGTGGAGAGAATACTGGTGGAGAAACTCAACGTCGGATCTTTGGTGGTAGGAGACGATCACGCTTTTGGAAAAGACAGGGCCGGAAGAATCGATCTTTTGAAAAGGACTGCCCTGGTGCATGACTTCGACGTGGAGGTGGTCCCCGCCCGATATCTTGACAAGATAAGGGTGAGCAGCACCCGCATAAGAAAAGAGGTCGCCTCCGGAGAGTTTGCCAAAGCGACGGACATGTTAGGGCACTCGTATCCTTTGTCCGGGACGGTGACCAGAGGGAAGGGGAGAGGCAGAAACTTGGGTTATCCCACGCTGAACTTAGAGATTCCCAAAAACAAGCTCTTGCCGCAGGACGGCGTCTACGGTGTAAGAGTGCACTTAGAAGAGAGAGAATACCCGGGAATGATGTACGTTGGGCCCAGACCCACTTTCGGAGAGGAGACCCGATCGGTGGAGGTTCACGTTTTGGGGCGGGAGATAGAGGTGACTGACGCCAAGGTGGAGCTTCTGGTGGAGAGATGGGTGAGAGAACCCAGAAGATTTCCTGATCCCGAGCATCTAAGGGATCAGTTGAAGTCAGACGAAAAAAGAATCAAAGAGATGTTGAGAATAAACCGTTCAAACTGAATTAAGAAGACGAAAAAGGAGGATATCTTGCCACTCAGTCGGGACAAGAAGGAAAGGTTGATAAAGGAATTTCGGATGCACGACAATGACACCGGTTCTCCCGAGATTCAGATTGCCCTGCTTACCGAGAGGATAACCGAACTCACCGGGCATCTGAAGAGCAATCCCAAGGATTTCAGTTCAAGAAGAGGTCTGATGAAGCTGGTGGGCAAAAGAAGAAGACTTCTGGATTATCTGAAAGACACGGATCTGGATGAATATCGAAAGATAGTGGATGAATTAGGTCTCAGGAAATAGAGAACCTGCACAAAACAGGCTGAAAGTCAACATCATGGTTGATCCTGACGGCCGTGGTTTTCAGTTGAAACAGGAGATTTATAGTATGGAATCAATTATGACAATAGAGCTGGGCGGCAAGACCCTGACGGTGGAAACGGGGAAGGTGGCCAGACAGGCCCACGGTTCGGCCATGGTACGCTTGGGTGACACGGTGATTCTGGCCACCGCGGTCGAGGCAAAGGATATTGACGAGGAGCGAGACTGGTTCCCGCTGTTCGTCGATTACCGGGAGAAAGCTTACGCTGCCGGAAAAATCCCGGGAGGTTTTTTCAAGCGGGAAGGTCGACCCAGCGAAAAGGAGACGGTAAGCGCCCGGTTGATTGATCGAACCTTGCGGCCGCTTTTTGCGGAAGGGTATTCCAAAGAAGTACAGATCATGGTGCTGGTTCTCTCGTCGGATCAGGAAAACGATGCAGATGCGCTGGGGCTCATCGGAGCCTCTACCGCCTTGAGCATATCCCCCATACCTTTTCATCACCCGGTGGGGGCCGTGCGCATCGGAAGATTGAACGGAGAACTGGTGATCAACCCCACCTTCTCGGAGCTGGACGAAAGCGACATGGATTTGGTGGTGGCCGGAACCAGGGAGTTCGTCAACATGATGGAGGGAGAATGTCGCGAGGTTTCGGAAGGCGACCTCCTCTCCGCACTGCAGTTTGGACATGAGAAGATCAAACTGATTATCGATTTGCAGGAAGAACTGAAAGCCAAACTGGGCAAGCCCAAGCCGGAGGTGGAGATTCCTCCCGAGAACCCGGAACTGGTGGAGGCGGTTGCCGCTCTGGGGCTGGAGAAGATCAAGGAGGCTAACCGCAGCCCTGAGAAGTTGGCGAGGCAGGAAAAACTTGAGGCGCTCTTGGACTCGGTGACGCTGGAGCTTTTGGAGAGGTTCCCCGAAACCGAGAGAAAGATCAAGGCCATCTTAGAGGATCTGGAAAAGAAAGACATGCGTCATATGATCCTTGAGGAAGGGAAAAGGATCGACGGGAGAGGCGTATCGGAGGTCCGGCCCATCACCTGCGAGGTCGGTATTCTGCCCCGCACTCACGGATCGGCTGTCTTCACCCGCGGACAAACCCAGTCTCTGACAGTTGCCACCCTGGGGACCAAGATAGATGAACAGAGGGTGGACGATCTGGAGGGAGAATCGACCAAGAGCTACATGCTTCATTATAACTTCCCCCCCTTCAGCGTGGGAGAGATCAAGCCCATCCGGGGGCCGGGAAGAAGGGAGATAGGTCACGGAGCGCTGGCGGAGCGAGCCATCCAGCCGGTGATCCCCAACGATGAGGCGTTCCCCTACACGGTTCGCCTCGTATCGGATATCCTGGAGTCGAACGGTTCCTCCTCCATGGCAACGGTCTGCGGCGGAACCCTATCCTTGATGGATGCGGGGGTTCCGATAAAGGCGCCGGTGGCGGGAATCGCCATGGGATTGGTCAAAGGAGAAGACAGACACGCTGTCTTAACAGACATCCTGGGAGTGGAGGATCATCTGGGAGACATGGATTTCAAGGTCACCGGTACACGCCAGGGCATCACCGCCTTTCAGATGGACGTCAAGATAGCCGGAGTCGACTTAACGCTTATGGAACAGGCTCTGAAAGAAGCCAAAGAGGCAAGGCTGCATGTCCTGGATATGATGGAGCAAACCATCGCCAAACCCAGAGCGGAACTCTCAGCTTACGCGCCCCGGATCATCATTATCAAGGTGAAACCGGAAAAGATCGGTGCAATCATCGGTCCCGGGGGAAAGATGATCCGAAGCATAATCGAGGAGAGCGGAGCCAAGATCGACATCGAGGACGATGGCTCCGTCTTCATCGCGTCGGTAGACCAGAAGGCGGGAGAATTGGCCCAACAACTTATCATGAAACTGATCGAGGAGCCGGAGGTAGGCAAGGAATACATGGGTAAGGTGAGGAGGATCACCCCCTTCGGAGCTTTTGTGGAGATACTTCCCAACCAGGACGGGCTGGTCCACATCTCCGAACTGGAAAACCGAAGGGTCAACAAGGTGGAGGACGTTCTGAGTTTAGGAGACGAGGTAAAGGTCAAGATCATAGGGATAGATCCTGAAGGCAAGATCAGATTGTCCCGAAAAGCATGCCTGGCCTCAAAAACCCACACGAAATAGGTTTCTCCTCCCGGCCATTCAGAGCTCATTTGTCCTGGCCGAGCAAGGCGGAGGTCACGTGCAAAAGTTCAAGCCATAATCTCAAGAGAGAGGAAAGCCAACTTGGGAGAGGCATATAACAAGACGATCCTGGAAAACGGCATCAGGGTGGTTACCGAAAGAATTGATCACGTGCGCTCAATCAGCATCGGAGCATGGATAGACGTGGGTTCGCGGGATGAGGCAGACGACGAGGCAGGAGTCTCCCATTTCATCGAGCACATGCTGTTTAAGGGGACCAAAAGCAGGACCGCCAGACAGATCGCATCCTCCTTAGAGTCGGTGGGAGGGTCGCTCAACGCCTTCACCGGCCGCGAGCATACTTGCTACTTTGCCCGGGTGCTGGACGAGCATCTTGACAAGGCACTGGACGTTCTTTCGGATATTCTAAAAGATCCCCTGTTCAACCGGTCGCATCTGGAGAAGGAGAGGAAGGTTATCCTTTCGGAGATTAAGGAGTTGGAGGATTCGCCGGCGGATTTGGTGCATGATCATCTGATGAGTTCGATGTGGAAAGAAAACCCACTGGGAAGAGCGATCATTGGAACCACCGAGAGCGTGCTGAAGATGCCCAGGGCCAGGCTGGTCGACTTCATGAGGAGAAACTACACTTTCTCCCGGGTGGTGATTGCCGCCTCGGGCAACCTGAGGCACGAGGATCTGGTAAAGAAGGTAAAAAAGAAGTTTGAGTTTAACTCAGACCTTCGCATAACCCGGGAGGATCAGGTCAAAATACCGGCGAAACCGAAACGGACGGTGGTAAAGAGGAAGACCGCCCAAATTCACATCAGCCTTGGGGTTCCCACCTTTCCCTACGCGGACAAGAGAAGATATGCTCTTTTAGTCTTAAGCAATATCCTGGGCGGGGGAATGAGCTCGCGTCTCTTCCAGAGCGTAAGAGAGAAACTGGGCTTGGTTTACAGCGTGTACAGCTTTATCGATTTCTTCGAGGACGCCGGCATTCTTGGAATATATATGGGCACGCATGAGAGCAACGCCGTCCGGGTGGCGGAGCTGGTGTTGAAGGAGATTAAGAGGTTAAAGAAAAACAGCGTCAGCTCGACCGAGCTTTCCGATGCCAAGTATCAATTGAAGGGAAATCTGGTGCTGGCCTTAGAAAACACCTCCCAACGGATGAACCGATTGGCCCGATCTGAACTGTTCCTCCGCGATTTTCTGAATCTGGATCAGATCATAAGCTCCATTGATAGAGTCAGGGCCAGGGACCTAATTGGACTGACCAGTGAGTTTTTCCGCCCGGACAGATTGTCGGCTGTGGCGCTCGGCCCTCTGGCGAAGAACGCCTTAGATCAGGTCAACTGGGCTAAGCTGTAAAATTAGAAACCCGCCGGAAGGAAGGTCAATCGATTCTTCTGCCCTTAAACCATGTCTCACTTCATATGGCTGGTGATCCTAATAGCGACACCCTGGCTGTTCTTTTACGCTTTGTGGAGGATCAGATTCAAACAACCGTCCAAAGAAACGGTTTCCATTCTGGCTTGTCATCAAGTAAGTGACCGTTTCGACCTGAGCATCACCCGCCAGAAGGTCAGCCAGTTTCAAAGAGGAATGAGCTTTCTTCATGACCAGGGTTACAGGGTGGTTGGGTTGAAGGAGGCAGCCAGTTCAAAGCAAGGCGGTGAGGAGAGAAGCGTAGCCCTCACCTTCGATGATGCATGCCAGGGGGTGTACGAAAACGCGTTTCCTATCCTCAAGGAGTTCGGGTTTGCCGCCTGTGTGTTCGTGGTCACCGGATATGTGGGAAAGCAAAGCGAGTGGGATTATAGCTGGGGAAGAAACAAGAGGAGACACCTCAACTGGGAACAGATAAAGGAGATGGCGGACGCCGGTTTTGAAATTGGCTCCCATACCGTCAATCATCCCGATCTGACCAAAATCCCGAAGAAATTCGTCGAGTATGAGCTCAGAGCTTCAAAAGAGACGCTTGAAGACAAGTTAGGCCGGAGGGTGGATTTTCTCTCTTATCCTTTTGGAAGGTTTAACCGATATGTTCAACAAGAGGCTGAAAGGCTCGGTTATGATCAAGCCTACATCTTACGTTCGAATTCAAGCAGGCACGAAACGAATCCTTTTTGCCAAACCAGGTGGGGCGTTTATCTTTTGGATTCGCCCCTGAGCCTGCGGATAAAGATTGACCAGGGAAGGCTGCTCTGGATGGAAGATATGAAAGTTAGGATCATAAACGCTTTCGCCAGTTGGACTATAATGCTAAAAGGCCAGCCCGACTATGCCAACAATGTAGACAAATCCTGCGCCGCTTAAAAAAGGCTGGTGGAACGTAATAGGGGAGAAGATGAGAGCCTTTTTGATAAAATGGTTTGTCACCGTGGTTTCCATTTTCATAGTGGCGAACCTGTTCAACTTAATCTACGTTGAGAATCTGGTAGTCCTGGTGTTGGCTGCTTTGGTGTTGGGCATCCTGAATGCCTTCGTGAGACCCATGCTGCTTATTCTGACTCTGCCCATAAACATCCTGAGCCTGGGGTTTTTCACGCTGGTAATAAATGCCTTTCTTATGTACGCAGTGGCTGGATTGGTGCCTGGTTTCGAGATAAGCGGTTTTTTCAGAGCATTCCTGGCGGCCCTCTTAGTCAGCCTGATGAATGCCATGACGAATTTCATCATTCACAAGGAACCGAAGATCACCGTTGTCAAAGTAGACCATAGGCGGCGGAACGAAGACTGGAAACCGTAAGCCGTCAACCGTAACTGCGAACTGTAAACTGCAAACTGAAAACTGATCATGGACTTTCACTATCTCGAGGACATAGCCAAGCTGGAAGGGGAGAAGATCACCGTCAAGGGCTGGGTCTTCAACAAAAGCTCCAAGGGAAAGATACATTTTCTCTGGATAAGGGATGGGACCGGCATTATCCAGGGGGTGATGGTAAAAGGCGAGGTGGACGACGAGGTATTCAATCTGTACGATCAGCTCACCCAGGAATCCTCCGTTGAGGTTAGCGGTACGGTGAGAAAAGATGAAAGAGCGCCGGGCGGATATGAGTTGACTCTGTCGGACCTCAAGATCGTTCAGGTGGCTCAGGAATATCCCATCACACGCAAAGAGCATGGCTCCACCTTCCTGTTCGATAACCGCCATCTCTACTTAAGATCGAAACGCCCCCGGGCAATCTTGAAGGTGAGAAACGAGCTGATCTGGGCCATCCGGGAGTATTTCTATAGGAATAACTTCGTCCTGATTGACACCCCCATCCTGACCGGTGCGGTGGGCGAGACCATAAGTACTCTGTTTGAGACTCAGTATTTGGGTGAGGGAAAGGCTTACCTTGCCCAGACCGGGCAGCTCTATCTCGAAGCAGCCATAGCCGCCTTCGGCAAGGTCTTCTGTTTCGGCCCCACCTTCCGGGCCGAGAAATCAAAGACCAGAAGGCACTTAACCGAATTCTGGATGATAGAGGCGGAAGAGGCCTTCTATAATAATGAAGAGAATATGGACCTGCAGGAAGACATGGTTGTCTATTTCGTGAACTGGGTCCTGGAGAAATGTCAAGCGGAGTTGAAGGAGTTGGAGAGGGACGTCTCTGCTTTGGAGAAGATTGAAAAGCCGTTTCCCCGTATCTCATACGACGAAGCAGTGGAGAGACTGCAAAAGGCAGGGACCGACATCAAGTGGGGTTCGGATTTCGGGGGAACGGACGAGACCGTCTTAACCAAGATGTTCGACCGCCCGGTATTCGTCTACGACTACCCCAAAGCGTGCCGGGCATTCTACATGAAGCCTCATCCTGAAAGGGAGGATGTAGTTCTGTGCGCTGATCTTCTGGCTCCCGAAGGGTACGGGGAGATCATCGGCGGGTCACAGAGAAACGACGATTTAGAAAGTCTGAAGAAAAGAATAGAGGAAGAGAAACTGCCGAAGGATGCATACGGGTGGTACCTGGACCTGAGGAAATATGGCTCGGTGCCTCATTCCGGCTTCGGTCTGGGGGTGGAAAGAGTGGTTGCCTGGATCTGCGGTTTGTCCCACATAAGGGAAACAATTCCATTCCCTCGAACCATATACAGACTTTATCCGTAGTTCGTCTTTGTAACGCAGGCTTTTCTCGGGCTGAGTCCCTTCCTTCGACCCTGAGGGTCTCAGGACCGAAGGGCGGGACGAAGTCAGCCTGCGCAAATAGAAGTTGAGGAGCAGACAACTTCAGGATCAATCAATCTCGGCAGAGGTAGCAAGTGAAAGGATATCCGTTCAAAGAGATAGAATCCAAATGGCAGAAGAAGTGGGAGGAAAGCGGCATATACCAGGCTCCCGAGCATCCCGATAGGAAATACTTCCTGCTGGTGATGTACGCCTATCCCTCCGGTGACATTCACATGGGACACTTCCGCAACTTCATCATCGGCGACACCGTGACAAGATACAAGATGATGCACGGTTATCAGGTGCTGCACCCGTTCGGCTGGGATGCCTTTGGCCTGCCGGCGGAGTTGGCGGCGATGAAGAGAAAAATTCATCCCAGGCAATGGACCCTGGAGAACATCAGAGTTTCCGATTCCACCCTGAAACGATGCGGAATAAGCTTCGATTGGAGCCGGGAGGTCATCACCTGCTTGCCTGATTATTATAAATGGACCCAGTGGATCTTCCTGAAACTCTTCGAACACAATTTAGCCTATCAGGACACGGCCCTGGTAAACTGGTGCCCGGATTGCATGACCGTGCTGGCAAATGAACAGGTGGAGCAGGGGAGATGCTGGAAATGCGAATCCAAAGTCGAAGAAAAAGAACTGAAACAGTGGTTCTTTCGAATTACCGGCTATGCCGAGAGGCTGCTTGAAGGTCTGGATAAGCTAAAGGGCTGGCCGCAGAACACCAAGACCTTGCAGAGAAACTGGATCGGAAAAAGCCAGGGTGTGGAGATAGACTTCACCGTCGAGGGGACCGATGAAAAAATCTCCGTTTTCACCACCAGGCCGGACACCATCTACGGAGTCACCTTCATGGCCATCGCTCCGGAGAACAAGTTGGTCAAACGTCTGAACATGGACCCGGAGCACAGGCGCAAGGTAAAGGAGTATGCCGAGAAGGCGCGCCAGAAATCGGAGATCGACCGGACAGCAATAGGGGAGAAGGATGGCGTTTTCACCGGGGTGTATGCCGTAAATCCTCTCTCTGGAGACAAGGTTCAGCTCTGGGTGGCAGATTACGTGCTGGCTACTTACGGAACCGGAATCGTTATGGGAGTACCGGCCCACGATCAGAGAGATTTCGAGTTCTGCCGGAAATACGGAATTCCGGTTAAAGTGGTTATTCAGCCGCCGGATCGTAAGTTAGTGGCGGACAGCATGGAAGAGGCTTATACTGAGCCCGGAACCATGGTCAACTCTGACATTTTCGACGGCCTGAACTCCACCGAGGGAATCGACAAGGTCAATGCACACGTGGCAGAAAAGGGCCTGGGAAGGCTGAAGACCAACTACAAGCTGAGGGACTGGCTCATCTCCCGCCAGCGATACTGGGGTGCGCCCATTCCCATGATTCACTGCGAAAAGTGCGGCGTTGTGCCGGTCCCGGAATCCGATCTCCCGGTGTTGCTGCCTGAAAGAGATATCGATTACAAACCCAAAGGGCGTTCTCCCCTGGCCGATTCAAAGGAGTTTATGGATGTGAATTGTCCTGAATGCGGGGGACAGGCAAGAAGAGACGCTGATACCATGGACACCTTCGTATGTTCAGCCTGGTATTTCCTTAGATACATGGATGCGCATAACTCCGAGGAACTATTCTCCAAGACCAGCGCTAAAGAGTGGCTGCCGGTGGACAAATATATCGGAGGCATCGAGCACGCCTGCGGTCATCTGATTTACTTCAGGTTCTTCACCAAGTTTCTGCATGATATCGGCTGGCTGGAGGTTGATGAACCTGCGACCGAGCTTTTCAATCACGGCATGGTGCTGGATAAGGAAGGCCAGGTCATGTCCAAATCGCTGGGAAACGTGGTCTCACCGATCGACATAATCGAAAAGCACGGTGCGGACGTAGCCAGAATAGCCATGTATTTCGCAGCACCCTCAGAAAGAGAGATCCTGTGGAGTGACGAGGGCGTCGTGGGGACCACGCGGTTCTTAAACCGCATTTACAGATTCGCTGAGCAGGCCAAGGGCAAACAATTGCCGCAGAAGATTAAGCCGGACGAATTAAGTCCCACTGACCTAAAGGCATACAGGAAGCTGAACCAGACAATAAAGAAGGTTGAAGATGACATCGGGACCCTGCAGCTTAACACGGCCATTGCGTCCATGATGGAGCTTTTGAACGTCATGGATAGCCTGGAAACCCGGAAATCGATGGTTCTGGGGTACTGTGTGAAGAAGCTCACCCAGCTCCTGGCGCCATTTGCGCCGCATCTGTCCGAGGAGCTCTGGTCAATTATTGGACACCAAGAGAGCGTGTTCAAGTCCCAGTGGCCTTGCTATGACAAGGATGCCATCCAAGAGGAAGAAATCACCTTTGTGGTTCAAGTCAATGGGAAGCTAAGGGCGAGCATGAGCCTCCCGATCAATACCGCGGAGGATGAAGTGAAAGAACTGGCCTTGGGCGACGAAAGAGTTAAGAAATTCCTCGAAGGCAAGAATCTAATCAAAAGCATCTTTGTGCAGAACAAGCTGATCAACCTTGTAGTGAAGTAAAGAAGGGGGAGTGATGGGTTGAAGTGATAGTTTAAGCTATAATGGGCAGGTTTACATAATATATGTTATAGGACATTCCCTAAACCCCACAAGTCCTGCCGTTCCCTGACCACACCCCCAGCACCCATGTTTCTCTCCCTGAGCTCCTCGATGCATATCGCAGCTATAAGACGCGGCAGATTCTTTTTGCCCGGTCATCACTCGGTGAACCACGATTCTCAACCTGTTGACTTCAAGCAGGCAAAAAAGGGGAAAACAGTTGACAAGGAGGGTTGGGGAGAATATGTTGGACGATGGCAAAGAAAGCTGGTGACGCAGGAGCAAGGGGGATAGATGAGATGGTTCAGGGAGAGGTTGAAAAGAAATCTCCTAAGCTATTGCGCAAGTGGAGCCTCTCCCCTATTGTGACCGGACCCAAGAGGAAAGGAGGGGACAAAGTAAAGCAGGTTTGGGGTGAGGTGAGTAAAGCGAGGAGGTAGTAAGCATCCCAGTAGAAAAATGGGGCGCAGAATCGGTGCAGCGGTGGTGGCGTTGGTGGAGTGGTTGATAAAGTGAAGGTGGAGAAAGGAGAGACAGTGGGCCAGAGAGATGAGAAGATGGGGTTGGTTGAATGGGTGATTGCGGGATTGGCGGGGGGGGCATTGCTGAGGTTGGCGTGGGGGGTGTTTGATTT
>JBARPX010000073.1:0-1889 GCA_049643405.1 Candidatus Zixiibacteriota bacterium
ACGGCCAGACAGATAAGGCGGAAAAAGGAGGGCAAACTGATCACGGTTTTCGGTGGCCCAATGTTCCAGCTCTATAACCTGGATGCTCTTCTGCGCCATTTTGCGGAGATCGATCACATAGCCATCGGCGAAGGAGAGGAGGCCTTAGATGAGATTGCCCGGGATTTTGAGTCGGGCACCCGGGCGCCCCAAGTAATAGCCCGCCTGGCGGCTCCTTTTTCGAAGGACCCCGTCGGTCGAAATCATAACGCGATGGATCGATACCCTCCACCTGACTACGATGACATCGGGAAACCGAAGATAAAAGAGCAGTCAATCGCCACATACATCGGAAAAGGTTGTCACCACTCGCGTTGCTCTTTCTGTGCGATAACCGAAAGAGGTCTGCACGTACGGCCCCCAGCCACGATATTTAACGAGATACAGCACCTGATCAGCCGGTATGGAACCACCAACATCAATTTTGGCGACTGGGAAATTAACGGTGACCCGAAAGTGCTGGAAGAGTTATGTGACTTGCTGATAAAGAATAAGATAAGATTGCAGGCCTGGGGGGAGTTGAGCGCCAGGAACGTATCCCCCGCGCTGCTACGCAAGATGAAACAGGCGGGTATAAGCGATGTTCAAATAGGCATTGAATCTTTCAGTTCCCGACTTCTCCGTCTGATGAGAAAACCCGCCGGGCTTCTGGACAACGTGAAGGTGCTTAAGTGGGGCATAGAAGCAGAAATGCATACCATGTTCTCCAATATTGTGTGTAACCATCCCTTATCCCACGCCGATTTTGTCGAAGAGAACTATCGGGTAATGCGCATGATTGCGCATCTCCTGCGTCCGCCGGTGGAGCTCAATCTCAATGAGTTGGACCTATATAGAACAAGCGAACTGTTTCGAAAGGCAGATGAATACGGAATCTCCAACATAAGAGATTACAGGTTTTATCAACGATGCTATCCGGAAGGGTCGATAGGGGGCAGGATACCGATGTTCAATCTCTCGTTCCGTAAGTTTCCTATACATCCGTTGTGGAAGAGAATCGACCGGTTTCTGCTGAGGATAAGGAAGCATCCGGTAAGGCTGAGCATCCGTAATCTCAAGGACGGCGCCAAGATCTATGATTCCCGGGGTTTCAACGGAAGATCCTACAGACTCGGCGGGTTGGACAGTCACGTGCTTCGCCAAACCTTGGACCAGGTAGCCAAGCCCCAGGACGCAGCGGTGGCCCTGGAGGTGTCGGAAGAGGTGGTGCTGGCATCGCTTAGACGCCTGGTTCGGGCAAGACTCGTCCTGCAACGAGGCAACCTGTACCTGGGCCTGCCTCTGAGAAAATGAGTCCTGGCCTCCTGTGAGCCTTGCTGAACCTTTCGGCTCATTCGATGATTTTGCTGACAGAAGCCGCAGAGAGGAATACCGGCCGGAAGGCCTCCATGATCCGAGCCGAGAGATGAAAAGCAAGAGGCTTTGCAGGGGCGTTCGCTGGATCATCGCCGCTGTGAAAGGATGAGTCGATCTTTCACGGCTCACGCACGAACGTCTGAACCTTAGGGGAGTTTAACATTAACCTGACCAAGTCTTGAGGGGCGGCTCGATGCTTCTCAGAATGGCATCGTTGATTCTCTACGGGGTGTTCCTCGTCTTCTCTTCTGCCCTGTCCTCGCAAGCACAGCTCATCTCCTCTGAAATCTACGAAACCGAAGAGGACCTGCTGGAAGGCCTGGAGAAAGGCTATTTGACCCTGGATCAGTATCTGGAGCTTCTTGATATGATCCAGAGAAAGGTGTATGGTTCGTCCAAGGAAGCAGATAAGTTGATTTTTGTACCGGACGTCAGCAGCCTGGACGTTCTGCAAATTAAGGCCAAGGACCAAGAGGTTGATTTGAGCCAAAAGG
>JBARPX010000074.1:0-2737 GCA_049643405.1 Candidatus Zixiibacteriota bacterium
GATAAGCGCCGGGTCAGGGGACCCGGCGCGCACATGAAAAGGGTGCCCGCTGACTGACTGTTCAGTCATTCTCAGAAGCGCACCCGTCTGTATCTCGGCTGTAGTAGCAAACGATCAAGACCGCCAATAATCACGAGGGTCAGAACGCCAAGAATTTGTGTGTCTGTCGGGTCCCCCGACCCGACAGGAGATATGCGCCGGGTCAGGGGACCCGGCGCGCACATGAAAAGGGTGGCCGCTGAGTGGGTGTTCAGTCATCCTCAGAAACGAACCCGTCTGTATCTTGGCTGAAGTAGTAAACGATCAAGACCGCCAATAATCACGAGGGTCAAAACGCCAAGAATCAGTAAGCCCAAGTTTCCATTGAAACCTATAAGGAGATCCTCGACAAACGCAACGACTCCGGAGCCGAGTTGGGGGCCCGGCAGAATGTGAGAAAAGGCTCTGCCCAGAGGTCTCAAATCCACATAATAGATTGTGACGCCTGCCGCGACGATCACCCCCAAAATCGTCAGGAAGACATTCAGAAGATCGAAAGGAGACTTCGTCTCTCCCTGTGGGGGAAGCATCTTCACAACCGACTTGGCAAAGCCCTTGGAGAGTTCAAAGCCCTCCTCCTTGTCAAGCCCGGCGTAGACACCCTGGTACTGTTTTACAGCCTCTCTGCAGAGCGGGCAGGTCTCTAAATGTCTTTCGGTTAGTAGGGCGATATCCCGAGAGAGATTCCCATCCAGATAATTCTGGATTTCCTCATCGGTTAGATGTTTCAATGACATAAATCCTCCCGCTGATATTTCGCCAATAATCTGTCCTTCAATAGTCTCCTTGCCCGGAAGAGATAGCTTTTGACCGTCCCTTCGGGCAATTCCGTCATCTCCCCAATTTCCTTGTAACTCATCTGATCCAGATGATAAAGGGTCAGTACGGTGCGATAATGAACCGGCATCTTCTCAACCTCGCTTCTGAGCACAGAAGACGTTTCTTTTCCTTCGACAACCTGATCCGGGCGATAGCTGCTGTCCGAAACCGTCTCTATCGTCTTCTCCTCGGGCGTCAAATCATCGAAAAGCGGAACTCTTTTCTTCTCCAGATAGTTCAGGCACGTATTGTATGCGATCTTGGCGATCCAGGTGGAGAGCTTCGCCTCAAACTGAAAACCTCTTAAGTTCTGATACACCTTCAGGAATACGTCCTGACAGATATCTTCCTGGTCGGACGCATTCTGGATCATCCGGAAGACAATATGGCTGACCAGCCGCTGGTGTCGTTCTATGATGGACTCAAAAGCCTTCTTGTTGCCGGCCAGCGTCTTTTTGACCAAAAGCTCAGCGTCCATCTTTTCTGCTTCCACAACTTTTAGACAGTCAGCGCACAAGAAATGTTGCACATTTTCTTGCAGTGCGATGCAACTTTTCTTTTTACCGCCGGTCTAATGTGACAGAAAACGATATGAAGAGGAAAATGAAACAGAAAGGAGGAAGTCATGGCCAACCTCAATGAAGTGCTAATTCCGATCGTGGTCTTCGCAGGGTTCGCCTTCATCATCAAGATCATTCTGGATCACTCCACCAGGGGTAAGCTCATTAACAAAGGCATGGTGGACGAGAGCGTCAAGTTTCTCTACCTGGGGAAACCCGAAGGTCAGATTGCCTCGTCTCTGAAATGGGGCATGGTGGCCATCGGAGTAGGACTTGCCATCTTTATAGGCCAGATGGTGCGGCCTTCGCTGCAGGAGGAGGTGACCATCGGCTGCATGTTCCTGTTCGGGGGCATCGGGCTGGTCATCCACTATGCGATCACCAGGAAGACGCTGGAGAGGTCCAGAAAAGAGAACTCCGGGCCGCCGGTGCCGTAGCGTCGTTCCCGACATTATAAGTTCTTTATCTCTACTCCTTCGAAAGGCCTCACCCCATGTCATTCTGACCCGTACGGGGAAGAATCTCGATTTTGCAACTAATTGGAATTACTAGATTCTTCGCTTCGCCCTGCACCAAGAAGGTGCAGGGCTTCGCTCAGAATGACAACTGTACGTTCCTAAAGGTTGCGACATACCCTCTCAAAGTAGAGAGGGGTTCACCCTGAAGGGATTCACCCTGAAGGGGATGCAGGCGTGAACCGTATGGTTCACGCCAAAAGGGGAGAGGTAACCAAGTCAGGGTCTCAGTCTGAGGCCGTGTCTTGCTTTAGAGCATAATCGCACCAGCTTCTTTCCTGCTTGACTTATAATCCCGATTCTATTACATATAGAAAACCGTAGACGAAAGCCTGGCAAGAATGCCGCTTTCCGCTTTTTGTCGATTGTTATGAAAATAAGAACCATCACCACCGGCGTTACTTTCAAATCCCCAGAGGACTTTGACAAGATCAAGCCTCTGGCAGAGTTCAACCAGAAGGCAAAGACGTTTTTTGAAGAAAACGGGTACGAGGTTCAGACCACCAGAATAGCCACAAACTCATGGCAGGAATATCTACAGACTACAACCAGCGCGGAACTTCTGGGCCTGGTTCGAAAAGTCGAGGAGATCTGCCGCGATCTGGAGGTTGGTTTTTTCAACATCGGCTATGCCGGTACCCCGGAGGCGATTGAAATCTTGCCGGAGATTATCAGGAGCACATCACTCATTTCCTGCTCCGGCAAAATCGGTGATTTAGAAAGTGGAATCGATTCTGAGAACCTGAGAGCGTCGGCAAAGGTCATCAAGCGCATTTCCGAGGTGACCGAAAACGGGGAGGGCAA
>JBARPX010000075.1:0-8754 GCA_049643405.1 Candidatus Zixiibacteriota bacterium
TGGCATGAACCGTACGGTTCGTGCTGCTGACCGTTCACTCTTCTTCATCTTTCCCCTC
Source organism: Candidatus Zixiibacteriota bacterium (assembly GCA_049643405.1). Taxonomy (GTDB): domain Bacteria; phylum Zixibacteria; class MSB-5A5; order MSB-5A5; family SM1-73; genus SM23-73-3. Next base: position 59 of record JBARPX010000075.1, read on the forward strand.
TTTTTTTTAGGCTGGCTCTTTCAACCGGCAGAGATTAGGCCCCCGGCCCTTTGCTCTCGAAACGTCCAAACCTCAAGCCAGCCTGAAGGGCTGAATGAGGTTCGCCCAAAACCTACCGGATTTCTAAATTCTCAAGGATTTGTGCCGATATCAAAATTTAGAGCCAAAGCGACACAATCTAACAGGAAACTGCCAGGTCCAAAGGCCATTAATCTTAAAGTCAAAGGGGAGAAAATCATGACGAGGAAATGTTTCAGTTTTTCCGGCGTATTTGGCTGGTCAACTTTGATCCTCCTGTCAATTTCGATGATGATGATGGGATGTTCCGAGAAGTCGACCAAGGATAGTGAAACGGTGGTGCTGATCAAATCGCTTTCCATCGCCCCATCTGACGAGATTCAAAAAGGACAGACGGGTGTGGTGAATGTGGTGGTGGAAGACGATGCTGATCGACCGGTCTCCGGTGTCCAGGTCTCTTTCTCTGTCACTCCTGCCGCCGTGGGCTACTGTACTCCGTCGGTGGATACAACTGATGCCAACGGTTCTGCCGCCAGCATCTTCACTCCCACCGACTTCGGCACCGCCACCATCCAGGTGAACGTCCCGGGCGTTGCCTCCGGAAGCGTCCAGATCAAAGTGGTGACCTCCGGAGGAGCTATCAAGCCACTGGATATCGAGGTAACCCCAGCCTGGCTGCCAGCCGATGGGATTTCAACGTCCACCGTGAAAGTCACCGTCACCGACACCACCGGCAATCTGGCTGAGGACGGCACTATAGTAAAGTTCGCCGCAGGAGAGAAATTCGACGACACCGACGGTGACGGCTATTTCACCGAGGGGATAGACATGCTGAAGTACGACGTCAATCAAGACGGTCGCTGGAATTCCATGGGATTTATACCCTCCTACGTCCTGACTCAGGACGGTGAAGTCGAGGTTACTTACATTGCCGGGGTTCGGACCGGAACCGCTTATCTGAAGGTTACCTCCGAGCCTGACGGAAATGTGCTTCAGGAGGACGCGAGCCTGCTTTTGGTTCCCACCGACACGGTGGCATACATCGTTTTGATGCCGAACAATCCCAGGATACAGGTGCGGGGTACCGGTGGAATGGAAGCGACTCAGATCAGAGCCATATGTTATGACGATAACGGCAACCGAGTGGGCGCCGACTGGTCGGTTGAGTTTTATATCATAAATGGCCCGGGTGGAGGGGAATCGCTCAACGGCGTGGCTCAGGATTCGATTACCGTGAAGACCGACGCCTACGGCGAGGCGACGGTAACCCTCTCCAGCGGCACTATATCCGGCGCGGTGAGGCTGAGAGCCAAGGTGGGAGCAGTTCTCTCTTATTCCTCCATAGTCACCGTCTGCGCCGGACCGCCGGCGGACATATCCTTAGGCGTCACCCCCTGTAACATCCGGGGATGGGACAAAGACTGCGTGGAGGCAATCATCTGTGCCTGCGTGGTTGATGTTTACGGAAATCCGGTGCCGGATTCCACCTCGGTTCACTTTGGAACGGAGGAGGGAATGGTGTACTGCTGCGATAAGACCGCACAGGGCTGCGCGTATACCACCTATCTCTCCGGCGATCCCAGAAACGACGGGTTGGCCCACATTTGGGCAGAAACCTGGGGAGCGGACGGAGTGGTGGCCGATACCACCATACTGATAGTCTCCGGACCTCCGGCCAGCGTAGCCTTCCTTTACTATCCCCTGAATCTGTTAGCGGACGGGATCTCCAAAGGTGACGTGATGGTAGAGGTGCTGGATGTCAACGACAACTTTGTCTTAGATCAGACCCCGGTTGAGATGAAGACTACTTTTGGCTCGGTGCTCTCCGGAGCGACCAGGGATGGTTGTTATGCCAGTCTGTATGAGACCGAGCTGCTCAGCCAGGTGCTGCAGCAGGACTACTCCGTACCCAATCCGAATCTTGACGACGGAATCGGGGCGGTAAACGTCCTGACCGCCAAATCGGGATTTGTGTCCGCCTGGGTAAACGTGAATTTCCTCACGGGAACCACCTACAGCAAGAACTGTGAGATTGATGTGGAAGCAACCATACCTCCTGGCTTTACGGTTCCGGTGGTGGTGATAATCAAAGACAGGTACGGTAATCCACTGGGCGGGCATCACATCGTGGCCGATCTCACCAACACCTTTGGCGGAACGATTGCTGGAGACGCCTACACCAACGAGTTCGGCGAAGCAACCGGCTTCACATTTACCGCCACCACAGACCCGGGGGTAGAAAAGGGAATTATCTCCGTCTGTGACTTAGATCCCAGAGGAGGGATTTGCTTCGCCAAGAAGGTGGAGATATCAGACGATTAGAGGAAGGAAGGGAATGCACCTCATGAAAAGGCCCTCCGCATCCTGCGGGGGGCCTTTTTTGCGTGAGCTTTTTCCACTTTTCACCTCCATTCGCGAGAGGAGAAACCAGCGGCGGGTTTGGAAGATTTCCACCCAGAGCTGTCAACGGATGAAGCGCCCGGACGGGCGTCCGTCTGGACGGATTAAACGTATGGTTGCGTTATGTCTGTCAACTTCGCTTTGTTATCTGGAGTTTCTACTCACGCTGATTCCCGGCGTGGGAAGATTCAGAGTGGGTTACGCTTCCGCAGATAGAAGCAGTCGTCGGGCCGCGTATGTGAAGACCTGAAACCCGAGCTGGAGTTTAGCGTCGACAGACTGGCAGACGTAATGGAATTCGATCTGGAAAAGGAACTTGCGTGATGTTGCCTCGAAAGGTTCTCGTAGTGTTGGTTCAGGGTGCCCTCCCAGACGGGTCTCCGTCACCCTGAACCACCGAAGTTGCGGGGTAAGAGCTTGCCCTGAGGACTTAGACCGAAGGGTACCGCGTAACAACCGTGATTGGGAAAGTGACTTAGAAAGTGGTTGACAAGGTTGCGTGAATGATTATAATGCCTGTTGACTATCCGGCAAGACACAGCTTACAGGCAACATGGTCGGGTGCCTTTGGCCGGCGCCAAGGCGAACCAAAGTTCTTTTGCGGAGACCATATTATCAAGAGGTGGCACAAAAAAAGGAGATAAGCATGGATAGTAAATATACCGCGGTTATCAAAAAAGAGAATGATTGGTGGATAGGATGGATTGAAGAGGTTCCGGGGGTGAATTGCCAAGAGCGAACAAAGGAAGAATTACTCTCAAGTCTTAAAGAAACCTTAAAGGAAGCCATAGAATTCAACAAGCGCGAGGCTTTAACAGCTGCGGGTGAATCGTATCTGGAAGAGAAGATCGGTATATGAAGAAAAACGCACTGCTTAAGCATCTTCGAAAACATGGTTGCAGGCTATTACGAGAAGGCTCGCGTCACTCTTGGTGGCACAATCCGGCTTTGAATAAACGTTCATCCGTGCCAAGACACACGGAAATCATCGATACTCTCGCAAATAAAATCTGCAAAGATCTTGGTGTGCCGCTGATAAAATAGCTGAGTTCGACTGGGGACCCCGTGCTCCTGACACTCTTCTTCAATATCTTTGGAGATCGATCTCTTCGGTCCTTTTTGGAATTTCCTTTATGATACGCGGCCGAAAGTTTTCGACTTCAACCTTCAAAGGTGCAAGTAAACCCACTTCCCTCCCGGTAATCTTGGTCCTGAATTTCATGCTCTTCTTAGTCTCCGGCTTATGTGCCCGTCGGGTCCCCTGACCCGACGGGTTCGAACCTGCCAGGTCAGGGGACCTGGCAGGCACAGAGATGCAACGGATATAATCCGCCTAATCCGTTCCATCCGTTGACAAGTCTGAGGCAACTTCTTCTTTGCCTGCTTTCTCGTTCACCAGACAGGGTCGATGGTCAGTGATCTGAACCGGCAAGGTCGAGAATTCTTCAACTCCCCTCTTGGAAAGCTTCGCACTGAATATGACGCTCTTCTTGGTTGCGGACTTACGCTGGTCAAAAACGAAATTTCCCAGGCTGTAGACAATTACGCCGTTCTGGTATTCTTCTATCGGTTGAAGCACGTGAGGATGGTGCCCTAAAATCAAATCCGCGCCTGCATCTATCAACTGATGTGCTATCCTCTTCTGCCGGCGGTTAGGTTTCTTGTGATACTCGTCGCCCCAGTGCAGAGAGACAATTACCACGTCAGCTTTTTTCTTGAGCTTCTCAACTGCCTCGATGGCCCGGCTTGAGTCGTAGAACGCTATGGCCGGCTGACCCTCTTTGAGAACTATCCAATCCATGGGATAGGCATTGTATGCCAAAAAACCGATCCTTGTGTTTTTCAGGTTGAAGATGGCCGGACGGAGGGCTTGAGCAGTGGTCTCTCCCGCTCCGGTGAACTTTATCTTCTCTTCGCTCAAAAATTCGATGGTGCTTACAATCCCTTTCCTTTCACAGTCGAACATGTGGTTATTTGCCAGAGAAACCACATCGAATCCGGCGAAGGATAAGCCTTTGGCATCCTCGGGCCTGATGCAGAAGTTGTTGTTCTTGAAATTCCGTTTTGCCCTTGGGGAGATGGCGCATTCGAGATTACAGAAAGCAATGTCAGCCTGCCCGGTGATCTCCCGGATTTTTTCAAAGGGATAGAAAGGTCCTTCCTCTATGATCTTCTTGTTTACTCCCCGAGCCAGCATCACGTCTCCCACCGCCACCAACTCTATGATGTAGGCTTCTTCCAACAGAGCTTCATAATCCGCCACCCTCCGGGCGCCGGGGCCGCCGTAGATGCCCATATCAGAAGACCCACCATCCGGATCAGTGAAGACCGAATCGCCTGAGTCGAGCGCAGGCGAACCCGGCATCAGCCGAAAATCTATTTTGCCACTGAAGAGAGGATCTGCCGAGATGTTACCGTCCTTGCCCGTGAGATCCTCCATATCCCTGTAGTTTCCTTCCTGGTTGCGCCACACGATATTGTGAGACATGACGAAATTCTCCGACTTCCCGTACATCCAGATTCCCACGCAGGGGCAGACCCATTCCTTTCTCCATCCGTTTTCGGTGACGATATTATTTATGAAAGTCCCCCGAGCGGTCTCGCTCCAGGGGGCAAAGCCGCAGTTACCATTTCTGGTAATCACGTTGTTGGATGCTTCCATGAAGGAATTTCCTGTGGCGATTATCCCCCAGCCCAGATTATCGTACATCGCGTTGTTTCTTGCAACAGCCCGCGAGTCGCCGAAGGTACCGATTCCCTTCCAGTAGCCGGAGACATGGTTGCGATAGACCGTGGCGGTGGCATCCCAGGTGATTCCGATTCCCGCTCCACGACCTTCACAGATCAAATTGTCCGCAATGTAAGCGTTCGCTCCCCGGTACAGGGCAATCCCGTCCCAGCCATTGTTCTCTATGATGTTGTCCAGGATGAAAAGCTCTGAGTTTTCCCTTCCGAAGACTCCACCGATGCCCACCACAACGTCTTCGAGTTGATGTGTGTTGCCACTGATCTTAACGTCTTTAACAGTCACCGTGGAAAACTTTGCCACCACCCCGGCATCTGTGGCATTCCCATCCGGGTCGCGGACCCCACCGGTGATGGTCAGGTGAGTTATCATGGACCCACGGCTGTGCTCGAAGAGCACACCGTATCCCGCTTTTGTGATGAGAATCGTGCTGTCAACTCCACTGCCCACGATTTCAAGCGCCTTGCCTTTGATCAAGAAACCCCTGGTGGCTTTGACATCGGTTCTGTGCTTTTCGCAATTGCCACATAATTCCTCAGGATAAGAATCCGGATGAGCTTCATACGTCCCGGGCATTAGCAGGACTCTATCCCCGTCTGAAGCAGAATCTATAGCAGTCTGAAGATCGCGAAAGGGATCGGTCTGGGAACCTGTGCCAGGTTTGCCGTCACTTAGGTCGTCGACATACCAGGTTTCAGATTGGGCAACAGCTGGCAACCCTATGAGAATTAGCGCAAGCCATAAGGCCATTGAAAGCTTGATCATTCATCTCTCCCATCGTCGATAGTGGGGGCGGGATGAATTCCCGCCCCTATGGGTGATGAGAACTCTTCTGTCATAGGGCAGGGCATTCAGCCCTGCCATTACAGTTTTCGAATTGCCTTTGGAATCCGTGAATTCAGTATGTTCACAGATCAGTGCGACCTAAGCCGCAGATAAAACCGCACCAGCAAGCTGGCGCACTCCGGGTTCTTGCCCGCTTACATGCTCATGGGGCGGCAAGGTGAGCCTTGTCGGTGACCTTTTGTAGTGCCAACTCCTTTTCCTTGAAATGCTGGTTTAAATCCTTCAGCGTGATCCACGCGCCACAGGTTACCCCCAAGTAGGTGACGAAAAATCTCCACAGGACGGCGAATACCGGTAAGTAACCGGTGGGGACGATGGCGGACATCAAAGTGACCGAACTGACCTCGGCAATTCCGCTTGCTCCCGGGGTGGGGGAGAAGTAGAGAATAAAGAACTGGATGATCTGGAGATACATCACCTGCATGAAACTGACATCCAGCCCCAAACCCTTCAAGATCACGTAGGCAATACAGTACTTGTTGAAATAGATTGCGACGGTCACCAGGAAGCTGATGGACAGAATCAACTTTTCCCTGCGGAAGAAATGCTGTAGGTAGAAGCGGAGTTGAACCACCTGATCCTTGAGCTTCTCCGACATCTCCGTCTGCTTCTCCTGGTCCCTTCTCCAAACTGCCTTGGTGATCCAGGAGAAGATCCTAAACAGGAAGCTCAAAGACTCCGGTTTCACCACCAGGAATACCGCCAGCAGAGAGACTACGGAGAATACCAAGAAGCTGTATCGAATCAGAAAAGCCAGACCTCTTGGGAAAATGCCTCCGTCGGTGAAGAAGAATACAACAAGGAAACCGAGAAAGAAGAAGGACATGGATGAGAAGAAATTGATCAGACCGACCGACATGGCGCCGGAGAGGGGGACCCCCCGCCGGGTGAGAATGTAAAGCTGTGCCGGGCCACCTCCGGTGTTGGAGGGGGTAACAGCGGCAACAAAGATGTTGGCCAGGTTGGCCTTGATGCAGTCAAACAGGCTGATCTTCTTCAATATCTCCTTGGTGAAGAAGACATAGATTCGCAAACCACCCAGAAAAAAGTCCACGGCAACCAGCAGGAGTGCCAGAAGCAAGAATTGAGCCTTGACCGACTGCAAAGCCTTAAGGCTCTCCCCCGTGGTGGTGAAGAAGAATATGGTGACAAAGCCCAAAAGGCTAAGGAGAGCAAAAAGCCGGAAGCCCTTGATTATATGCTTTTTATCGAAGTTCAGTTCCATTCCCGCTACCGTTTCCTGAAATGATCCTGCCTAAGGTATTCTTGACTCCGTTCCAGGTGTAGAAACACTCCACCTCCCCGCGGCAGCCGTACCAGCAAGCCTTGCACCTGTTTTCTCGCTGTTTCCGGAGGAGCGCTTTCTTGAGCTCGTCGATTCCGATGGTTCTAATGTTACCCACCGGATTCTGCATATCCTCCACGCACTTGGCCATGTCTCCTTTGTGATCGATATTGAAAAAGGACCTGCCCGCCTGACAGCCGTCGATGCCCTCCCTGAAGAAATCATCGTACCTTCTCAGGTACTCCTGGCTGGACTTGAAGTTTGAATATCTTCTTTTCAACTTCAGCAGGTGATCGGAAACATCCTGGGTGATGGTATGATCCGTTATCCCGGCACCATCATGCCCGTCTGTTTTTATGTGCGCATACGGCTGAAGGGTGAATTCGGCCCCTAATTTCTTGGCCAGGATTATCAGCTTCTCCATCTCATCTAAGTTTTCTTTGAGGAGGACAGCGGTGATATTGACCTTCTGAAGCTTGTTGGTCCTGGCTTCCACGAAGTGCTTCACTGCCGCGACTGCCCTTTTGAAGGCTCCCTCTTTCCCTCTATTCTCATCGTGCTTTCTCTCATCGGCAAAATCCAGCGAGATCACCGCGCCCATTAGCCCGGATTGAAAAAGCCTTCTGGCTATTTCCGACGTGACCAGCCACCCGTTGGTGGTTATGAAGGGGAAATGATAAGCAGCCACAGCAGAGACTATTCCGGGCAGATCTTTTCTGATTAAAGGCTCTCCCCCTGCCAGGGAGATGAACATCGGCCCCAACCTCCTCAGCTTCCGAGACCCTGAAGCAAATTCGGAGATGGAGAGTTCGTCCTCCTTCCTGGTTCTCATCTTCCAGTAGCCACAAAAGGAACATTGGAAGTTACAACGGTAGGTCACCTGCCAGGAGCAGTAAAGGGGACTTTTTGAGAGATATGAGAGTGCTAAGTCAAGCGATTTCCTGTAAAGGTCAGCTCGGCTCACTGAAGATCTTCCTCCCCGGTCCCGGGATCGATTCGGATACAGAATTGTTTTAACTTTCAGGAATGTACGAAGATCAATTCTTCTTTGTCAAGGAAAATATGGTTCCGAAGAAGGGTGGAGAATGTAATCCCTTGTGTATTATCAGGTTCCCTGATAGCCCCACCAAAACGTGAGCTGGCCAGCCCAGGATAAGGCAGCCGCCCGTATGGGCGAGAGATTGTGAAAACCTCACCCCTGTCCCCTCTCTCGTTGCCGTTTTTTGGCTGTCGGGGAACAATTGGCGGTGGCATGGCGTCGTCGTGGAGCTGGAGCTTCGGAACCAGAACCTAACTTAAGTTAGGTTCTGGTTCCTACTCAACGGATACACTGCAACTGACCGCTAAAAGAGCAAAACCTTGTTAGCTGGCGCAGAGTCCCAGGGGAAGACGATTCGCAAC
>JBARPX010000076.1:0-3692 GCA_049643405.1 Candidatus Zixiibacteriota bacterium
CTTTAGAAAGGCCAAAACACCCAACGGGTGCTCCGCCATCCTCTGGGACGAAAAGCTCCTTCCTCAGGATACAGACATAAATATCCACAATTCGTTGCACGAGAACGAACTGGAGGGAAAGTGAGAAAAAAATCAAAATTACCACCAGAAGCACCAGAAGCACCAGAAGCACCGGTCAAACATCATCATTCAAGGAAGGTTGAAAAAAAACAAAAATGAGCTACAGAACGCCCAGAAACGTCAGTTTCGCAGGTCATGTCGGCGTACTCAACGCTTGCGGTGGGTTGAGATTCTTCTTGCGGATAGGTCGTATGCATATTAGGTTTGTAGTTCAGGAGCCCTGTGCACCTAACCGCCATTTCGCTGCGCTCCATTGCCGCCGGTGAGCTTGGTCGTTAGACGTCAACAAGTCAAAATAGAGGATCTCAAAAATGAAATATCAACATGTACTTGCCCTAAACCCCTATTTCAGAGATTCCACAGCAACCATGGGAATCTTTCCTCCCACAGGATTGGAATACATCGCGGCAAACATAAAAGACCTGGTTGGTAAGGTAACCCTCCTTGATTTGAGATACGAACACGAATATCGGGATGTCAACATACTATCCGAGTTCATTAAAAAAGAGATAGACCTGTTATGCATAAGCATTACCTGGAATTCCCAGTTTGACGCAATTTGCGATCTCATCTGCAAATTGCCGGATGAAGTTCCCATCGTAGTCGGAGGACATAAGGCGACTGAAGAAGTCGAATCCCTCCTTGCTAGATGCCCGAATATCGCTCTCATTGTGAGAGGCGAAGGGGAAGAGACGATCAGGGAGGTGGTGAAGGGCTTTCCCCATAAAGATATTCTTGGGCTCTCGTATCGGGAGAACGGAACAGTGATTCACAATAAGAACAGATCCCTTCCAGATATCTTGCGTGCTGCTTTCCCCGACAGATCACTGAGAAGGCACGATTACCATTGGATACAAAACGGGGTCCAAATAACGACTCTTACCTTCGATACGGTGCTCGCGTCCAGAGGGTGTCCATACAACTGCAAGTTTTGCACATTCAGCTTGAATCCCCTCGGGCAGAAAAGGAAATATGCAGAGAGGCCACTTGAATCGGTTATTGAAGAGCTCAAGAGCATTACTGCTGACATGGTCATGTTCAGTGATGACAATTTTTTCACGAATCCCACAAGAAGCGAAAAACTATGTGAGCTGATCATAGAAAATGGAATCAAGAAAACATTTATTGTTCAGACCCGAATCGAAATCGCCAGGAATGCAGGACTTCTAAAAAAGGCGGAAAAGGCTGGTTTCAAGATTTTTTTCATCGGCATAGAATCACCCCATGACAAGATTTTAACGCAGATCAATAAGGGCTTTACTCAGCAGCAGGTCAGGGAGGCATTCAAGATTTTAAACAACTATAATTTCTATATTCATGGCTATTTTATTTACGGAAATATCGGGGAGACGGAAGAAGAGATGGTATACATTGCTCGGTTTGCAAAAGAGTTAAAGCTTGATTCAATAAGTTTCCAGAAGCTCAGAATAGAAAAGTATTCCCCGCTGAAAGAGGTGGTCGAAAATGCGCCCGGATATCACTATGATTCCGTAGGTGGCGCCGTGTATTCAGACCGGCATAGCCTGAAAGACTTGAAGCGGATACGAGATAGGATAAGATCTGGATTTTACAGTTTCGGACAGATTGGGCAGATACTCCAAAAGGTCTACAAGGCACAACTTCTAACGAAATTCGATTTAATGCACATTCTCATGAGGCTCCCAAAGCTCCTATTCAGACTGGCAAAAAGAGAGCTTGAGAAAAAAGGATGGCTGGTAGCGCATTAATCAATATACAACATAGTGGGACAATAGAGAAAGCATGTAACTTATTACAAATAAATGATTTGTCTAACGATGGCGTGGAGCCGACCTTGAAGGGACTGCGGGGAAAATAGGTGGCTAAAGGTCAGATGCCCCGCGCCCACCCGTACGGGCGCCCCCTGCAGGCCTGTAGGGCGTCTGGGCAGACGAGCGGACGCTCCCGTCTGGGGGCTCGTCCGAGCACCTGACACCAAGTTACGATGGAACCCCATTCATATGAGTCTCAAACCATTTATGGTGAGCGTCGAACCATTTATGCTGAGTTTCGAAGCATTCTGACACCTACCCCTTAGCCTCTCTTTCCACAAAGAGCAAATATACCTTACCTTTGATGGTGAAAAGGATAGCTCCCCTGTTTATGGAAGAGCATATCCCTGATTTGCGCTCGTCGTCTTGTTCTGTCAGGAGCTACTCCTGACAGTTGTGTCAGGTCTAGGACCTGACACAACACTCTGGTGACCCGGGTGGGAGGTTGGTGTCCCGGGGCCCTCTTTCCGGATCCAGACAAATTCCTATGCAGTTCCTTCGTCTTCTGTCGCTCCAGGGTGAGTGGCGACTACCACACCCTGCCGGCGCAATCGGATTAACCTGTAATTATTCTAATATCTTCGAGAGTCTCTTCCTTGCCCCCTTCCAGGTGGGCGACCTCCTCTCCCCCCCCTCCCGGGTGGGCGGCCTCCTCCCTCCCTCTTCCTCGGTGGGCGAGCTTCGTCAACTTTCAAGGTAAGTCCTTTGCAATCAGAACCGTCCAATGCTTCCTTTGCGGTTTCAGCTTCCGCCGGGTTGGACATTTCAACAAACCCAAAACCCTTACCTTCCATAACGTTGACTTCCTTAACTTCACCATGCTGGGAAAACAAATCCTGTAAGTCCTGATTGGTTACGGACGAACCAAGATTCCCGACATAAAGTTTGCTGCCTTGCATTCTAACCTCCTTTAGTTGACTTTTTTCTGCCCCCGGTTCTCAAAGGATTTCTTTCCCCGGCTCCCCAGGGCGTTCGTGGTTTCCCCTGGTCCCGGGATCCGGATTTCAATATCTCCTCTAACTCACTTTTCGCCCTCCTCTGCCAAATCTGACCCTCCCAGAAGTCCTACAATCGAGGATCTCACCTGGGCCAGGCCAGCCTTGCGGATTTCAGAATCGTCCAGCAAACGCTCGTTTGCTGAACGCCCGATTTCTGTCACTCGGGACTGACGGGCTTAATTTAGCCAATTCCCCCCGGTTAGTCAAGGTTTAATCTCAAAATCCGACAAAACTTTTCCTGGGCGACATCTAAGTATATGAGCAGGGCCATGGGGGGCGGGTGGGCGCTGAGAGTCAGCCCGACGAGCCAGAAAAAGGCCGAACCTCTCGGAGATTCATGTTCCGTCAGGCCTTGCCCGCCGCCGGAGGGTCTTGCCCTGTGGGTGTGACCTGACGGTGGGTGGCCCGGCCTGCCCCCCTTAACCGGGCAGTCAAGCGAGGGGAGCTGTTTTTTTCCCTCTCCCCTTGTGGGAGGCGAAAGCCCCCCAGACGGGCCCGTATGGGCGTCTGGGAGGGAATTAAGGTCGAAAATCCCGCCATAGGCGGGAGTGAGGGAGAAAGGCTTTTCCTCTCCCCTTGTGGGAGAGGATCGAGGAGAGGGGGTTTCATCTTCCCTCAGGCTCTGCCCGCCTCTGGCGGACTTGCCACACCGGGTCCATCATCCGAGATTTCCTAACATTTTCCTTGACTTCTATAGGTCTGCGAGCTATATATAATATTGGTTGTTAAGAGAGCTTATATCTGCAGGAGGCAAGTCGGGGCATATCGGATCGGGGCTTGGGGT
>JBARPX010000077.1:0-12360 GCA_049643405.1 Candidatus Zixiibacteriota bacterium
CAAAGACCACCGGCGGATGGATTACCATCCAGAAATCCTTCAGCAGAGGATTCAACCCCTTCCCGTCTGCCGGCACTTCCGGCAAAAGCGCAAAGGGGCTTTTCTTCAGAAGCAAAACCAGAAGGAAAATCTGGACCAGAAGGTAAAAGAACATAACGTGTCCTTCACGGATTCCCGATTCTCCTGAGTAGAGGGCGGATTTTCCTTTTCCCGACAATAGGAGAACACCGAGCAGACTTCCCAGGAAGAGCCACAACAGAAAGCTTCCCTCCTGCCCGGCCCAGAAACCGGAGACAAGATAGAAAAAAGGCTCCGTAGATGAGCTGTAATTGTAAACGTATTCCACTACGAACCGGTGATCCAGAAACAGATACATCAGGTAGGTTGAAGCCACCAAGGTGAAGAACAGGAAGACATGGTACGTCTTTCTTCCCAGATTCAACAATCTCTCATTCCCTCTGGCACTTCTCAAGAAAAGAATCGCAGAGAGCAAAGCGAAGACTAAGGCTAAGAGCAAGGATAGATTGCCAAGAAGCATAAGACTCACCTCATTTTCCCACATGACAGCCGAACCCATTGAACGTAGGTTTGGGAACAGCGTTTATCAGGCCCAACCCAAAGACTTTTTTCGTATGAACTGCTACCATCCCGCCTCCAGATCACACACGCAGCTCATAAGAGTACGCAACAAGCGTCAAAAAGCAAGCGAAAATCTCTGCCAGAATCGCCACCTGTGGGATTGCACCGTCCCGCCGCTGAGCTGTTTGGCTGTTACCGACTCCGGCCGGAGGAACTCCTGACGCCATACACATGGAGCCCCTTCACATGCTTGCCGAGGGGCTCACCCGTTCACATCGGCATCCCCAACGAGATTCGAACTCGAGTCGCCGCCGCAACAAAGGGGAGAGTACCGATCGAGTCTGTCGGCAGAAGAAGGATTGGACTTGCCCTTTTAGCTTGCTCCGGCAGGGGAGAGGATAAACGGGATCGGGGGCATCTATCCGAGTAGGTGCCCCAATGAACTCAAGACGAAAGAGTGAGGAAGCCGATGATGACCTATAGAAAGTTTCTCTCATTCCTGGTGCCGGGATTCAACCAGCCAGCAGTCAAGCTGCTGCTGATTATGATAAGCTTGGCCTTCTATGCGGTCTCCCTGGACGTAATGAATTCTCTGGTGATGATTATCAAACGTAGGTTGAATCATCTGATAAGTAACCTGGGGAATGAAGAGCCTCCTGGGGGAGAACAGGGTTAGAGAATAGCCCCCGGAAAGCCGAATCATCAGGGAGCAGCTGATTCTCTGCACTAACCGGGTTACTTTCATGCATGTCGTTAGTAGATAAGAAGATAGGAAGGCTGAAGCACCACTGATTAAGAGTCAGTTGCTCTACCTAGCTGAGCTAAAGGCGCCTCCCACAATTATATGCCCTCCTACGCCTTATGTCAAGAAATTCTTTGAAAAAAGGGTGGTCGAAATGGGCCAAAGGACGCCTGATTCCCTCCAGGCGCTAATTGAGTCGGTAGATGGATCCAGCATCGCAACGCCTCTTCAGAGCTTTTACTTCGACTGCAAGGTCAAGAACCTTGCCCCAAAGACCATAGATGTGTATGGAGAGAGATTGTGAGACTTCTATAGATTCATGCAGTCAAGGGAGGTTCCCTTTGAGGGCGTAGATGCGAGCGTCATTCAGTCCTACATCTTGTCCATGAAAGGTAGAGTATCCGACTACACCGTTAATGGAAGAATTCGAGTCCTTCAGCTATTCTTCAACTACCTTCACAGAGAGGACCTCTTGGACAACGGGAATCCCATGGATAGGATCAAGCTGATTAAGGCCGAGAGGAGGCTTCCTAAGATAATCACAGAAGAAGAGATACAGAAGCTCTTGAGCGTCCCTAACCGTAGGACCTTCACTGGCTACAGGAACTACATAATGCTTCTTTTGTTCTGGGATACAATGATTCGCCTGGGAGAACTCCTTCGACTAAAAGTCTCAGACGTAGATCTCAAAGCTGGGATGATCAAGGTATACGGGAAGGGCCGAAAGGAACGATGTATTCCTCTTGGAACAAAAACGATCAAGGCCATTCACCATTTCCTGGCAAAGTACAGACGTAAGATTCCCGGTGATTCGCTTGTGTGTAAGGCTGACGGACACGGCCTGCCTCTTAGATCGCTCGAGCAAATTCTCGAGAGGATAGGTAAGAAAGCTGGAATCAAAGTCACCCCCCACCTCCTCCGCCACTCCGCTGGAACATTCTGGATCAAGTCAGGTGGTTCCTCTGCCATCCTCCAGAAGATCCTGGGACATACGACTCAGAGTACGACTCAGCTCTACATCCACCTTGCTGGATCTGATGTGAAGGAGTGGCATAGTAGGTTCTCTCCGGGGGATAGAGTGAAAGCCTAGGTCTCTCAGGGTTGCAGGATGCGACACAGATGCGTGATGAATCTGGATCACCGTCGGGCTTTCAGCCTGACGCCAGCCGGTTTCAGGCCGTCAGGCCACTCATATCTGCTTCTCATCCGCTTGGCGCAGATTGGCGGACTATGTCTCACACTCAGGCGGGTGTCTCCAGCCAAAGAGTCGAAGTGGATGCGCTGGCATTCTGGCTGGAGGCCGATTCTCGGGCTCCACCGGCAGCCTTTCCGTTATTAGTCGTTGGTGCTATACGACTTGCTGCCGAGGCGGACAGACATTTGCGCGAACACCACTGCAGCGATCGCCCTTCTCTTCTTGGAGAGAAAGCGCTGAAGTGTAAAACACCTAAGAACATTGACAGCCCAGCCTCTGTTTAAGCGAACGGGCTCTGATTGTATCCTAAGTCGGATTCCTTTTCAATTGCTAAGGAACTCTCGGCTTGCCCTCGACAGGTTCTCCTTCGCTGACCAAGTTTTCCTTACAACTGAAAAAGGAAAACGCCTCTGCCAATTCCCCGAATCTGGACTCAGTTCGAATCTATGGTGAAAAGAATTAAACCCCTTGAAGGAACTAGTGTCTAATAAATAGAGAGCGGGTCAAGATGAAACGAGCATTTTTCTGACAAATCGCATTGTATCTTCTCTATACGCGTGCTTCAGCTGTTCAGGCAATGTCGACGCATGTCCCCACGTTTTTCGCATTCTCGGTGTCGATAACTGAGATCGCATTCCAGATCTGAAGAGAGTTGAGATCTTGAGATGAAGGACAAGGAATTGATCCAGAAGATTGCGGCCAAGGACCACGGCGCATTCAAAACACTGGTTGACCGTTATCAGACGCTGGTAATCAATACCTGTTACGGTCTACTCGGCAACAGACAAGACGCCGAGGACGTGGCTCAAGATGTGTTCTTCGACGTATATAGGTCGGCCGATAAGTTCAGGCAGGACGCCAAGCTCTCTACCTGGCTCTACCGAATCGCGGTGAATCGCTCCTTGAATTTTATCCGCGACAATAAATGGTCTCGACGGATTAGGAATCTCAGCGCGCTGTTGGGAGATGAAACAGAACAAGTGGCCAACATACCCGCTCCAGATTCAAGTCGGCCGGATGTGGCACTGGAAAAGAAAGAGCGGAATGTGGTAGTACAAAAGGCGATTGACTCTTTACCTGAGAAACAGCGAACGGCATTTGTGCTTCATAAATATGAAGGATTGTCCTATGAGGAAATAGCCGAAGTTATGCAGCGGTCCCTTTCATCGGTAGAGTCACTTATTCACCGGGCAAAGTCGAACTTGCATAGGGAGTTGATTCATTATCTGAAAGAGAAATGAGGATAAGCCGCAAGTTTCTACCGGAATCCGTGTCATAATAGTGAACGGAGGTCAAAGAGAGATGAACTGCAAAAATGTTAAAAGGAATTTGGTGTCTTTCATGGAGAAGGAACTATTAGAAGAGCGGCGGGTCGAAATGGAAGAACACCTTAGGATTTGTCCTGACTGCTCTCACTTGCTGGAGGAGTTTTCCCAGTTGTGGGGGGCTTTGGAACACCGTGAGAAAATTCAGCCCTCTCCTTATTTTTGGACAAGACTGAAGCAGAGGATCATCGAATATGAAGAGGAGAGAAAGCCTGTTTTGGGTTGGTTTGAGGGTTTGGTTCGCTGGGCTCGTCCGGCAGTGGGCGTTGCCGTTTTGCTGATTTGCGTTTTCTTAGGCTATTCATTGGGAAATCTACCGCAGGCTAACGGCCAAACGGCATCTCAACTTGACCAGCGCACCGTTGCTTTGCAGCAGTTTTTTGATTCCCACTATTTGGACCCGCTGAACGATTTGCCAACCGGTTCCATTGAAGCAACTTATTTGGATTTGATTTCTGGGGAATAGGAGAGAGTTATGAAAAAGAATTTGATCATTTTGTTCCTCATAGTTTTAACTATTGTCAATGTTACCGCACTGGTGACCATTGCCTATCATCGCTTGGAGTCTAAAAGGCGTTTCCGCCCGATGGGTCGCCCTGATACACCGATGAATTTTATCAAGCAAGAGCTTGATTTGAATGAGAAGCAGGTAAAAGAATTTGAATCCCAAGATAAAAGATGCAGGGAAGAAACAAAACCGATACTTGATTCACTCAGGGCTAAAAGGGAAGATTTGACGAATGAAATAAGGGTTGAGGAACCGAATGTTGAAAAAATCAATAAGCTTATTGAAGATATGGGTGTCCTGGAGGTTGAGCTGAAGAAGAAGACAACCATGTATTTGCTAAAAAGGAAGGCACTCTTAACTCCCGAACAGCAGAAGAAATTCTTCTCCCTTTTTAAGGAAGGACGAGACCGGATAAAAGGGTTGATAGACCGCGGAAAAGGAATAGGGAGAGGACCAAGGCATCTTAATTTTGAAGAGGGTAAATAAATATGAAATCAAGTGAAATCAAAAACAATCATATCACCACAGATGACCTGGCATTTTCAGCCTATTTGAAAATGAAAGGTCATAATCTCATCAAATCGAATCAAAAAAAATCAAAAAGCACCTTCATTTTTGAAATCGGAACTGAAGATGCAAATTCGCTGAAGGTGGAATTCATTAATAGTGAGTTTTTGAGTTTTTACAATGAACTCAGAAACTTAAAGAAGTTAACCTTAAATTGATTGGAGGTATCCAAAATGAAAAGGTTTTCAATGATAGCAGGCATCATAACACTGGTGCTTTTCGTCAGCGTTCTCGTGGGTGTAAGCGATGTCGTGTCGGCGCAGGGTCAGAGAGGTGACCATCACGGAAAAGGCTTCTGGGCCAATCTGACCGAAGAGCAGAGAGAAGCTGTTCGGGTGAAGACCAAAGAGATGCGAAGCCAGGATGCTACCCGTGAGGAGATTCGAACTGCAGTAGCTGAGTTGCTCCAAGGGTATGGTATCGAGTTGCCTGAGAAGTGCCGTCTGCTGGGTGGTTCTGAAGGTTTGAGACACAATCGGGGCGGCTTTATGGCCAATCTGACCGATGAGCAGAGAGGGGCTCTTCGGGAGAAGGTCAAAGATATGCGAAGCCAGGGTGCTACCCGTGAGGAGATTCGGGCTGCGAAAGCTGAGATGCTTAAAGGCTATGGAGTCGAGTTGCCTGACAACCGGGGTGAACGCCGTGGCTTCGGTCACGGTCGGGGTGGTTTCGGGGCCGATCTGACCGATGAGCAGAGGCAAACTCTTCGGGAGAAGGTCAGAGAGATGCGAAGCCAAGATGCTTCCCGTGAGGAGATTCGAACTGCAATTGATGAGATGCTCCAGGAGTACGGTTTTGACCTACCTGAGAAATCTGAGAGCACCTCTTCTGAAAAGACAACTGCCGAGCTTAATATTCAAGCCCAGAGCTATCCGAATCCCTTCAACCCGGAGACCCAAATCGCCTATACGCTGAGTGTTTCGGAAAATGTGCGGATACAGATTTACAACGTTGCAGGACAGTTGATCCGCTCCTATGATTTGGGATACCAACCGGCAGGTACCTACAGCGTGAGTTGGGACGGTCGCAACGAAAGTGGGGATATCACAGCAAGTGGGGTTTATTTATACCGCATTGAGGCCGGTCCATACGAGGCGACCAACAGCATGGTTTTGCTCAAGTAGACCGAAACACCTCCGGACTTGTATTAATTGCGTGGGGGTAGCCGAGCATCTCGGTTACCCCCAGTTTTTAACCAGTCAATGATGAGGCAAAAAATGAGCTACAAGGATTTCACTACTCTGAGTGGAAAAGCACTCCTTTTGTTAACGCTGGCTGGTCCATTCCTGTTAGCTGGCTGTGGCCCTCAGGAAGTGCAGACCAACTGGTCGGCGGAGCCGTTGAAGGTGGACGGCGAGATGACCGAATGGCCCACTGGATCCACAGTCTATTTCGAAGACTCCGGCGTGCAACTGGGTTTGCGGAATGATAATGAGAGCCTCTACATTCTTTTCCGTTTCAGTAACCAGGCCTGGGCACGGGCCATTCGCATGGGCAGCGTGACCCTCTGGCTCGACAGTTCCGGCAAAAAGAAAAAAGACTTCGGCATCCGCTACACTGGCGGGCCATCTCTTTCCGATCTGCAAATGCCAGGGGCTTCCG
Source organism: Candidatus Zixiibacteriota bacterium (assembly GCA_049643405.1). Taxonomy (GTDB): domain Bacteria; phylum Zixibacteria; class MSB-5A5; order MSB-5A5; family SM1-73; genus SM23-73-3. Next base: position 6,519 of record JBARPX010000077.1, read on the forward strand.
ACCGAGGTGGATTCAGGGAGACCATGACGCCCGAACAACAACAGCGCCTTTTGGATATGGAGCAAGACACGGGTGGTCAGATCACCGTCATCGATAAGAAAAGTAAACAGGAAATCACGCTACGCACAGATGGCTCAGGCGGCCCAGCTGCTTGTTTTGCCTCTCCACAGGGTATCTACACGTATGAATTCAGCATACCGTTGAAGAAAAGCGACGTTTTCGATTACGGCATCGGGGCCCAGCCGGGCCAAATCATCTGTCTTGGATTGGAATGGGGCGGTATGAGTGTGGGTGATCGTCAGCGCATGAGGGGAGGAGGTGGAGGCGGTCGCGGTGGTGGTGGAGGGAGAGGTGGCAAGGGCGGTGGAAGGGGTGGTGGTCGCGGAGGTGTTTCCCGCACGCAGCCGTCCGAAAAGCAGGAGCTCTGGGTGAAAACCCTGCTGGCCTCCCCCTCAGAAGGATAAGGACAACGCGATGCGATGTTTTTCCGAACAGAGGACGGATGCCAGACATTTTTTGAATTGAGGGTGGGATTACTCCAGCGACACTGAAAGCCGCAGGGCGCAAGGCACAATTCTCACTACCGAGGTGTTAGGCGATGGCCGAGGACGTGGACAATAGGGGCAAGGAACTGGCCAGGAAGCGTCTCGAGCTAAGCGGAAAGGTGGTAGACATCCTGCCTCTGTGCGATCCTGACGGATGGTACGACTGGAAGATAGTCAGGCAGAAGATCCTTACCAAGGAGAAAGCGGCTGAGTTGGTTAGACTAGCGCAGGAGATCCAGGAAGTACGAGAGGAGTTGGATGCTCTGTGATTCGTGTTGTCCAAGCCACAGACCTCCGGGCTCAGCCCTCAAACTCTCCCCCCACCTCCTCCGCCACTCCGCTGGAACATTCTGGATCAAGTCAGGTGGTTCCTCTGCCATCCTCCAGAAGATCCTGGGACATACCACCCAGAGTACGACCCAGCTCTACATCCATCTGGCTGGGAGTGATGTGAAGGAGTGGCATAGTAGGTTCTCTCCGGGGGATAGGGTGAAGAGTTGAGTCCTTGTCACGCCAAGGATGCATTTGAGCAGGCGGTCATTCCCGGCGGGAACTCCCGCTTGGAACGAATATCAATTTTAGTCGTTGACCAGTCCATACTCGGAAGGTAGATTGCTCTCAGATATATAATTGGTGGAGAATAAGACCCTTGGGCAAAGTATCGTCCGAGGAACTAGCCGAGAAAGAGTCGGAGTCTATGTCAAGTAGGAGACCGAGTGGGATGTTGGGGGACCAAGGCCTCCTGTTCCCTTTGCTCTACTGCGTGTTGGCGGTTGTGGTGATGTATATCTTCACTTCCGGTGGAGTAGGGGTCAGTGCCGACTCCGAAAGATACCTCGAAACGGCTGATCTTATCAGAAACGGCGAGATAGGAGAGGCTGTGAGAACAGCGTATCCCCACTCTCCCATGTTTTACCCGCTCACCATCGCGGTCGTGCAGTTCGTTGGATTAGTTCACGGGTCTGACGCAGGTCGGATTGTCGGAATATTATCTTTCGTCATTTCCGTTGTAGCGGTTTTCTTCCTCGGGCTTCGGATTGAGGGGAAACCAACTGCCCATCTGAGTGCCCTATCCATGTTGATCTTGACCCCCATACTCTATACTTTCTCCTATTGTTGGTCGGAGACCCTGTACATCATGCTTTCGCTTGTATTCTTTCTGTTTATGCTCTCCTATCTGGACGGTCCCAGGGGAAAGGACATCAAGTACGTGGCTGCCGGTGCTGTTCTCGCTGGCCTTGGATTCGCGACTCGCTACCTAGGTGTCTCCCTGATTGGCACGGGACTAGTGGTAATGTTCTTCTCCTCCAAATTCGGAAAGCTACGAAAAAGGCCCGGACAGATGCTGCTTTTTGGCCTACTAGGTGTTGTGCCAATGGTGGCGAACCTCTTAACCGCTCTCATCTACGTTGGAAGCGTTGAAAGACGCACTGTTCCTGCGCCCATTTCGTTTCTGAAACAAGTTGGCCTATTCCTTTCAACGATCTACCACGATTTCCTCAGCCTCGATTTGACATTCCGAGGGTATACGTTTCTCTTGACGGATTCCGTCTCCAGCTGGGGACTGAACTCCCTGTCGTTATGGTTAGGTGTGATTGTCATCCTCAGTTTAGTTGGTCTCACAACTGTTTTTGTCAGGCTGGTCGTGACGCAGGCATCATTCCGTGAGGCGGTCAAATTCCTGGCCGTTCCTGCCATCTATGTTGTTTTCTATTCATTGGCCTTACTCGTTACCACCTCGCGCATCAGCGTGGATCCGCTCGGCTCGCGATTCGTCACACCCCTGTATCCGTTTGTCTTGCTTTTGGTGTTCTCAAGCGCTACTCACCTTCTCAGAACCTTGTCAGGGAAAGGAATCAAGAAATTACTTTCCGGTTTCGTGATCGCAGGAACTTCCCTGTTCTGGGTGATTCAGCTCATTTCTAGCGCCAGTATCTACTCGGGGGTGAGCTCGGGTTCCTTCCAGGCTATGGAACAACCGGGGAATCTGAACAGGTCCAGCCTGACGTTCCTCAAGAAGAGGGTGACCTCCGAAGATACAATAATCACGAACATCCCTCGGAAACTGCGTTTTATCTGGCCTCGGCGCATGCCCTACTGGTCCATCTCCGGAATCGATCGTTCTTTGGATGAGATCAGAAGGAGGTGCGCTCAGGCTAGGGTCTATCTGCTTCTCTGCACCAATGACCGCGGTACCGATCCCCTAGTGTTGAATATAGAGAAAGAAGGGTCTCGGTACAAGATTCCCATTCATCAGTTGAATCCCGTGGAGCAGTCTGCGGTGGTGGAAGAGAAGCTGAGAAGACAGGGACTCACTTTCTCGAAGGTCGTTCATGGTTTCGATTACATCTACCAACTGACGGAAATTGAGAAGGGTGGAAAGCCCTAGCAGTTACCCGTAGCGTCTTGTCAGAAATCAGCGACATAGCATCCTGTGAGGCGGTAGGAATCCGATTCCACCGGACAAGGAGAACCCCCATGATCCAATCGCTTGACTCAGCCCTTGCTTGTCCAACGCGTCTCAGATTCCTACGCCATCGTCCTCATGTCCATCAGCCAGAGGTTCGGACTTCGGGCTCACTCCTTGAACTCACCCCCCACCTCCTCCGCCACTCAGCAGGAACCTTCTGGATTAAATCCGGTGGCTCCTCTGCCATCCTCCAGAAGATCCTGGGTCATACAACCCAGAGTACGACTCAGCTGTATATCCACCTCGCCGGGTCTGATGTGAGGGAGTGGCATAACAGGTTCTCTCCGAGGGATAGGGTTGGAGCATAGCGACCTTCGGGCTGACTGCCCGACGGTGATTTCTCCCGTCTTTTTGGTTGACATGGCGAGCATCGAAAGAACCTCCTGCTGTCCCCCTTGTCAGGGGGACCAAAAAGAACGCATCCTCGTCTCGGGAACAGGAAAACATGCTCCCTGACAAGGGGGGGGATAAGGGGGGATTGAAAAGGGGGGCTGTCGCCAAGACGAGCGACCAAACGCCACCCACGAAAACACCGTCTATAGTAGGCAAATAATGAGAGAGTCAATTCACAGGGACTTCGATACGATTCTGGAAGGAACTATGATGCGCCTAAAGATGTTTCCACTCTTGATTCTATTCCCGATCCTGGTGATCGGCGGCTGTGACAGCGGAAAGAACCGTGCGCCCGGGCGCGGCTCGGGCATGGGAGCAGCCAAGGTGCCCGTAGATGTAGTTGTGATCCAGCCGCAACTGCTCAACAACAAGATATTTACCACAGGAACTCTCCTGGCCAACGAGGAGGTTGAATTGCGGCCTGAAGTCTCGGGAAGAGTCACCGGCATCTCTTTCGCGGAAGGAAGCAGGGTGAAGAAGGGTGAGGTGCTGCTGAGAATCAATGACCGCGAACTGAAAGCGGAGCTTAAACGAAAAGAGTTTGAAGAGAAGGAAGCTTCGGACAAAGAGGCCCGAATGCTCCGGCTTGTTGAGCTAAAGGGGATAAGCCAGGAGGAATACGACAAGGCGGCCAATGCTCTGGGAATGATCAGTGCCGAAAAGGAAGTCATCAGGTCCAAGCTTGCCAAAACGGAAATAGTAGCTCCTTTTGACGGGATGGTTGGGCTGAGATACGTCAGCGAAGGGAGTTACGTCACCAGCAATATGCTGGTTGCCACCATGCAAGACGTGGACCCTATAAAGGTCGAATTCTCCGTTCCGGAGAAGTATGCGAAGCAGATAAAACAGGGCAACGAAATCACGGTGCAGGTGGGCGATTCCCAGGAGGAATACCAGGGTTCGGTCTATGCGGTGGAAGCGAAGATAGACCCGGCCACCAGGACCATGAAAGCGCGCGCCAGGATCGCCAATCCCCACGGAGATTTGATTCCCGGCTCCTTTGCCAAGGTGGATATTACTCTCGAGCAATTGCCAAATGCGATAGTGATTCCCACAGAATCCGTCATCCCGGAGATGAGCGGGGAAAAGGTCTTCATTTGTGTCGACGGGAAAGTCCGCTCGGTTGCGGTTAAAACCGGCATTCGAACCGAAACCGGGGTACAGATCGTTGAAGGGCTGAATCCGCAGGATACTCTTGTGGTCACAGGTCTGCTTCAGTTGACGGATGGCAAGGCCGTCCAGATAAAGAATCTCCGGAGCAACTGAGGACAGCCTTCCATGAGCCTGCCTTCCATCTGCATCAATCGTCCAGTTTTCTCCATCGTATTGTCTCTTTTGGTAGTCCTGTTCGGAGTAATCGGTTTCTCTTACCTGGGGGTGCGCGAGTATCCCAATGTCGACCCCCCCGTCGTCACCGTCAGCACCAGTTATACCGGCGCCAACGCCGACGTGATCGAATCGCAGATAACCGATCCACTGGAGGAATCGATCAACGGCATCGCGGGCATTCGTTCGCTTACTTCCTCCAGCAGTGACGGGAGAAGCAGGATCACGGTTGAATTCGAGCTGGGCGTCGACATGGAGGCGGCGGCGAACGACGTGCGCGACCGCGTATCGAGAGCGGCGCGCGATCTCCCTCCGGACGTCGATCCCCCCAGGGTTTCCAAAGCCGATGCGGACGTCAGCCCAATCGTGTTCATGACCGTCTACAGCGACAAGCGCAGCCTGCTTGAACTTTCGGCCCTGGCCAACGACGTTTTGAAGGAGCGCCTGCAGACCATACCCGGGGTGAGTGACGTGGGGATCTGGGGCGAAAAGGAATACGCCATGAAGCTCTTGATCGATCCGGCCCGCCTGGCCTCACAAGGATTGACACCGCTGGACGTAAGAGACGCCCTAAATCGGGGGAACGTCGAGCTGCCCTCGGGCCGCATCGAAGGCTATAATACGGAGCTGTCTATCCGCACATTCGGCCGGTTGTCCACTCCCGAGGAATTCAATGAACTCGTCATCAAAGAGTCGGACGGGGCGGCGGTCAGATTTCGTGACGTGGGCCGGGCTGTGCTGACCGCGGAAAACGAACGTTCCATCATGCTGGGCAGCGGCGGCCTTCCCATGGTGGCAGTGGTCTTAGTTCCCCAATCGGGAGCGAATCAGATAGCCATCGCCGACGCATTTTATTCTCGACTGAAGCAGATAGAAAGAGATCTGCCGGAGGACGTCAAAGTCACCGTGGCCATGGACGTCACGGCCAGCATCCGCAAGGCCATCAGCGAGGTGATCGAAACCATTCTGATCGCATTCCTCCTGGTGCTGTTGGTGATTTTCGTTTTCCTGCGCCACTGGCGAACCACCATCATCCCCATGCTGGCCATCCCCATTTCGCTTATCGGCGCCTTCTTCATCATGTACATTGCCGGCTTTTCCATCAACA
>JBARPX010000078.1:0-34866 GCA_049643405.1 Candidatus Zixiibacteriota bacterium
TTGAGGGTTCCGATTGGCTCTTAGGCTGGAATACTCAGGAGTTCCCCAACGGCACTTACTGGGTGAAGGTGACCGCCTCCGACAGGTACGGAAACACGGATTCCGACAGCATGCAGGTGGAGGTGGAGAACTACTTCGACGTGACAGGCAAAGTTGGTCTGTCGGACGATCCTCCGGACTCCTCGGGAAGCGTCGTCCATGTCTTGGGAGTAGCACTTGAGGACACCACCGACAAGGCTGGTTCTTTCCTTCTTGAAAATGTGGGCGGTGGTTCTTACCTCTTTCAAATCGGTCATCCCGGTTACATTCCTCTCGATACCGTAGTCCAGGTTTTGGGCGGTTCAGACTTCCAGTTTACCTTAGAAATAGGATCATATATTCTGGGAGATGCCAATTACGACCAGGATGTCAATTTAGGAGATGTGGTCTATCTTGTAAACTATCTGTTTAAGAATGGGCCTCCGCCTCTCCCCTACTTTTCTGGAGACGCAAATAGCGACGAGATTATAGATATCGGTGACGTAATCTACCTTGTGAATTATCTGTTCAGAGGAGGGCCTCCCCCCGGAAGTAGCCGATGAGCCTGCGGCGGGAGCCAGAAAAGCTAACTCAAATCCGGAGGTAAGTTGCAATGAAAACGATACTGATCACCTTTCTGATGATTGTCACGATTTGCGGATTCGGCTCGGCTCAAATCCCGTTGCAGACGTCACCCTACTGGCAATCGATGGAAACCGGCGGCTACTCCACCGGTGCAAACTGGGGAGACATAGACAAAAACGGCTTCCTGGACTGGGCCATCTCCAGGGGAAATGACATGGCACTTGCCCCCAATTACGTCTACTTCAATTATGGCGGGACTCTTCAAAACTTTCACACCTGGGCTTCCACCAACGCCCAGTATTCCGGACACTCGGCCTTAGGCGATGTGAATCAGGATGGCTATTTGGATTGGGCCGTATCCAACTATATCGCGTCGGGATGGGGGCCAACGACCACCCAACTCTATATGAACTTGGGCGGGGCTCTGGAAACCTCTCCCTCTTGGGAGTCCGCGGATTCGATGCACACCTTTGCCTGCGCATTCGGGGATGCGGACGGAGATGGTGACCTGGATCTCGCCGTTGCCTCCGGGGAGGCCTATAATAACTACCGTGAGCATCAGAGGATTTACTACAATATCGACGGAACCCTTGAGACGACGCCTTCCTGGACATCCATTGATAGCACTCCCTGTTATGACGTGGAATGGGGGGATGTGGACAATGATGGAGACCTCGACCTGGCCTTCATCAGTGCCATCGGCCCACTGTTCGTCTATTATAACTACGGAGATTCAATAGAACGATATGCCTCATGGAACTCCGGAGGATACTATGACGGGAACACCCTCAACTGGGGAGACATGGATGATGATGGCTGGCTGGACTTGGCCGTGGCAAACAACGATCAGCTGGGGCCGCCGGGATATTTTGAGGTGTATCATAATGTGAACGGGACGCTCAACACCTCTCCTATTTGGAGATCCAGCACTGAGGGCTATGGCTCTTCGGTTTCCTGGTGTGACGTGGACAACGACGGCGACAAGGATTTAGCCGCGGGAAGATGGTGGGGTTACTCTGTGATTTACGAGAACACCGGCAGCAACCTGACCACCAGCCCTACCTGGAGTTCAACCAATTCGGAGGTGGTGGAGGAGATGGTATGGGCGGACATCGATGGCGATGGGGTGTTGAATGTTGTTGGCGAGGTTCATGCAGGTGACGGGGTCAAGAAGGTGTTCTACCTGAACCACTATCCCGCCCACTCTTTGGAAAGAGTGATAGTGGACAGCGACACCCTTGAATTGACCGAGTTCTGCTGTAATCTTGCCGGTGGCTGGGTCTCTCTCGCCACATCCCCCGTGAGTGACATGGTGGTCGACTATCACTACTCCCATAAGCCTGATCTGGGAGTGAGCAACTGGGGAGGAGCCAACTTCATCTTCAGGAATGTCGCGCCCGCCTACGTGTGGGGCGATGCCAACGGAGGCGGCGACGTGGAGGTGGGGGACATAGTCTATCTGGTTAATTACCTATACAAAGGCGGGTTGGAACCTGTTCCCTCGCAGTGCGGCGATCCGAATGATGATTGCGTCATCAACGTGGCGGATATCGTTTATCTGCTTAATTATCTATATCGAGGCGGCGACGCTCCGCTGCCAGGATGCGCTGGCTGAGCTTTTCCTCTAACGCAAGAGCGCAGGGGCGGAGCTTTGGCTTCGCCCTCTTTTTAATGAGGTGGCTGAAGTTTATCTTCTTCTTTCTCCCCCTTTTTGTCTTTCTTCACCGCGGCTCCTATCAGAAGCGCGATACCGACGACCACTAAGATCAGAGGCCACATCGTGCCGAAGTCGGGGATGATCTCTAAGTTCGCCAAAAGAAATACCACTCCCAGGCCCAATACTATCAGCCCTCCGATCACCATACCGTGACGGGTTTCCTTGTTATCCGTACAATTCATGATTCCTCCTTTTCAGGTTCAGTTCTCTTTACGTGAATATAACATTCTTTGTTACAGGCGGCTAGAGAAAAGCGGTGTGCGAATTATCCCGGGGTCATCACATACGAACACCCATCCCGGATTGCCTTCAAATCCTTTCGCAAGATGAAAATTCTCCTTGACAGATCGTGCCAAGAACTGATATAATCAGTACAGAATTGGGCCGCCAGTGGTTGTTTAACTGAGCGGGCTTAAACCTTCAACCAACTTTGCCTCTCTGGGAGGTGAGTGAATTGGCAGGAAAAGGTTGCGGAAGCCGCAAGCCGTGTGGAACCAAGAAGCCAGCCAAGAAGGCTAAGGGAACCAAGGCGAAGAAGAAGAAGTAAGGTTTACTCAGGTTGATTTCAGGAGGCTCTCGGACGAACTGTTCGAGAGCCTTTCTCTTTTCTGCCGAGCCACCCTCCAGAAGGACCAGCACCTAACTTAAGTTAGGTGCTGGTCCTTTTCCTTTCTGCTAAGAAAACCCTCGTTGCGGGCGGAGTTTAAGGGACTGTTGAAAAACCCTGAACCGGAGTGCCCGTCTGGGCGATTTTACTAGATGCTCAAGTGCTTGCGGTACAATAAGTTCTGGATTTCAAAAAAACGCCCATCTGGGCACTCCAAAAATCACTTTTTCAACACGCCCTTCAGCTCCGCCCCTATCTCACTCTCCCTTAGACGAGGGTTCTGGAATCCGTTCCGTTTCAAAGTCCGAGTGACTCGGAGATGACATTGCGGTTGTCCAGAAATCACGGTGATATGATTGCCTGTCTTCCCTCCTCTCCTACATTTCCCTCGAAAAGAACAAAGGTACACTTATGAAGAAAGGAAAGAAAGACAAGCGCCGTGGGCATGAGTTTGTGGATTATTACAGTTCATCATTGTCCTATGGGAGGAAAAAGAGAACTCGAATCCGCTACGTGAATCGGGTGACTAAGCTGTTCGGGCATCTGGACCAGGAAATCGAGCAGAGAATCCTCGGGAGTTCCACCCCTGACCAGGAGAGGTCGAAAAAGGAAGAGCTGATCGACCGCCAGGTCAGAGCGGCTGTCGAGAGACTCTTACCGACAGAAAAACAATTCGTCGAGCTGTTCTATTTTCAGGTCCGGAGCTATCAGGAGATTGCCGGGATCATGAAAAAGAAGACCTGGAAGCTGGAAAGGCTCCACGAAAGGGCGCTGGGCAAATTGCGAATCCTTTTGACTGATTTCGTGAAGGAGCAATTCGAATTCGAGATTCCGCAAGAGACAGCTTGCGTAATCTGCAGCAGTCCTTTCAGGGGAGAACTGGATGAATTGATCAGAAGCAAGAAAGAGGAAGAGACTTATTCGCGGCTGATTAGAATCTTCAAGCAAAAATACGGGATCAATGTAAAAACTCCCCAGGTGATCATTGGGCATAAAAAGAAGCACATGGTTTAAATGGCAGATGAAAGTAGGCAGTACACAGTAGGCAGACAAAACCTTAGACTATTGAACTCTTGAGCTTTTGAACCTTTAAACTTTTAAACCTTTGAACTTTTGAACCTTTAACCCCCCGGAGGTAGAAATGACCGAGCCTATTACCAAGCTTCGAGGCGAGCATTGTCTGAACGTCTTCGTCTCCTACCAGTTGAAGCAGAGGATAATGAAGTTGGCCGGGAAATACGACCGCACCATGGCGGACATGGTCAGGACTCTCATAAAGGTGGGCATTCCCGTGATGGAGGGACTCACCGAGGCTGAAGAGAGAATGCTCAGAGACTCCATCGATTGGGCCAGGAAGGCGAGGAAGGTCAAGCAGATGAAAATCGAAGAGGAGGGCTACGAAGACAATCAACTTAAGACCGAGGTGTAGAGCCAACGACACGTCCCAAAATATGTCTTGACAAGTCAGAACGCATTCCATATAATTGCGCTCAACATTGGACCAAGTCGCCTAACCCCCTGTACCGTATGGTGCAGGAGGGCGGAGGGACCAACGAGGTTTTCCGGGGCGAATCCCCCCCGCCGTTGGCGGGGGAGTAGGGTTAGCTCTTAACCCGAGCCCGACAGCTAACTTCGCAGGCGTGAAGAGAGGAACGAATCAACGGATTAGACGAGTCGATCAACGGACAAAGCTGACGCGTCAGCGGACTCGTCCTGCACTTCGGTCCTGCCTCGCACTGAGTGCGCTCGGCACGAAGTGAGACCTCAGGGTCGAAAGAAAGGCTTGACCTGAAGGATCAAACGGATGGAGCGGATGGGTGATCCGTCCAGACGGACGCCCGTCTGGGCGTTTAATCCGTTACATCCCTTGACCCATCGGTTGACCGACATCAAGACCATAGGGTTCCCCTCTCCCAAACGGGTCTCCGTGGTCTTTTTTGTTTTGACATAAGAATCCGTGATGGCACACTATGGCTAACGAAGTAAAAACTGCTCACGGGCAGGGAAAATCGGAGCTTAGACGGGACGTCACCGTATGGGGCTCCTACATGTGGGGCTTCGCCGACGTGGGAGCAGACACCTACGTTGCCTTAGGCCTGGTGATGGCTTATGCTCAGGGGGCAACCAGCCTGGTCTTCGCCATGGCCGGGATCATCTATATAATGATAGGGCTGGCATACACCGAGCTTGCCGCAGCCTATCCCGTGGCTGGCGGAGGATCTTACTTCACCCTTCGAGGTCTGGGCGATTTCTGGGGTTTTGTGGCCGGGTCTGCTCTGCTCCTGGACTACACCATCAACATCGCGCTCTTTGCCACGGCCTCTGCCGGCTATATCAATTTTTTCATGCCCTACGTCATAGGTCGCGACATAGCCAGCTTCGTCACCACCATTGGACCTTTCCAAAACATCAATCCGGTCTGGTGCGCCGAGACTCTCATCCTGATAGGATTCTTAATCTGGCTCAATATCCGGGGTATACGGGAATCCTCCTTTGTCAATGAGGTGATAGGTGCAGTGGTTATCGCCACCGAGTCGGCCTTAGTCATCCTGGCATTTCTGTTTGCCTGGAGGCCTGAGCTTCTAGTTCACCAATGGAATACACAATTTCCTTCAGTTCATAACCTGATGTATGGTTCATCCATTGCCATCATATCATTTGTGGGGCTGGAATCTATCTCCGAGGTGGCGCAGGAGACCAGACGTCCGGCCACTGTTATCCCGCGTACTTCAATTACACTGATTTTCACGGTATTCATCTTTGCTGTGGCTTTTTCAACCCTGGGTTTGGGGATTTTGCCCTGGCAGGAGTTTGCCGCAAACATCGACAATCCGGTTGCGATTCTGGCAGAAGCTATACCTTTCGTGGGCTTGATAGCAGGACCGTTTGCCGCAGCAATGGGCGCCTTGATACTCTTCATCTCCGCCAACACCGGGATAGTGGGAGCATCCAGGTTGACTTACTATTTAAGCAAATTCGGAATTATCAGCTCCTGGTTTGACGCAGTTCACCCCAAATACAAGACTCCTATCCGCACCATTTTGGTCTTTTCCGGAATCGGGGTAATTGAAACCATCCTGTCCTTCCTCACCCCCTCAGCCATGGACACGCTCGCAAACATGTATGCCTTCGGCGCTAGTTTGGGATATACCATGGTGTTCATAGCCTTAATCAAACTCCGATTCTCCGAACCATGGACCCCCAGGCCCTACAAGATGCCTTTAAACATAAAACTGAAATACAAGGGAAGAAAGGTCCTCTTCCCCGTCCTGGGGGTTATTGGAATGTTGGGGATCGCTACAATACTATTTATGGTGGTTTTAACCCACGACATCGGACGAATTGCTGGGCCTGCCTGGATTCTTCTTTGTTTTGGTTACTACGCCTGGTATCGAAAGTCAAGAAAGCTCCCCATCTTCAGGAGCATAGAGCATAACTGGGAGAAGCAACAGATGGACGTGCTCAGCTCGGCAGAGGAATTCGATCTGTTGGAGAAGTACAAGTTGGCCCTGGCTGAACGGGATAAAAAGAGGGTGGAGTTGAAATGAGTTTTTTTAGACCCGGCCAATCCGCACAGCCTATGCCTGATAAATTGTGCAGGACGGACTATTATCAAATTGTCACCAGCGCTCTTATGGTGATACTGGGAGCGATCATTTTGATAAGATCCGTAAGCGGCCCCATCACCATAATGACCCTGCTTGTGGGCGGAGGATTTTTAGCTTTGGGTTGTTATAGGTTGAATTTCGTAATCAAATATTTTAAGGAAAGACGAAAATGCAGCCACAGGTGACCTTTCTGGGAGCGGTATTAGCCGCCCTGTTCACCATATCTATGGGCGCTCTGTTGTGGTGGATGCTTCATCCCCCCAAACAGATTCAGTCGGCAGTGGCAAAGGCCAGGCATGCGGTGGGAGCTTTCAAACGAATCCTGGTGCCCACATCCGGAGCACCCTATTCCGAGAAAGGGATCGAGTTGGCCTGCCGCCTGGGGACGGAACAGGAGGCGGAGATAGTGCTCACCTATGTGCTGGAGATTCCCAGAACCCTGCCTTTGAATGCGCCCATTCCGGAGGCGGAGAAGGAAGCAGAAGAGGCCTTAAGCAGAGGAAAGGAGATCGTGGAACTGCATCATTTGATTCCCATCCTTAAACTGGAAAGAGCCAGGGAGGCAGGCGAAGGAATACTCAAAGTTGCCCGGGATAGCGACGTAGACGTTATTGTCCTCGGAATGCGTTCCACCTGGCGGGGAAGCCAGTCTGGCTGGGGAAGGACCACGGACACCCTGCTGCGAAAAGCTCCCTGCGAGGTGGTAGTCGATAAATTGCCTGGATAGTTGACATATCTGTCAACCATGTAACGGATCAAACAGATCAGTTGTCCGCTCCATCCGTTCAATCCGTTGACCGGTTTTTACAGGAGAACCGCTATGAAAGTAGTAATCTTGGGATGCAGTCGAGTGGGAGCCATGCTGGCCACCGAGCTGGTCAAAAACGGGAATGAAGTTGCGGTTATAGACTCCGAAGAGAGCTCCTTCACCAGGCTTCCAAAGGATGCCGAGGTAAAAAGGATACTGGGCATGGGAGTCGAGCATGATGTCCTTAGGAAAGCCGGGATAGAAGAAGCAGACGTTTTCCTGGCCCTGACCAACAGCGATAACACGAACTTGACCGCCGCTCAACTGGTCAAACACACGTTTAAGGTTCCCAGGGTAGCCAGTCGCGTCTACGACGTTCAAAGGTCCAAAGCCTTCGAAGGGTTACACTTAGACATCATCTGCCCGACGGTGGACACGGTGGAGAGATTCAAAGAGTTTCTGAAGTCAGAAGAATCCTGAGCAAAGACAAAAGACGAGGATAATCTTATGTATATAGTCATTGTAGGCGGCGGAGACGTGGGCCTCTCCCTTACCAGACTGCTTCAGGAGGAAAAGCATGAGGTGGTCCTGGTGGAAAAAGACCCTACACGTTTTGCCAGGCTTTCCGATGAGTTGGGAGAATCAGTAATAATGGGGGATGGAGCGGACTTGGGGACTCTATTGGACATGGGAGCTAACCGCGCCGACGTTTTGGTTGCCGCTACCGGCACTGACCAGGACAATCTGGTCATCTGCCAGTTAGCCAAGCTGATCTATCTCATCCCGCGCACCATCGCCGTAGTGAACGATCCCAAAAACGAGGATCTCTTCTCCTCTTTGGGAGTGGACGCCACCGTCTCCAGCACAGGAATCATTGCGTCGCTAATCGAAGAGAAGATCGACGCCGGGATGGCAATACCGCTTCTGGCATTCAAAGAGGGCGGGGTGGAAATCTTCAAGAGCCAGCTCTCAAAGGAATCCTCTTTGATCGACAAAAAAATATCCAAGCTCAAACTGCCCAAGGATTGTATAATCATTGCTGCCTTGAGAGGAAATGAGGTTATAATTCCCAGAGGTGATACCAGATTCCGGGAGGGGGACACCATCATTATGCTGATAAGAAAGGAGAGCAAGGAAGCCTTCAAACGCCTATTCTTAGAAGCGGTCTGAGTAATGGAAGCGGATTAGTCGACCAACCAGGCTCAACGGGTTTGTTGGTGTACCATCCCGAAGACCGTTTCGTTTCCCATGGATCCAGATGGGCGAATGGTCCGGTTAACGATCTCCTCTTCTGAATAGTCCCTCAGACAAGCTGGACTCACAATACCAAGACGAGGAATATTGACCCCAACAAAGCACGGTAATAGTAAGCCGAATCCCCCAGCCAGATATACTCCCAAACGTGTGATCTGGCTTGTTCTTTTAGTGGTTCACATTGTTCTTGCGCTGCTATTCGTTTCGGACCGCTCCCCCGGATCCGATGCTGCCCTGTCCGGCTTTCCCCTTGATGATACCTGGATCCACATGGTATATGCCAGGAATCTGGCTCAATCCGGTTTGCCCTATTATAACGACGGAGTTCTGGAGACCGGATTCACCAGCCCATTATGGCTGGTGTTCGGTGCTTTGGGTCATCTCATCGCCTCCTCCACCGGCGCCTCCCCGGTTGTGATAATAAAAATCCTTGGGGTGCTCTTAGCCTGGCTTTCGTCGGTTGCCATTTTCGAAATCTGCCGCCGTTTCACCAAAATCCTTGCATCGTCAGTGCTGTGTGGATTGTACGTTGCCACCATGCCGGTAATAGCCTTTTCACAAGTCTCGGGGATGGAGATCTGTCTGGCGACGTGTCTGAGCGCATGGGCCGTATTGTGCCTGCTCAAAGCCCGCTACCTTCTGGGCGGTCTGTTCTTGGGCCTGGGGGCCATAGCTCGCCCGGAGAATGCCATCCTTACTGCGCTGGTTGTGCTCTTAGTCGTTTTGTCGAGATTCTCGAAATCGCGCCTGACAAAATTGAAGCGGACCTTAAAGCTCCTACTGCCTACGGTGATTCTGCTCTCGTTGTGGTCCCTTCTATGTCTGGTGGTAACAGGACATCTCATGCCCAATACTTTTTACGCTAAATCCTCAACCTACGACGTTCTCGGCACGTTCGGTCGCATAATCGGCGAAGTGGTCTTACAAACACCGGCCATGTTTCTTTTCTCCGGCGTTTTGCTCTATCTGCTCGGCATTTTGTATATGCTTACGCTCCGACAGAGGACGATCGTGCTGATCATACTTCTTTACCCTTGGCTTTTCATCTTCGCCGTAGCCGCATCGCGGTACATACCTGACCAATCGGGCGCCTATTTCTACTGGTTCCGTTATGTGGTGCCAGGTCTCCCCTTCATCTTCATCCCTCTCGCAGCAGGTTTTGAATTCCTGTGGGGGGCAGCAAGAAGGTCCGCCGGGACCGGGTCGAATAAGAACATGAAGTGGCTTCTCTATCTTACTGCAATCCTGTTGGTTGCTCTGTCTTGCATCAAACTCCCTGGACAACTGCGGTTCAGAAGCAGTCAGTATGCCTGGAATTGTCAGAACATCAATGAAGTGCAGGTCGAGTTAGGAAAGTGGGTGAATAAGAATACGCCTGCAGATGCCATACTCGCGGTCAACGATGCGGGAGCTTTGCGGTATTTCGGAAAGCGCAAGACCATAGACCTTCTGGGATTGAACAGCCAGAGCGTTCTTTTTAATCCGCGCCTTGCCCCCAAATTGCAGTTCAACTTAACCACCATGGTGGGATTTCTCACCATTGAAAAAGCCCGCTATCTTGTTATCTTTCCCTATTGGTTTCCGGGAGTGGTGCAGGCGGAGCATTTTGAGAGCAACTTCAGACTTATTCAGTCTCGCCAGAGCCAAAACTACACCATCTCCGACGCCCCGCTGGACCTGATGGCGGTCTACCTGCTGCAACGTTAGAGCAGACGAAGAAGGGCCTCGTGGTTCAGTAGGATTATCAATAGTCGTACCAGGTCTTGTTTGCGGCTTGCCCTGAGTGCGCCCTGGCACACTTCTATGCGGTTGTCAGGTCACGCGCCTGTGGCGCGGACGTGACCGAACGCAACAGGGAAACTGTCATGCTGAGCGAGCGGACGCTTCCGTCTGGGGAGCGAAGCATCTCGGCTCTCAAGATTCTTCCCCCGCCCTTCAACAAGTTCCCTTCGGGTCTGAGCCTCAGGGTCGAAGACAGGGCAGTGAGCGAAGTCGAACTGCCGATGGTGGGGTCAGAATGACAGGTACCGAGGAACTCAGTTTACTCCCCGCCGACTTTGATCAAATCCTCAAACTCCGGATTCCCTTTCAATCCTGCCAGGTCGCCGTCTTCGGCGGCTTGCTTCTTCAGCTTCGGATTCAGCGAGAGTGATTTCTTTAATGCCTCAAGCGCTTCCCTCTCTTTTCCGTTTGCAAGGCGTATGACCGCCAAGTCATAGAACACTTCTCCGTTCTCGGGTGCCAGGCGTGCTGAACGCTCCATGTGTGGCAAAGCATCTGCATATTTCTTCTGAGTGAAAAGAGTCCAGGCTTCGTTCCAGGAGTAATTCACCTGGGCGATTTTCAGCAGACGGCCCAGCTCCTTGAACGGTTCGGCATGGTCGTCTACTCTGATGTCTATGGCACGATCTGTGTACCCACCGTAACCGGCATTCTTCTTGACAACTAGCAGGGCTGCCGACTGCTTTCCGCGGGAATCGCCCCCTTTTTCCTCCCCGGCCAACAAAGCTGCATATAGCTGCTCTGCCAGTGTACCTTGAGACTCCAGGAATGTCTTTTCCATTGCCATGACCACTTCTTCACTAACCAGAATGTTGCCTTGAATGGCGTAGTCAGGGCCATGTCGGCCACCTGCCCAGGCGAGACACTTTTCTCCGGTGTAGGTTGCTGATTTGCCGTCTGCAGCCACTATTCCGAATTGACGCCTTGCGGGGTGTCATCATCTTTGACAAGAATCTCGACAATCTCTTCCGGGGTCGCCCCTTTCTCCAACAACTCAAGCCCCCGCCAACCAAAGGTTGTGTTCGCAAAGGACTGAGTAGCCACCGCACCCACGCCTGCCTTTGCCCAGGGCACAACCACCCCAACGCCAAAAAACCGGGAAGCAACAGCGACCCCGAGTTCACCAGTGACAGAATCGCGAGCAATGATTGAAAAAGTCGCGGGGGACCTCTGCTTGTTTTCATCCACAGCTTCAGAGAACGATGATGTTCCGCAAAGCGAGAAGATCACAATACCAAGCACTATAATAGAAGTGAGCGCGAGTTCCTTCCGAGCAACTCGAGACGGGAAATGAATGCTCATACGTGCCCTCCTCAGATTGAGGTTGCCTCAGGTCCTGCATGTGGTGTCCGACAATCGAAACTTAAGGCTTTGTTGACCAGCTGTCAAGTCTCGTGACTGGGAAAATGGCGCTGGCAAAACGCGCCGAGCGGGCGCAACACTTACGGCAACGGATGATAGGCGTCATAACCTCCCGGCGGGGGCTGGGCTTTGTTCATGCGGATAAAGGAGTAGCCAAGTGTGGAGTTTATCACGGGTTCCCGCAACTTCAGCAAGAAGAGTATGCGACGGGGTCATCGGCAGGAACAGGGGCAATAGGCGTGGGATGCCTTACGGTGGCAACTTAGAAAGAACAACTGTATGAAACCATCAACATGTCGATTCCGTCATTGGGCTGCTTGATGCTCGCGTTTGAGTAATGCATGTACCTGATGTTCAAATCATGTATGTGTGTTCTTCCGATTCTGAAACCGACACCAATACGATCTTCGAATTGGAAATAGGTCGAAAGATCACGACCTGCTATCATTTTGTCTGAAAGGAAACTTATCCCTAATCCACCTTCCAAGTACGGGGACACGAGATCAATAGGCCCAGCGAACGAGTAGGTGAACACCGGCGAATATGCGATCTGCCGTATCGACTCTTCCCGATGTTCCAGACTGTTCAGAGAGATCTCGTGGTATCCGGATAAACAGCCCACCCTCGATTCAAACCAGCTTTGGCCGAATTGCTTCTGGAATCCCACATGGAAGATCTCAATCGAACCTCTGGCGGTTCCCATCCCCAATGAGATACCGTCAAAAGCCTGTGATTGGGTACTGATGAGCAATAGAAAGAGAAAGAGAAAAACAGAACGTGCTCTCATGTCGCGTCTTCTAACCCTATTATCCTTTAGGCAAGTGAAAGGAAGCACCCGCCAGCGGTTTGCCTTGTTGCCCACAGTGGTTCTATTCATCCGCCGCTCTTGGGAACAATACGCAGCCAATGCCCTCCGAAATTTGCGTTCCTGATAAATAAGCGTGTGGTTCTAACTAAGGCAGTGGATGGTAGACCTCGTAACCTTCCGGCGGGGGCTGGGCTTTGTTCATGCGGATAATGGAGAAGCCAAGTGTGGAGTTTATTACAACCTCGCGGAGTTTCCACAAGGAGGCCATGATTCGCAGTTCAACGTCGTGTTCCAGCAAGGCGGAGAGAACGTCGTCAATCTTGGCTTCGGCAATGGGAATGACCGGTTTGCGTGAAATCCAGTAGCCGGCAACCTGGTCAACGCAGGTGAAGCCTTCGGAATCAAACTCGTACTGGTAAACACACTGTTTTTGTATCTCCGGCAGCCAGCGAGCCTCAATCGCCACAACGTGGGTTGCGGAAGTGCCGCCCATCAGTTTCTCAATGTCCTTGGGGTCGCTGTCTTCTCTGGCAAAGAAGGTCACCCTAGGGCAATCCCGCGGAAGCAAGTAATTGTGCAGATGCTCATAATCGATAGCCCAAACCATCAGACCCTCCTGCTTCGCGCTCTTGCTCGGCGCAGGCCGGGGATCGAATCGCTTTATCCCCGGCTTGTCGCTGAAATGGTAGAGCTTCATTTCCCTCTCTCTTGTATCCTACGGTCGTTGCGAGGAGTCCCCAGCCAGAGGCGGAGAACGACGAAGCAATCCCAATGAAGTGCCACCGCACAGAGATTACTTCGCCCCCCGTCCGGGGGACTCGCAATGACCATTTGGAGCAACTTCATCTTGCGCATCAAGTCCCCCCTCCGCCCTGCTGTCTGCCAATCTCATTCCTGGCGGTGCAATTCCTTGAGATCAGGAAACGCCTTATCGTCATCCGCATACTTGAGAAAGAACTCCTGCAGCTCTTTGGTAGACGCAGTCAGGACAATGCCTCCATCCACCTGCTCGTGCCCTATTTCGACCTTCTTCTCGGAGATCATCCTCTTCAACCAGTCGAGGTCGAGCATGGCATAGCGCAGAACGTCTCCCTCTATCCAGATTCTAAGAAATGTGTGCGCCGGGATCAGGTGGATCAGGTAGAAGTCGTTTTTGATATCCGGATCCCCGGGATAGGTGTCTAAGAAAAGGAATTCTCCAACTCGCACCAGATGCGCGTCAAATCGGGCAGGTACTCCTTCCTCTGTATAGATCAAGTCGTAAGCGTTTTCTCCCGACTTTCGAAAGGTCCAGATATCCTCACCTTCCTTCTCGGCCCAGGTGCCCACCAGGACCGGGTCGTAAACTAAGTCCTCCTCGGTGAACAGCGGATGCAGCGATGGCACACATCCTGCCATAACCGCTGCAAGTCCCAACGCAACCACCAGTTTTACGGCGCGCATCTTCGACCTCCTTTTCAGCAAACCTTGTTCCGGATAGCATAAGAGGGACCATCCGACAGCAAAGGCAATTCCAACCAGATGATCCCTCGTTTTCTTGCGAATTATAGTGACCTGCAAACTCTATTGGCCTCGCGTCTTCCATTACTCCAGGACATGGATGTTCTTTTTGGCGCACATATCCTTGAGTATCTTTGGCCATACGGTGACGCTGCACTCTCCAAGGTGCGCCTTGTGGAGCAGGCTCATGTAAGTGCGCGACTGCCCAATGCCCCCACCAATGCTCAATGGGATCTCGTTGTTTATGATTGCCTGGTGGTATGGCAGCTTGAGAAAGTCTTGCTGGCCGGTAATCTCCAACTGTTGCTTGAGCGTCTCGGCGTTAACCCGGACACCCATGGACGTCAGCTCGTGACGCCGCTTTGTGACCGGATTCCAGACAAGAATGTCACCGTTAAGACCATGCATGGGTTTGCCGTCGGCAGACTTTGTCTCCGTGACCCAGTCGTCGTAGTCAGCCGCCCTCATCTCGTGCGGATAGCCGTCCTTAAGGGTCCAGCCGACCCCGTAGATGAAGACCGCGGGATATTCCTGCACGATCGCTGTCTCACGCTGCTTGCGCGGCAGGTCGGGATACTTGTCAAGAATCTCTTCGGCATGCAGGAATTTCAGTTTCTCCGGCAGGTCGGGATACTTGTCCGTCTTCAACTGAGGGAAAAGCTTCTGAACGTGAGTCTCAGCGCCCTTGATGACCTTCCAGATATTCTCCACCACTTCGGTCAGGAACTGCAGGTTGCGCTGGTCTTCGGTTATCACCAGCTCCCAGTCCCACTGGTCCACGTATGCGCTGTGATCGTGGTCTAAGAAGTAGTCCTTGCGCACCGCGCGCATATCGGTGTAGAGGCCTTCTCCCACCTTCATGCCGAATTGCTTCAGCGCGACACGCTTCCACTTGGTTGCGGCCTGCACTATCTGGGCATCGATGGGGTTCTTATCGTAGTCGTTTGAAATGTGGAATCCGATGGGGGTACGTGAGCCATCCCGGTCCAACATGTCGTTCACACCGCTCTCAACGTCTACGAGCAGAGGAACCTCAACCCGTATCAGATTGAGCTCCTTGCACAAACCCTCCTCGATATAATTTTTCGCTGCAGTGATGGCCTGCTGCGTTTCCTTCGGTGTTAGCAAAGGGTTGTAGTCGTTTGGCAATATCTTCTTCAACTCATTATAATCACCGATGCCGGGTCCAGCTAAGTCTGCCTTCTTGTCTGCCATTGCCATTTGTGTTTACCTCCTTTTCACTAATATGGGTGTAAGTTTTGCTATGGTCGACTTCTTGACCGCGAGAGCCATCTGTCTTGATCTCTCGAGTTCTGTATATTACGCAACTTGCCTGGGGAAATCAAGAAAAAAACGCCACGGAACCGTTCAATCGGATCCCGGGTACGTGGGAACGCCGATGCCGGCCGTGCTCAAGGATTCCCACTCCCCAAGCACGAGAAATCTGGTCTCTTATCCCTTGATGTAACGTCTCATAATCGGGCGGGTGGGTGAGCCCCGGTGGACTTCTTTGAATCCGGCTTTCAGATAGGCTGATGGAAGCCCGGTCCAGACGAAGGCATCGGGCCATCTGTCCTTTTTCGGTTCGATGGGGTATCCTTCTACTATTCTGGCGCCTTTCTTTTTCGCGTAGGCGACGGCAGCTTTGAGTATTGCGGCCGATACTCCCTTCTTTCTGAACTCCTTAGCGATAAAGAGGCAGACCACAGACCACACCGGCTTATCGTCAATCCTTTTCAAGACACGAGATCTCTCCAAAGCAGGGAACGCCTCCCTCGGGCCCAGCGAACACCAAGCAACAGCTTTCCCTTTTGAATAGGCAAGAATCCCCGGAACCTGGCCAGACTTCACTATTTTCTTTAGGGCAGCTTTGTTCTTTGTGCCTTTCTGCCGCTCGAAATCCGGTCTTTTCAGTCTCCACCACATGCACCAGCAACCACCGCAGGCTCCCCGCTCTCCGAACAAGCTCTCAACATCTTTCCACCGATCAATGGTCAATGGGTGGAACTCCAAATCTCGAATGAGCTCTTTTTCTGAATGCACCGGATTTTACTCCTACGCATGATACTGATTTTCTGTTTTCCAGAGGAGATCGGTCGTCATCCTCATCCTTTGCCTTCTCTTAACACCTGATCCAATCTCTTAGCAGCGTGTTTATGATCGAACTTCCTTGCCAGCATTATGCCATTGGCACTGATCTTTTTCCTCAGATCGACGTCCTTCAAGAGCGCTGCCACGTAATCCGAAAAGACTTCGTAATCATCGGCCACGAACATGTTTTCCTCGTTGGTGGGACCTATTCCGAAAGTGGCAAGCGAAGTGGCAACCACCGGCAACCCACAGGCCATCGCCTCTAAAAGCTTGCCCCGGAAACCGGTACCTAACGCGATGGATGCCACGAACACGTCACTATTCCAGTAAATGCGGCGCACATTCTCATTATCTCCCCCCTCCTGCACAATTACGTTTTTGTGCTTGCTTCCCAGTTCAAGAAGCTTTGCAGGCGGCTTATATCCTATCGCGTAAAACTTCGCATCGGGGACCTGTTTTGAGATTTTCTCCCAGCAGTGATCCACGAAATTCCTCACCGCGTCCACGTTGGGATAGTGCTGGAAATTGCCCAAATACAAAAGATTCTTTGAACTTCCCCCCCAGGACTTCTCCTTAGGCGGTCTGTAGAAGTCTGTGTCCACTCCATGAGGCACCACGCGGATTTTGTCTTTTAGCCGGGCGGAATAACCGGTGAGAATTTCAGCGTCCTCCTGAGTGAGGCTTAAGAGTCTGTCCGCGGCGTCATACATCTTGAATTCGTATTCAAATAACTCCCTTATCGTATCTTCGGGGATATCCTCCCCCTTCTCGGCTCTCATCCTGAATGCCTTTGTGTAACACTCGTGTACAGAAATCACGCCCACGGTATCCGCCGGAAAACACCGGGCGCTTCCTTCTATGTATTGTCCCATCATGGAATACTCTGCGATGACGGCATCGATCTGCTTCTCCCTCACCGTCAGCTTCAGCGCGTCCTCGATCTCTTGGGAAAAACCGCCGTCTCCACCGAGGAAGAATCTGGGCCTGTTCAATCTTCGACGGAGGGCTTCCACCTCATCGCCAGACCTCTGTTTTCCCGATTTTATTCGGATAATCTCATCACAGAAAGGTTCGAGGCTCTTGTCTTCCAGATCCTCCCCGCCATAAGCAGGAGCGATGACTGTTATCTTGTGACCCATCAGAGACAGGTTCTTGATTCTGTGATAGATGAGTATTGGCCCACCTATTATGTTTGCCCGGGGGAGCAGTTTCGGCAAGAACAGCAAGTTCATTTCCTCTCTCCTTCAATAATCTCTCTCATCCTCAGACTGACATCTCCTCTACCTGTGTAGTCCATCAGCTCCTGCCATCTCCTTTGCAGATTGCAGAGATTATCAAACGGATCGAATCCCGGCACGGCGTCAGTTCTGGCAAGCTCGATATTTCTCAATGCCTCTTCACTGCCCGTTTTGTCTCCCTGCGCAAGGTACTCATCAGATAGCAACTTGCAGGCCTTTTCAATTTTCTCCTCAAGGTCTTTTTTCAGGAAACAGCCGGGATAGGGGTCAAGCTCTTCTGGGTCAACCCTGGTCATTCCCACCCTTTCCTTCTGGCTTTCGATCTTGGTTCGCTCGTAGACGAAGCGATAGATATCTTCACGCAGCCTCATCCAAACCGGATGCGTCTTCGAGGGAGGTAGATGCTTAATAGAAAGCTGATTGTCCAGTAAGAATGAAAACCCAAACATCCTGGCATTGATCAGAAAGTCTATGTCTTCACCACGCGGCACATTGGGGTCAAAGGGTACTTTGGCAAACAGATTTCGGTGAATGATCATGTTACCGCCAAAGACA
This sequence comes from Candidatus Zixiibacteriota bacterium, assembly GCA_049643405.1. Taxonomy (GTDB): domain Bacteria; phylum Zixibacteria; class MSB-5A5; order MSB-5A5; family SM1-73; genus SM23-73-3. The sequence continues at coordinate 17,874 of JBARPX010000078.1, forward strand.
AAAGGTGTCTCTTTCAACCTGGGCTCGGTTCCGATGATTTTGTCAAAGGCTTCGTTCATTCTCTCAAACTGATCCCAGAATTCCATCCAGGGACGGAACCGCTTTTTGACGTGGTAGTCCCCATCCGGCTGAAGATAATAACCGGCCACCGCCTGGACAGGCTTTCCTCCGGCGTCCTTACCGATGAATTCTCCAGCTTTGGACATGAAGTTTGGGTCTTCGAATACCTCGTCATCGTCGATGAGCAGCGCCGCGTCTGAACCAAGGAGGTGCGGGATAAACATGCATAGATTTCGAACGTTGGAATATCCCCGGAGTTGGAGGAGGTTGGCGAATTCCCTCTTACCGTCTTTGATCAAAAAGTCGTGGATTTGCTCAAGGTGAGAAGGGCCGAACAACAGCACCTCCATTCCGATGCTTCGCGAAGAGCGCGCGATGATGTTGGCTATCTTCTTTTCGACCTGAACCGCGATGTCGTCGGAAGTAGGAACCGCGATTATCGCCAGTTGAAAATCATGGTGATTGAGCACACCGATGCTTTCTACAGCCCGGGACAGCGTGCCCTCTTCGTCCAAAGGAGACGGATGGTCGTAAACGGCGTCTCCCTCCTTCCAGCCAATGGCGACTTCCCTTCCCCAATAAGATGGAATTGTCATGGTTATCTTCACTGACGTGCTCCTCTGCGTTCGGCCAGAAATGCTCCCGCTGCCTGTGGATGTCCTTCTGGAAGGCTTGGCTATGGAAATCTGGTCGCCTCGCTCTTACGCCCTTTCACTTTTTCTGAAAATCCGTCCGATCCGGGAGAGCACTCTCCCTGCGTCCAGCCGAACCGCATAAAGACAGGGAACCAGAACCAAGGTGAGAGGAGTCGCGAATAACAGACCGTAGCCCAGGGCCAGGGCCATGGGTGCTATGAACACGTCTGTCCCGCCCAGGCCGTAAGCCAGCGGCACCAACCCGGCCACCGTGGAGACTGTGGTCATCACTATTGCGCGAACTCGATTGGACGTTGCCTCCGCCACCACCTCCAGAGCGTTTCGATCCGGATTGCGCCGTCTGAGTTCATTGATATGGTTCACCAACACCAGCGAGTCGTTCACCACCACGCCCGCCAGGCCGATCAGGCCCAGCACCGCCATGAAACTGAGAGGCTCCCCGTGGAGCGTGAAGGCTATTATGATCCCTGTGATGCCGAAGGGGATAGCCAGCATGACCAAAAGCGGCTGGGTCCAGGAGTTGAACAAAAGGATCAGCAAACAGTAGACCCCCAGTCCGGCAAGCGCCAGCGTGACGGCAAGGCTGATCAACGACTTCCTGGTCTCCTCCACCTCCCCCTCCAGGACAAGACGGCTGTCTTTCCAATTCCTTTCCAGGTTGAAGTGCGAAAATACGGACCTGGTCACCTCCAGGGGAGTGATTATCTCTTTGTTGACATCGGCCTGCACCATAATGGCCCGTTCGCCGTTGTAATGCCGATAGTCTGCAGGACCCGGACCCATCTTTAGTGTGGCGACCTCTCTTAGCGGTATCAGGCGCCCCTGACGATTGGGAATGGGCAACTCTCGCACGTAATCCGGCTTGCGGCGGGCCTTCTCTTCCAACAGGACCCTGAAGTCAACGTCCTCGTCACCATAACGGACGCTGGTGACCACTTCACCGTCATAAGCTATGCGGACGTTTTGGGCAACGTCGGCCACGGTCAATCCCAGGCGGGAGAGTCTCCTGTAATCGATCTTAAGTTCCACCTGATCTTTGCCCGCTTTGTCGTCCCGCTCTATGTCTTTTATGCCCTGAATGGCGCTCAAGTATGTCTCAAGTGAATCTGCAAGTTTCGTCCTCAGGCGGTCAACCGATCCGACCACTCTGATGGCAATCGGCTTCCCCACCGGGGGACCTGCCGCCTGAACGGAATAGGTTATCTTTTTGTATCCTGGGAGGTTATTTGTCTTCTGTCGAAGTTCCTCCACTATCTGACCTGCGGTCCGGTCCCGACTGGCGTAAGGGGTGAGATTCACCGAAATGTAGCCGTAGCTCTCACTCTCCGCGTTGATAACGGGGTTAGCTCCGGCTCGCGTGACCAAAGACGCAACCTCTTCTTCAGGAAGACCTGCCGCCAAGTTCTCTATCTCCTTAAGTTTCTCGGAAGTCGACTCAAGCGGTGTGCCCACGGGGAGCTCGGTGAGAATGAAGAATTGATCCGAGGCATCGGCGGGGAAAAGAACGAACTTCATGTAGTTGACCCCATACCAGACAGAACCTGCTAGCAACAGTACCGCTAAAACCAGCATCAGGTATCGAAACCTCAGGATGTGGAAGACCACCAGGCTGTATCGACTGCGCAGAAAGCTGCACCAGCTGCGGACTCTGCAACTCCCCGGAGTCTTGCACAGCCCCGGTAACAGGTGCGCGGGCAAGGCAATCATAACCTCAAACAGAGACAGGAAAAGCGCCAGGCTTATCACCAGCGGGATCACAAAGACGAATTTCCCGAAGATGCCGGTTATGAAGAACATGGAGGCGAAGGCCAAAAACGTGGTAAGGATGGTGGTCAGAACCGGCCAGAAGACTCCGTATGCGCCCTCAACGGCCGCCTCCAGGGGCGGGTCACCTTTTTCGCTGCGTCGGTAGATGTTCTCCGAGATTATGATGGCGTCGTCCACTATGATTCCGATGACGATGATCATGGCCGCCAGGGAAATGGTATCCAGATACACCCCGAAAATAGGCATCAGGAAGATCGTGCCCATAAGCGCCACAGGTATACCCAAGGCCACCCAAAAGGCCGTGCGAATGTTCAAACACAGAGACAGTATCACCAGAACGAAAGCCAGACCGATCAGGCCGTTCGTCTGCACCACCTGGAAGCGATTGCGAACGTAAGCCGACGCATCATCGGAGTATAGTATCTCGACGCCCTCGGGCTTACCTCCCCGCTCCTGAGACGCCAGCTCTTTTACTGCGTCCACGGTCCGAATTATGTCGGCGGACTCCGTTTTGTAAACCACAAAAGAGATGGCCTGGCTGCCGTTGATCCGGGATATGATGGTTTGATCCTCGAAATCATCCCTCACCACTGCGAGATCTTTCAGTTGAATTATGGGACCTTCGAAACTTGAGCGCACTATGACGTCCCCGACCTCAAGAGGGTTCCGGAACTGGGCTAAGGTCACCAGGTTCTTATCCGAGGTGTAGGATTCGAAGTTGCCGGCGGTGGCGCGGATGTTACGGGCCCGGATCGCCGCGATGATCTCCGGCAGGGGAATCTGATATTGCGTCACCGCCTCGGGCGAAACCTCGACTTTTATCTCTCTGAAAAGGTATCCGAATCTCTCCAGACGGGCCACGCCGGAAACCTCTCTCAGTTTCTTCTCAAATTGCCGGGCGTACTCGCGCAGTTCCCTGTAAGGTATATCCCCGGAAAGCCCGATCTCGATTACGGGGAAATTGGCCGTGCTGATGTCATCCACCAGGGGGGCCTGAGTTACCTCCGGGGGGAAATCGGTAACTCTATCCACCGCCTCCCTGATCTTTCGCTTTATCTCATTCTGATTCTTCTCATCAGGATCGATTTTCACGTCGACCAGCGACATATCCTCCATTGAAACCGAGGTGATGCGCTCGATTCCGGTCAGACCCTTCAGCTCATCCTCTATTTTGTTGGTTAAGTTCAGTTCCACATCTTCCGGTGAGGCGCCGGGGTAGCGAGTGGTGATGATCATCTCGCCGAAGTCCACCGCAGGGAGGATGTCGCGTTTGATGCGCGTGAGGGTGCCCAGCCCCAGAAGAATGGTCATTATGATCAGCAGGGTTGCCAGGGTATGGCGCTGGGCGAAAAATCGAAGGACGGATTTCATGACCCGATCTCCCCAAGCGATGATCCACTTAAGATCACTTCAAACTGAATATAGTCAAGACCCTGGGGTCTTACAAGGTTTTTCAGCCCTTCTCGAGAATTCGTTCTCTGCGCCTGAAAATTCTTCCGATGTCCACCCGGATGGCATATAAGCAGGGAACCAGAATCAGGGTGATGGGCGTCGCAAACACCAAACCCCAGCCCAACGCCAGTGCCATGGGAGCCATAAAAACAGCGGTCCCGCCAAGACCGTAAGCCAGTGGCAGGAGAGCGGCAACGGTGGTAAGAGTGGTCAAGATTATCGCCCGCAACCTGTTGGCGGTCCCTTCGGCCACAATTTCCCTGATACCTTCATTCGGCCTCTGCCGCCTGAGATCGTTGATATGATTGACCAAAACCAGCGAGTCGTTGACCACTACTCCGGAGAGACCTATGATTCCCATGATGGCCACGAAGCTGAACGGTTCACCGTGAAGTCCAAATGAGATGATGACCCCGGTTATGCCAAAGGGAATGGCAGCCATCACCAGGAAAGGCTGGGTCAGAGAGTTAAACAAGAGAACCAAAAGGAAATAGACGGCGATGACGGCGATTATCAGCGTCCGGAAGAGACCAGCCATCGATTCCTGGGTCTCGAACGCTTCACCCCCGACGCCAAACTGCAAACCCGGCCAGTCCCTGTCCAAGTCGAAACGGGTAAAGATCGCGTCGGTGACCTCCAGCGGGGTGGTGACGTCTCTGTTTACGTCTGCTTCGAGGGTGACGGTTCGCTCGCCATCATAGTGACGATAATCGGAGGGACTCTGATCCGTTTTCAGCCGGGCCACCTCTTTTAAGGGAATCAGTCGTCCCTGACGATTGGGGATGAGGAGTTCGGTCAGATAACCCAGTTGCTTCCGGGCCTTCTCCGCGATTATTACCCGGAAATCGACGTCTTCGTCGCCGTAGCGCACGCTGGTCACCACCTCGCCGTCATAGGCGATACGGACGTTCCGCGCAACGTCGGCCACGGTAAGCCCCAGTCGGGACAGCTTCTTGTAGTCGATCCTTATCTCCACCTGGTCTTTTCCCGCCTTGTCATCCCGCGTGATGTCCTTTACCCCGTCGACGCTGGCAAGGACTGCCTCCACTGAATCTGCAAGTCGAGTTCGCAGCTCATCGTCGGATCCAACGATGCGGAGGTTAACCGGTTTTCCCACCGGAGGGCCGCCCCCTTCGACGCCATAGATTATCTCCTCGAAGCCCTCAAGTTGGTCGGTCTTGGTGCGGAGCTCCTCGATGATCTCATCCGCGTCTCTGGTCCGTTCCGAAAAGGGCGTGAGCTTCACCCTCAAGGCGGCGTAGTTTTCGCTCTCGGCCATCACAAAGACGGCGGAATAGTTGGTGCCGATCCGGGTGTTGAATGAGGCCAGCTCGTCTTTAGGCAGAGCCGCCACCACTTCTTCGATCTCCTTTACCTTGTCCGAGGTGGCTCTCAGCGAGGTTCCGGTGGGAAGCTCTATAAACATATAGAACGAGTCTGCCATCTCGGTGGGAAACAGGATGAGCTTCATATAGCTGCCCGCATACCACAGGGAACCCGCCAGCAGAATCAGGAACAATGGAATGAAGACATATCGTAGCCTCAGAATGCGAAAGACGATACGGCGATAGTGATCTCTGAGGACATTGAACCAACTCTGACTCGCTGATTTCGCCGATATACGACGCAATCCCGGCAGCAGATGAGCCGGCAGCGCTACCATCGCCTCTCCCAGGGAGACGAACAGGGCTAAGCTGATTGCCAGCGGTATGACCACGATGAACTTCCCGAAAAGCCCCGGCATAAAAAACATGGGTGCAAACACCATAAAGGTGGTAAGAACCGTGGTCACCACGGGGCGGAAAACTTCCCGTATCCCCTCCACTGCCGCCTCCAGAGGCGGATCACCCTTCTCTCGACGACGGGAGATGTTCTCGGCAATGATTATGGCATCGTCGACGATTATCCCAATCACCAGAATCATCCCGGTGAGAGTGATGGTATCCAGATACACGTCAAATAGGGGTATCAGGAATAAGGTCCCAAGCATGCTCACTGGAATGCCCATGGCAACCCAAAAAGCGATGCGGGGGGCAAGAAAAAGACTGAGAAGGACTATTACCAGGACCAGACCTATCAGGCCGTTGGTGAGGACGACGTTAAAGCTCTCGCGAACGTGACGGGACTCGTCATTCACGTACAGAATCTCGGCGCCCTCAGGAAGGCTCTCTCGCTCTTTTCTGACCAGCTCCTTAATGGCATCACAGGTTCGAATGGCATCGGCATTTTCGCCTATATAGACCAGAAAGGAGATGGCCGATTTTCCATTCATCCGCGAAAGAACTCTCTCGTCCTCAAAGTCATCCTTCACAATGGCCAGGTCCTTGACCGTGATCAGCGGGCCCTCGAACGTGGAGCGGACGATCACTTCACCCACTTCCAGTGGGTCGCCGAATTGAGCCAGGGTGACTAAGTCCTTCTCACTGGTATAGGATTCATAAGAGCCGCTGGTCCCACGGATGTTGCGGCCCTGAATTGCAGCGATGATCTCCCGCATGGGAACCTGATAGCTCTCTATGGCGCCGGGTGAGACTTCCACTTTGATCTCCCGGGCACGGTAGCCAAATCTGTCCAGCCGCGAAACGCCCGGAACGTTTTTCAGTTTCTTCTCGAATAATCTGGCCAACTCTCTTAAGTCCCGGTAGGGAAGATCGCCGGAAAGCCCGACCTCGATTACGTCCATCTGGGCGGTGCTCAGTTCCACAACCAGGGGCGATTCCGTCACCTCCACCGGGAAGTCCGTGACCCGGCCAACCGCTTCCCGGACTTCGGTCTTGATCTCTTCCTGATCGCTGGCGTCGACGTCCAGGGTAACGATTATAGCCGATATGTTCTCCATGGAAATGGAGGTTATGTTGTCTATGCCTGTTACCGTCCTCAACTCCTCCTCGATCTTGTTGGTGACGTTAAGCTCGACATCTTCCGGAGAGGCGCCCGGGTAACGGGTCATGACCGACATCATGCCGAAATCCACCTGGGGATAGATGTCACGCTTGATTTCCATGAGGGCGCTCACGCCTAACATGATGGTCATTATGGTAACGAGCCATGCCAGCAGATGGCGTTCGGCAAAAAAGCGGAAGAAGGATTTCATGGTTTGATACCTCCTGCTTTATATAGGTGTGTAGATGAGCCAATTAGACTCACAGGCACAACCTCATTCCTGCATTTTGTTATTAGAGGGAAGAAGTTCATCCATGAGCGCACGATATTGAAGAATTAGCTTATGGTAAAAAATCGAGTTCTGTGCATAAGTGAGCTTTGCTTTCTCTTCATTATCCCGGCTCTGGATGACAAAAGTTAAGTCTCCGCGTCCCTGGTTGTACAGCTTCAATTCCTCCTCGGTCTTCTGTCTGGCCGACTCTATCTGTTCTTCATTGAGCTTCAGCACCTCCTCTAACTCCGTGATCTGTATATGAAGATGCGTCAGGGCGGAGGACAGCTCCAGGGTGACCTCATCCACCTGTTTTTGGAGTTGGCTGATCTGCAAGTCGGTTTTCGTAACCTGATATTTGGCCGTTCGATTCTCCAGTGGTACGCTAAACTGTAAGCCTACTAAGGCATCGGGCTTGTCCATCGCCAAGGATTTTCCGAAAGATTCGTCCAGGTTCTTCGTATTGAGTTGCGCCAGGAGCGACAGGTTGGGTTTGGCTGTCTCATCAAACCCTCTGCGAACTAACTCGAGTTGTCTCAGACGTATATTGATAGCCCTGATTATCCGTGATTTCGTCTTCACCTCCGAGATGGCGTCTTCAAGTGGGATCAGTTGTTCCACCTCATGGAGATCAAACTGGGGACTGAGGTTGCGGAGTTCTTCATTCTGCGACAGTACCGCCAATTCAGCCTGAAGGGATTTCCCTTGGGATTCGACTAACATTTGGTTTTGCTTGCCGATGCTAACAGCATCCTCGGCCCGAATTACGTCGATCTGATCGACTAGGTGAGCTTGTCGTTTCTTCTTTGTCCTGGCCAACTCCTCCTCGGCTAAGCTCAAGCGGTCCGAGGCGATTGTCTTCTGCTCTGTGAGAAGAACCCAATCTAAGAACTTAGCGGCAGAGTTTGCCAGAAAATCCTCCTGATTTTCAAGGGCCTGGACGTCCGAGAAATCAATGTCGTATTGCTTCAATTCATACTGGAGCCGATCCAAAAATCCAATTCTGTTTTTCAGCAAAGGATGTACATATGCAATGGAAAACTGATTCTCGTAGTAAGAATCGGGAAATCCATAAAATGGATCTATCTTTATGTTTGCCCGACTGGAGGAAAATGAAGCTGAGAGCCTCCCACCCGACCTCCAGAACAGTTTTTCGACCCCGCCGCTGATCATAAAAGCATCGGTTCTCTCGGGTCCGGCAATTGCAATTGCCGGCTCCTGATGAGCAAAAGTCGCCGATGAGATTATGTTCCAGTCTTGAGTACCCAAGAGGCTCTTCTGTCCCTCTTTTTCGATTTGAGCCTTTAACTTCTCTTTTTCAAATACAGGATGCATTTGCTTGAGTTGATTGAGGAATTCCTCCTGCGTGATTGTCTGTGCCCGTGAAAAAGATGTAATGCTGCAAAATCCTGTGATAACCAGCAATATCGTCTTTAAGGGTCTCATCAGTTGGCTTCTCCTTTTTGAAGGCATTTCGATCGTTACTTCTTTATCCTTTTGACTAGTGAAATTAACATTTGCCCCCCAAAACGCAAGAGAAAATCGCCTGCGCCCCAAGAAGACAAACCCTCTCTGCCCGATCCGTCTCCTTTCCGAAATCCGGCCATCTGAGAACACTCTCCGCCCTCCCCAGATATGATAAACAAAAAAGAGAGGAATTTCCTCCTCTCTCGTTCTGAGCGCAAAGAGCATTAGCCTTTGCCGGGTGTCAATCAAGAATGTTGCAAGAGATGCAAAACGTATCGATTCACTCTGCTAATTTGAAAAACAGGCCGGCAATAGTTTTTCTCTCCTCAGGCCTGGCTGCGTTCCACATCTCCTTGAGCAGTTCTTCTTCTTTGGTGGCTGGACACACCTTCTGCGTCAGGAACTCCTGTATCTTTTCTGAAATCTCCCTGACCTTCTCGTCGGACACGCCAAACCTGCGCGACGCGATGATGGCTTCATTCAGACTGCTTCTCCATGCAGACCAATCTTTGAGGAAGTCCATTGCCTGTAGACATTTCTCCCTTTCCATGAGAGTACCTCCTCCCCTTCTCGGAGAATATAATTGGCTAAGGATAAAATAGCGCCCGCCTCGACTGATTGTCAAGACTTTTTTGCCTGTCGTCTCGATCTCCGGACTGGGGGTCGCGGATACCGGCCTCGCTCAAGATGGTCACTGATTCCTCTCAGGGTGAGAGGGAAAAACATACCACAGTTGTGATGGAGGTTGCGCTCAGTTGTTGGTCTATCCGGGGAAGTGCCAGGGGGACAGCTTCCTTTGAAGGTATGAGGTGCAACGAAGTTCTAACCTATCTATAGTTTGAGCTTCTTCAACTCCTTGGTCAGGGTTTTCAGGACCTCGTCCCTGTTCTCCCTGTTTACCTCAATGACTCTCACGTCCTGGCGGGCCTTTACCTTTTGAGCGAAGGGATGCCGGGCCAGGGTGATGGTCCCCAGAACTGGATTGTCTGCATCCAGCGCTTTTTCGACCACCGCCTGGAACTGAGGCGAGAGAAGCTCCATCTTCCCGATCTCGTCTATTACGATGACTTTTTTCTCCATCAGGCACATCTGGATCTCTTTCACCCCTATCTTGTTGAGAGTATAGACCCCCACGCCATAGTTTCCCACTTTGTACCGGCTCTTGAAATTGCGATGAGCCAGAACCCCTTTGAAGCCGGAAAGGGTAACCACGGCAAATCCCTGCCTCCTACTGTCCTCACGTATCTCCTCGGTGTAGAACCCGCCCGCCGGGAGCTTTAGCTTCTCGATGAGCTTCCTTATGATAGTGGTTTTACCCACGCTTGGATGGCCGGTCAGAAGAAGATTCATACAAACACCCCGTTATCGAAGTTGACAGAATTCCTTTCCGCTCCAAAGATCACACCCCTGACAGAAATTGTCAAATAGAACTTCTACCTGATTTGGCTTATTTCCGATTTAAATTTTCATGGAGGGTAGCCCTTAGTAAAGCAGCAAACGTATCGTAGACATACTGTTTATTTATACTAGTGTTGGGGTCAGTCGGTGGGGATGATCATTTCAACAGCAACATTCTCCTGCTGACATGGAGATTCTCGATCTCCAGCCTATAGAGATATACCCCACTGGACAGCTCCTGTCCCCTATCGTCCCTGCCGTCCCAGGTGACCCGGTGGCTTCCGGCCGCCTTCTCCTCGTCCACCAGAGTCCGCACCAACTGTCCCAAAACGTTATAGATATTCAGGCTGACGGGGACAGGTTGAGTCTGCTTAGTGCCAACGGTATACCGAATTCTGGTAGTCGGATTGAAAGGGTTGGGGTAATTCTGAGAAAGATGGAAATCCGTCGGCGAGCTTTCTTCGTCCGGGTTGTCCTCAACTCCGGTCTCGGTGAAATTAACGGTGTTGAAGAATATGCTGAATCCCAAGCCGGGCACACGGTTGTCCCTCCAGACGGAATACAGAAATGGGCTCCGAGTAGTCATGTCGACGAGATCCTGCAGAGCTTCGTTTTCGTCATTCACCCTCCTGTTGGAGCCCTGCCGCAAACCGTTCAAGAACGTCTGGAAGTAGACGTCTGATCCTTGCGCCCGGTGATCGGTCCAGGCCACTACGAAATGACCTTCGTCGGTTAAGGTGACCTTGGGGCTCTCAGGAGCCGCGGAAGGATCATCAACGACTGTCATGTTAGTATCAACGCGAACGCCGGAGCTATCATACCTTTGGGCAAAGATCATGGTGGAGGGAAGAAACGGTTCAGTCCAGGTCACTACGAAATCTCCCCTTTGATTCACGTCCACATCTGCGTTATACTGCAAAGGATCAGATCTGTCGCAGTAAATTGCAAAATTGGCGCCGACCTCTGACCCGCCGGGAGCAAACCTCTGGGCATATATCCGATCCTGTCCCTCCCTTCTATCCTGCCAAGTCACGACAAATCCGCCCGAACTATCCATGGCAACCCTGGAATAGAAGTGGTCCACGCTAAGGCCATCGTCATTTATCATGAAACAGGTATCCACTGGTCCGCCAGAGGAGGAGAAAAGCCTGCCGTAGACATTGTTCTCGTTTCCCTCGGAGGCAGACCAGACCACCACGAAATCTCCGTCCGGCGACATATCGCAACTGGGGGCGAAATTGTTGATCATTCCCTGGCAATTCACTCTGAGATTCCCCCCGGTTGGATTTCCTGAGTTATCGAACAGTTGAGCATATATCTCCAGCAAGCTCCCCCTTGTGTCTTCCCATACCACCAGCAGATTCCCGGACTCGTCGCAGGCTAAGTCCGGCCTTCCATGATAGAAACGACCCAGGCTATCGATCACCAGGCGGTCGTCAGACAGCGGGGTAGCAGACTGATCGAATCTTCTCATGAATATGTCTGATCCTCCCCTTCTGAAATCCTCCCACACCACTGCAAATCCGCCATCCGCCTTTATGGCTATCTGAGGATGATTCTGATTGGCTCCCAACTCGTCGTCGTTTAAGATGAGATTCGTTCCGTTGAGGAATCCACCTGAGGTGACAGCTTGAGCATAGATATCATAGTTGCCAGCCCGTTTATCCATCCATGCCACGGTGAAGCTGCCGTCAGGGCGAGAAGACATCGTCAGGCCGTGACGTTCCCCGGTCGACGGCGGACTGGTCACGATTATGGTGTCGCTCAGTATCTGCCCCAGGCTGTCAAATCTCAGGGCATACACGGTTGGATCAGGCAGCGTATATTCGGTCCAGGCCACGGTGAATCTCCCCAGAGTATCCGCGACTATGGGAGGACAATCCTGAACCACGGAACTCGTGTCCGAGGTGATGGGGAAGAAAACCGTGTCCCCTGAGGGATCCGCAAACGAGAAAGAGCGAGCGAATATCGCCTCATCTCCATATCGCAAATCCACCCATGCAACCATGAACCGATCATTTAGCCCCATGCTCACGCTGGGACTGTACTGATCTTCGCTGAGCGAATCTAAGTTCACCAGGATATTCTCTTCAAGCTCGGCCCCGCTGGAGTCGAATCTTTGAGCGTAGACATCGGCATCTACGTTACGGTAGTCTTCCCAGACCACCACGAATTTTCCTGAGTGTCCTACCGACACCTTGGGCGAAGTTCGCAGCGTGCCTCCGTCGTCCCCACTTACTTTGAAGCTTGCTGCCAGAGGGTTTCCTGACGAGTCAAATCTCCGCGCATAAATGTGGCTGCCCGCCCTGGTGTCTGCCCACACCACCACGAACTTGCCATCCGGTCCGGATGAGAGTGCGGGCGACCAGGTCGTGTATGGAATCGGAGAATCGCTTATCTGAAAGGCAGCATCCACGGGTGACAGATCTTTATTATACTTTCTTCCGTAGACCACAAAGTTCTCCTCATCCACCCAGATCAACACGAAGCTGGTATCACTGATCGCCGAAACGCAGGGGAGGAATTGATCTCTGGGATAATCCTCTTCCCCCGCCTCGAAGTTGAATCCCTGAGGCGAACCACTGTAGGAATATTTCTGAGCGAAAACGTCCAGATCTCCATTTCTCTCATCCTGCCATACGGTGATAAAGCTTTTGTCGGGGAACATAGCCATGGAAGGATCGCTCTGATTGAACGAACTGGTGTAGTTCTCCTGGTTAACCATCATGTCAGAGATGCCGGCCGACCAGGCTGTTTTCCGTCTCCTGTCGAAGGGAGACTCTTCTTGCCATCCGTGCTTCATCCGGAGATCTCGCTTCATTGCCAACCCGGGAACCGTAATCGTTTGATCTTTACGGAAAACCCCTAGTTCGGAGAGTCTCTCCTTAAGTATCACGATGGAGGTGAAACCTGGGTTCTCAGCGTCATGCCGGAGCTTCAGCAGTTCCTCGGCGTAGAACTGAATGCCTCTGAAATCGGCTGGATGATCTGCCAGAGCAACAACCCAGAAAAGTGCAAAGATTATGATCGAAACCTTCAGTTTCATCTTTAAAGGACCTGGAGTAGTTTGCGTTTAGAACCAAGCAATCTCATTACAGCTTCCCTTTATCTCTATGTACCATAGCAAGATGCATGCCGCATTCTCGATGTTTTGTCCAGGAAGCCGAAATTCAAAAAACCAAGCACAACTACGGCTTTTCCCTGTATTACAATACGTTATCAGCGCCCGGAAAGCGAGGGGCTACGAGTTTCCTCCCTTTCCCCCTGTGAATTTCTTTCACCTATTCACCATGTGCAAACAGATTCACACCGGTGGCACGAAGTTGCAGGAGTATCCAACCGGGGCTCAAACTGAGTCTGAAGAAAAACCACTGCTTGGAGCATCTTCCCCTGTAACTGAAATGTATGTGTGACGACAACCGGAGACGGTTTTCGGATTTTGGCGCGCGTTCCGCCTTGCGGCCGGAAGTCTGGACAGAAATCGGAATCCTCAGAGCTCAACCTGTGAAGAATTGTTTTCATAAGGAGGAATCAGAAGATACGCATAACTCACAAGGGTCAGCTTTCCGGGCAAGCGGAAGCTTTCTTAATCTTTCTCTCCAACCTCGATTTTCGATATTCCAGGGAGCCCAGCCTTCTCTGATGTCTGGAGGCAGAGTCTGAGGAGAGATCGGAGTTCAATTGGGCCATGGCCTTCTCCACGAAAAACAGCGCCTTGCGGTAGTCCCTTCTTTTGTGTTCACAGTACTTGGCTAATTCTTCATGAGCCAAGAGAGAAAAGGGGACCTCTTCTCTGGTTAGATTTCGCCATATACCGGCCGCCTCCTCCAGGGACCCACTTCTTTTATGAGCGAAGGCCAGGCTCGTAAGTATCCCCTGCTGAAGTTCCACAGATGCGTCTCCAGTTAAGGCCTGCTCGAAGCATCTGACGCCGGTATGATGGTTGCCCAGACTCTGATGAATTCGGCCCAGGCTGTATAAGTCTATAGGGTCCTCTACCGCAACCGGGTCGAGAGCCTCAAGTGCGCCGTCAATCATAATAGCCAGCTTCAGGAGGGAAACGATATCATGGCTGTTATGGTGAAATACCGGAATCAAGGCCCCAACCTCGCTCGTTCTCAGATAGTCAAAATATATCTGGGGAATCATGAAGCTGGGCACGTCAATTTCTCTTCCTACCCCCAAAACCTCTTTCTCTATGTTGCCCAAGCTGCAGTCCCCGATGCGCCGCTTCCACAAGCGGCGGCTGGGAAACAAAAGGTCCAGATGAAACCAGCGATCCGAATCGAAGTCGACCCGATTGACGGTCCACCGGGTTTCCAGAAGCGGCAGATCGAAGCACTTGCCGTTGAAGCTCACCAGAAATCTGAAACAACTCATTTTCTCTGCTATGGCGGAAAGGACAGCTCTCTCCTGGTGAAAGTCTTCCATGAAGTACTGCTCCACACAGAATTCATCGCCGGAGAGATAACCCAGGCCCACCAGGAAAGCATACGTCCCCACTCCTCCGGCCAAGCCGGTGGTCTCACAGTCAAAGAAGACAGTTTCTTTCAGATTAAAAGGGCTGCGGCGACTTTCTCCTCCTACGCGCTTTCTGGGCGAGCAGATCTTAGCCAATAATTCCCCTTTGAGCGTCCAGGAGGAAGAAAACCCGGCATCCCCATAAAGCTCTCCCAGATCGAATTTCTTTCTGACTAAAACGAACTCGCCGAACTTGTTTCGTACCACCTCCCCACCCAGGACTTCGTTGATTCTATCCTTTTCCCCGGCAAAGACGACGCCCCTTTTCCCCATCGAACCCAATCTGGCGAGATTCTTTAATCTATCTTCCAGTTCCATGATCTCTCAAAGGGATGAAATCCAGCTTACTTCCTCGCTGTCTTGATCTTCACATTAACCTTCTGTTTCAGTTTCTCCACCAGGAGATACGCTTCCTGAATACCTTCTCCAAGTTGATCGACTTTGTGAGCATCTGAGCCGTAGGCAGCTATTTTTACGCCCTTCTCCAGCGCCAGCTTAAGAATCTCCCATCCCGGACAAAACTCCTTATGTCCTTTTCGCATAACTCCGGTGTTTATCTCCATCCCCACATCATTCTCCGCCATAAGTTCGAGCACCGGCTCGACCAAACCCCTATGACCGGTAAGGACTACCTCCCCATAGAAACCCAACCCATACTTCTTATAGGCATCCAGGTGCGCCATGACGTCAAAAAGTCCGCTTTGCACGGCCCGTCCAAAAACCCGGTAGTATTCCGAGAGCATCTCTTTGGCGCTTTTGCTCTCGAAGTAGGTTCCAGCCTCCTTGGATGCGGTGATGGCGATGTGATCCAGGCAGTGCACTGCACCCAATCGATAGTCGAGGTCAAACTGATCCAGCTCCCGTCGCAGACTCTCTTCGATGTGCGCTGCGTAATCCACCTCCAGGCCGACTCTCACTGTGAGCCCGGAAGGGGCGTACTTCTCCCCCGCTCTTCTCACGTCGTCGATGTATCTCTGAAAGCTGTTAATCGACAGAGGAACCATTCGGCCATCGATTCGCACAAAAGCATCTATGTTTTTTCGGAACGGATCGGAGTCGTAATGCGTGGTGAAGCAGATCTCCTCGATACCCAACTCCAATGCTCTCCGGCAATACTGATCGACGGTGCCGGTGGCATCCAGGGAGTAACCGGGGTGAACGTGGTAATCAGCTTTGTATGGCTCGTTTAATAGCATAGATAGATCACAGGTTCAAACCGTTCCTCGAAAATTACTACGTCTGCACTGGGCTTATTATTTTCCGCAGGGAGGCAAAACCTTCGGCTCATCTAAGTCTTGAGAGTCACCGGGTGAAGCCGAAGGTCTACACACCAGCTAAGAAGGGGTTATGTTTTCTCTCTTCCCCGATGCTGGACGCCGGTCCATGACCGGGATAGATCAGACAATCGTCCCCCCTTGGAAGCAGCTTCCTTTTGATGGAGTCAATCAGCTGTTGGAGAGACCCGCCTGCAAGATCGGTCCTTCCAACAGAGCCACAGAAAAGTGTGTCGCCCGTGAAGATCATCCTGTCCGTGACGAGTGAGATTCCACCGGGAGTATGTCCGGGCGTATGCAGAACCTCAAGCCTGTTCTCTCCGAACCGAATCTTATCCCCGTCCCTCAATGTCCGGTCTGCTGCACAAGGATCGGCTCCGCTGTCCATAAGAAATGGCTGAGCTTGACCGGTCGGTGAGAGCATGGGTGAGTCTTCTGCATGAATCAGCGCCTCCGCGCCAGTGGCCTTTTTCAGTTGGGCTAAGGCGCCGGTGTGATCAAAATGACCGTGAGTCAGGACTATGTATTTGACCTTTAATTCCAACGTCCTCAATTGCCTGTCTATCTCTTCAAAATCTGCGCCCGGATCAATGACCACCGCATCCTTGGTTTTCTCATCACCCAGGATATAGCAATTGGTCTCAAGCAGCCCCACCACAAGCGTTTTGAGTATCAAATCTTCGCTCCCTCCAGTCTCCCCACTGGCTGTCGGTCTTCTCCCGCCTCTGGGGAGCCCATACGGGCACCCCTCCGGCGGGGTCCTTGCGATTGACCGACAACCGTACCAGTGGCGGAGGTCTTTTCCCGCCTCAGATGGCGGCTTTCTCTACGCCCAGCAACTTCCGCTTGACGCCCAATCCACCACCATATCCTCCCAGGCTGCCGTCGCTTTTGACCACCCTGTGGCATGGCACAACTATTGGAATAGGGTTAGCACCGCACGCGGCACCCACTGCTCTTGCCTTACCTTTTCCTCCCACTCGCTGCGCCAACCATCCATAGCTTTTGGTCTGGCCTGGTGGGATTTTCTGCATAGCATTCCACACTCTCTTTTGAAACGCGCTGCCGCCTGACAAATCCAGGGGCTGTCTGAAACTCACCTTTTTCCCGGAGAAGTACCTCTTCAGTTCTTTTTTAAGGGAGGAGAATTTCTTCTCATCCCTCTTCAGTTCAACGGTTTCGTCTTTCCTCAACGCCTCTAAGAACCGGTGCCATCTGCTTTTGGGAAAGGTGATAAAATTCAG
>JBARPX010000079.1:0-4304 GCA_049643405.1 Candidatus Zixiibacteriota bacterium
CGCCCGGACAGACTTTCGCTCTCCAAGAAGCCGGGACCGTAGATGGATTACTGCCTGGTTCGCCTGACGGTTCGACCTTGCCCTTCGACAGGCTCAGGGTGGTGAGCGAAGTCGAACTGTCACCGTCTTGAGCCTGTCGAAGAAAGGCGAACCATCCAGGTTTGTGCGCCAGGTGGTTTTTCGGAGATACCGCTTAGAAATAACTTGACCCTATCTGTGGTCGTCTTATATTCAAAAAGCAGATTGGGAGAGGGCTTCAAAGGCATTGGATAATTCCAAGCGATGACGGGAGGAAACATGCATTACGATAATATCACGGATCTGGTAGGAAATACGCCACTTGTGAAACTGAATCGGGTGACCAAAGGAGTCAAGCCTCTGGTTCTGGCCAAGCTGGAGTTTTTGAATCCGGGGGGCAGCGTTAAAGACCGCATGGCTTTGTATATGGTGAAGGAGGCGGAAAAGGAGGGAGCGCTTAAAGAGGGAGGCACCATTGTGGAAGCAACCTCCGGCAACACCGGCGTGGGAATCGCCATGTATGCGGCAGGCAAAGGATACAAGGTTATCTTCACCATTCCCGATAAGATGAGCCAGGAGAAGATAAATGCGCTCAAAGCATTCGGTGCCGAAGTTGTAGTCACCGCCACCGACATTCCTCCCGACTCGCCGGACAGCTATTATGAGACTGCAAGGCGAATCCATAAGCAAACCCCGAACAGCATCATTTTAGAGCAGTACTTCAACGACAAGAACCCGGAAGCGCACTACAAGACCACCGGGCCTGAGATGTGGGAGCAGACCGAGGGCAAGCTCGATTACGCGGTGATCGGGATCGGCACCGGCGGAACCATGTCCGGTGCGGCAAAGTATCTCAAAGAAAAAAATCCCAACATCAAGGCGATCGGAGTGGACCCGGTTGGCTCGGTCTTTCACGATTATTTCAAATCCAAGAAGTTGATAGAACCTCATACCTATCTGGTTGAAGGGATAGGAGAGGATATGATCTGCCCCACCATGCATTTTGACGTGATGGATGACGTGATTCAGGTGACGGACAAAGATTGCTTTCTCATGACCAGAAGACTTTGCAGGGAAGAGGGTATCTTTGCCGGTGGTTCAAGCGGGGGAGCGGTCTGGGCGGCCTTGAAGGTGGCAGAGAATTTAACTGAGGATAAGATCATCGTGGTGATCCTACCAGATGCCGGATCGCGTTATCTAAGCAAGATATTCAACGATGAGTGGATGAAAGAGAAGGGATTTCTTCCTTGACCAGCTAGCGGAGGGGGAAGAGGAGGTTCTCTCCTCCCTTGATGGGAGGAGATTAAGAGGAGGGTGATAGCCCCGGCTTCCGGCGGCGCTTCTGCGGATTTGACAAACATTTCCTTGATTCGCACAGCTTCGCGTCATATATTTAATGTTACAGAAGAGCGTTTGGATGGGAGGCAACTTGTGGCCGGTTGGAAGTGGCCGCAGAGCAGCCATGATCTCGATACGAGATGCACTGCCTACTCCAAGGGGTGCCCCACTTGCCCACATAATCAATTGTTGAGAGGACGACATGAATGCTGACCAAGAGAAGTTCTTAAGAGATGAGTTGTTCAGCCGCACGCTAATGGCTACTGTGCAAAGGGCTGGTATATACAAGTCGAACACAACGGAACGAAAGCGAAGGGTATTTCGGTGGGCTCTCCGGGCGCAGTTGGAGCAGATTGCCCAAGGTTACAAAGCGAAAGTTTCGGAAGAGGCGCATATTCAGAACATTCTTGAGTTGTCCACTCACCTCTCCGCTGTCCACAAGGGCGTACTGCAAAACAGTCGTTTTCGCATCGGGACAGCGCAGAAAGCGCTCAATCTGCATCTGAAATTCCTGTGGTGTCTTGGCAAGATTCCCGAACCGCCACACTGTCCATTTGACTCCCAGATTATTGCGAAACTCTCTGCGTACAAAGGACCAAGTTGGACCATTTTATATAAGGTAACAGATTACAAGAAACTGGTCAAGGCAGCCGAAGAGGAAGCACAAGGTACCTCTCTGGCGGTCTGGGAGTTGAGAGCATACAATAATCTGTAGTTAGATACTCCAGAGGAACTCCACAAACGGCGCAGTCAAGATACAACGTGTAGGTGGGGATGTCGTTAGACCAGCCGACAGTCAATTGACCAAGAGAGAAAGTCTGACAAGTGGCAACATGTTTGAATGACAAGTATGATCCCATTGATCGTTACAAGGCGGTTGTCGAACATGGGAGGGGTTTGCTTGTCGTCTCTGCTGGCCCTGGAACTGGAAAAACATATAGCTTATTAAGGAAAATTGAAAGACTAATTGAACTGAAAGTTGATCCTTCTCAAATCTATTACCTCACATTTGTCAACAGTATAGTTGATGCATTTGAGTCAGACTTCAGAAAGCCAAAAGAGAATGGAGGATTGGGAGTTGATCCGGATGATCTTGGCATCCATATCTCAACTCTTCATAGTCTCGCTTTTAAAATAGTAAATGTGTATGCAGAGGAGTTAAGTCTACCGCCTCATTTAGAAGTAATCGACTTGTCTCCCAAATCACAAAGTATATTATCAAGACTTGCAGTTGAAGATATTTATCAGTATTCGAAATGTATCGGGCTTGTTGCCAGCAAGAGGGGGTTCTATGGTTTACTGCATCAGTTGACAGAAGAATGGCGTCGGAATAAGAAGCCCGCTGCTGATTGCAGAATGTTGGAAGGGGCTGTTAGAAAACTTTGCAGTAGATACTCCGTCTGTTCGTGGGATCAATTGGTACTTCTAGCGATTAAGGCACTTTCTGAAAATGGTCTTCCAAAATGGCTTCATAAAGCACAACATTTCTTAATTGACGAATACCAAGATTTTAATCCCTCCGAGCAACGGCTTCTTGAACTCGTTACGGAACCCTCTGATTCTGTTGTAATTGTTGGTGATCCAGACCAGAGTATTTATAGTGGAAGATCAGCTTCACCTCGAGGTCTAACAGAACTGCTTACTCGAGATGATGTTGAATATGTCAATTTCATCTATTGTAGGCGATGCCCTAAGAAAGTCATAGCGGCTGCGAACAATTTACTGAAATATATGGATGCTGTCGGATATGCAGATAAAAAGCTTGAGCCATGCAAAGATGAAGATGGGAATTTTGAAATCACTCCGCCATTTAAAAGTTGCAAAGAAGAAGTCAGATATATAGCGGAAAAGATTAAGGCTTTGGATGAATCTGATAAAGCTGAGACAATTATCTTATTACCTCAAAAGAAGGTCGCAGATTATTATGCTAAAAAGCTCAGTGAGTTAGGCATATACTGCAAGGTAAAAGCTGCCGACATAAGCGGCGACTTGCTGCTGGCTGTTCTTCGTTTTGTAGTACTACATGGTCATCCATTCTTACTGCGGTTATTGTTGTCATATTTCCCGAATTTGGAACGGAAGTATGGACTTCATGTGCTCCCAGTTTTCATAGATGGAGTTGATTGCCTCATTGATACTTTGAGACAAGCTTCCATTGAGCAAAAATGGCAGAAGAAGTCCAAGAAATTCCTGTCTGATCTAATTGGTACGATTGAAGAACTTCTTTCCGGTGATGTTGACTCTATTGTTGCTGGTCTCTCCGACCTGAATCATGAAGTGAGCAAGAATGTAATTGTCTCCCTTCTAGGCAGTGATACAAACATGTCAGCGAGGGAGAGGGTAGAAATAGCCTTGCATACTGATGAGGGGGAGTCAAGAAAAACAAAGGATGCTGCAGTTCCTGTAGAAGTGATGACCATGCATAGTTCAAAAGGCCTATCTAAACAACTTATCATCATTCCTGCATTCGATGAAAAACTCTTGCCAGGAGACAATAGCGGTGAACGACTTACTGAAATGCATCGTCTTGTCTATGTAGCTATTACGAGAGCGGAAGAACAAGTTGTCGTCACTTTTCCTAGAACACGAGCTAAAGGCGATCCTTTAAACTATGGAGAGAAACCTAGAATTTCGAGATATGCTGATGTTTTGGTGCCACCTGAGAAACGCCAGGGGTAAGTTGCGGGTAGAAGGCTTCTTGTATTACCTGGGTTGGGTGGCCTGGCCTGCTTGCCAGGCTGGGCATATCCTAACTCAAAAGCATTCTGTTCAATTTCTCCTTTGACGTGACTACTATGTGCTTTGATTCAGTGGTCAGAATACCCTTCTTCCTGAATTTGCTCATCACCCGTATGGCTGTTTCCACCGTGGTTCCCACTATGTCTGCGATATCCTGACGGGTGAGCCGAAGGTTTATCCTTATCCCTTCATTCACGACCGACCCATGC
>JBARPX010000080.1:0-62546 GCA_049643405.1 Candidatus Zixiibacteriota bacterium
CTCGTGATTCGTTATATTTTGAGGCTCAGGATTGGAACGTTGGTTTTGATGCCATAATCGCTGACACGGCCTATAGGAACCTGGTGGATCGCACCTCGCCTGCCGACACCTCGGACCGGTACTGGGATTATGAGTTTGAGTTGCCTGAGTTTGCCTCTCAGTCGGTTCACTATGCGGTAACGGCGTTCGACGTGGGCGATCCTCAGACCGGTCTTCAACCTCTGGAGGCCTCCAAGCTGGTCAACGCCACCGAAGTCTATCCGGTGGACGACTGGGGTGAGGTTGAGGCCGAGGGTCTGAAGGTGATGGTTTATCCCAATCCTTATCGGATAGATGGGGGGTATGTTGACGACAAGTACGAGTCGGAAGGCATTTACGAGAAGCGGATAAGGTTTGTGAACCTGCCTCCCCGATGCACCATCAGGATATATTCTCTGGATGGTGATCTGGTACAGGTCATAGATCACGAAAAAGAGGATGACGCCCTGGATGCCACCATTGACGAATGGAATTTGATCTCCCGTAACACCCAGGCGGTGGTAACAGGGATCTATCTGTTCGCCGTGGAGAACAAGGATACCGGAGAAAACCAGGTAGGAAAGTTCGTGATAATGAAATAAGGAAAGGAGAGAATCGTGCGAAAGCCACTCTTTGGAGTTTTGATATTGATACTGCTTTTGTCCCCCCAATGGGTTTGGGGGCAAGATAAGGTCGGAACGGCCGGAGCTCAATTTCTGGAGTTGGGGGTTTCGGCTCGGGCCATGGGCATGGGAGACGCTTTCCTCTCCATCTGTGATGATGCCTCCGCGGTGTACTATAATCCGGCCGGATTGGCCCAACTCATGGACAGGCAGGCGCTGTTTACCCATGTCTCGTACCCGGCGGACATCACCTATGATTTTGTGGGCGTAGGTTACCCGACTCCCAGATGGGGTGGAGTATGGGGATTCGGTCTTCTCATGCTGAATGCCGGTGACATGCCCTTTACCCCCTATGATGCCCACTTGGAGCCCTCCCAGACGTTCACCTGCAAGGAATATGCTTTGAGCTTCAGCTATGCCAGAAGCCTGACAGATCGTTTCAACATCGGCATCACTTTGAAGTTCATCGATCAGCTCTATGACACCGATAGAGCCATAGGCTGGGCTGCAGACGTGGGCACCCTGTATGACACCGGGTTCAAGGGTTTCAAGATAGGTATGGTGGTCAACAACTTCGGCCCAGACATGACCATGATAGATGAATCATATCCGCTTCCCATGAATTTCAGATTCGGAGGCGTGTTCGACGTGTACCGGAGGGGTGATCACAGCGCTGTCTTTGCGGCTGAGGGAAGCCATCCCAATGATAACTCGGAGAAGTTCAATGCCGGCGTGGAATACTGGTACAGCGATGTGTTCTCCTTGAGATTGGGAAACCATTTTGAATACGACAGTGGCGGAATTTCGGCAGGCGGGGGAGCGAGGTTCAACTTGACCGAAGCGATCCGGCTGAGCATCGATTACGGTTATCATGACATGGACTGGCTGGAGCGCATGCAGAGGTTCACCGTGGGAGTCGCATTCTAAGGGTTCATTTTAAAGACGTGGAGATTAGGAACCGCAAGCTTGGAAAGGACAAGCTTGACTTTCATATAATTATCGCAAGGAGTTCTGAATTATGAGGAGATACGGTTTTTGTTTAGTGATCTTTTCCCTCTGCCTTCTGATGCTTTCCGGGTGTGGTAAGCTGGAACGGAAAGGGACCCTGCCGGCTAACAGCCCTCCCACGGTGTATTTCGCAAACGTTCCGGCTGAGTCGACCTATTTTTCGGTGAATCCCCGGATTTACTGGTACGGGACGGACGTCGACGGTTTCATAGCCGCCTATCAGTATGCGGTGATGATGACGGACAGCGTCGTCAACTTCGGGGGATTGGAGGAGGTGAAAAGCTTTCTTCGCAGCATCCCGGCGGATAGCGTTTCGTGGGTAAGCCAGACCAGCCTGAAGAGCATGATCGGAGCTCATGTGGTGTCCGAGCCCGGTGGGCATCAGAGAAACGTGAGGACGTATGCGGACATGAATCCCGAGATATATACGCCTCAATACCTGTTGCTTCGAGCCGTGGACAATCGCGGAGAGATATCTGAGGTGATTAGCAGGCTATTCTACCGCAACAACCACCGACCGGAAGCCTTCATCAACGCGGACAGCGCCTTTGCCGCCAAGAACCATTATTGCCTGGAAGACACGACTGCCACCTGGAAAGGAATCAGCATCTCCTGGTCGGGTCTGGACACCGCCGACTATCCGGACGAGCGCTATCAGCCCGACTTTCAGTTTAAGTGGGAACTGGTGGGTCCGTTCGGGGACACTTTGAGCATGGATTCCAGCATGGTTGCCGATTCATCGCTTGACAGCATGGTGATCGGCGGGGAGGTGATCTACACGCGATGGGTACCGGATCAGTCGTATGTCTTCAGAGATCTGGAGAATGCCGCTGGTTTGGGCTATGGATGGTATCAGTTGAGGGTAAGAACCAGAGACGATGCCTTTGTCAGCACCGACACTGCCACCACGCTTAACATCCGCATCTTAAAGCCGCAATTTCGTTACGCCGACCAGAGCAGAAAAACCGTTCTGCTGGTGGAGGCCACCAGGTACGGCGGGGCACCCGGAGGTCTGGTCGGCAGCGCGACAGAGGAGTCTGATACCGCGTTCGTTCGAGATTTCTATCGAACAGGGCTCCAACGCCTTCTCGGTCAAAATGTGTATCACGAGTTCGCAATGTGGCACGACCCGGCGGTTCCTCCATACGGGGGCGGCAAGAGCGTTCCCGTCGAGGACACCCTGGCGCGATACGACCTGGTGATAGTGACCAACCTGGGATCCGGACCGGGCCTCAGTGAGGATAACTTCAGAGCGTACAAGGAATACCTGAACGTGGGCGGACGTCTGTGGATTATTGGAATGAACAATTTCAATTTTTCCCCGGGCAGGGAATCCAAGCCAATGGAAACAATAAGGAGTGTTGCCCCCAACACCTACCAGGTTGGTGTTGAATACTGTGGAATACAATCCGTGTTCATTCCCACCTTGACCAGCTTGGACAGCATGACCCTGGAGTTCGTCCAGGCCAAGCCTTTTGGAGCTTGGGAGCAGCTTCCTGTCCTCAGCGCGGATACCACCAAGTGCAAGCGGCTGATAGAGTATAAACCGAACGACGCATACCAGCAATGGGGCGCGCGCGGTATCCCCTGGGTGACTTTTGTTGCCATGTCTAACAATATGGATTGGGCTTTCAGAATTCCTGCCGAGAGACGAATCTTGAGTTTTGTCTCTTACTACGGGTTTCTCTCACCCATGCATGATCGCCCCTGCGGGGTGAATTACATCGGGCCCACCTTCCGTACCGCTTTCTTCACTTTTCCGCTCAATCTGATGCAAAATGACGAACAGGACGATTATCCTGCGCATCAGGTTATGAAGGGGGTCATAGAGTGGTTCTGGGAGGACTTACCTTAGGTTTCCATTCAAACGGGTTTAGTAGAAGAGGTCGGAGTCGTCTCCGGCCTCTTTTTTTGGCGGATAACTTCAACCTCATCTATCAGCACTGTCCATTTGGGTCTGAATAGGTGTGGCGAGGAAAGGTCAGGGTTGTTTATCCTGGAAGCTTCGGTGAATATCTCCGGTGCAATAATAACCGGGCTTGGGCGGTCGATCTCACTGGTCCCGCTGTCTGTTTTAGAACAGAACCTGCCATATGAAGATTCCTATCATGGCACAGCCGACCACGAATTTGATCAGAGTCCCGCCCAAAAAGCCGAGGAAAGTTCCCACTCCGGCCTTAAAGGCCTGAGAGCCTTTTCTTCCTCCCAGAAGTTCACCTAAGATGGCTCCCACGAATGAGCCCAGCAGAAGACCGATCAGTCCACCGGTAAAGAGCCCGATGAGCATGCCCAGAAACGCTCCTGTAAGTCCCCATCCGCTGGCACCCATCTTTTTTGCCCCGTACAAATTCGCCACATAGTCCAGCAGGCTGACCATTGCAGTCAAGAGCGCGAATACTCCCAGGAAACCCCAGCCAATCTTTTCGAATCCGGTGAGGAGGGCGTAGATGAAAGCTCCCACCCACATTATGGGTAAACCGGGAAGCATGGGAAGTATAGTCCCCGCCAGGCCAACCAGCATTGTGAGCATGGCCAATATGAACAGACCAATCATCCCGATATTCATGCGGCGTGCCCGTCCTTCTTTGATGAGTTGCGGCCGATTCAAGGCCTGCCGGAACCTGTACTAATATCATCCGGATGCAGAAAAAGGCAAGGCTTTTCGTCAAAAAAAGCCTGTACACGTATTATATCAGAGAAGCCGTGTTAGGCACGAAACCCTTTTTAGAGCCTCAGGAATTTGCGGCAGGTCGGCAGATTACTCCGAAAGGCCCCGGCTGAATGAAGGTGAAAGCCGACCCAATGCCGCCGATAACATAATAGATGTCGGTTTGAGCATCGCGGTACTCCTGCGACGACCTCGACCGCCTTCCTAAACTTCAAAGGATCTGTCAGTCAAGAAGGGGGAAGCACGATGAGATACTCAAAAGGTGCCTTGCGAATACCTGTTATGGTTGGCGTGCTACTCTTGATTTCTGTTCGAGACTGTTTTGCCTATGTCGATCCCGGTACCGGCAGTTACGTTCTTCAGCTCATTATGGCTGGACTGCTGGCAGCGGCCTTTGCCCTGAAGTCTTACTGGAAAAACATCACTGCCTTCCTCTCCAGGCTGCTTTCAAAGAAATAGAAGGGGAAAGATGACGGCAAATGCTGAAGCTCTTGCCAGCTCCTTTCGGGATACAAGCGGTTTCGTGTTTACTCGTGATGGCTCGGTCTATCGTCAGGTGAACCGTGCATACGAGGATAACTATGACCACCTGATGCGCTCAGGACTTTATGAATCGCTTGTTGGTTCAGGATTGCTGATTCCTCATGACGAGGTGGAGACGGAGTCAGCCGGAGCTGAGGGCGCATACAAGATACTGAAACCCGAGTTGATACCTTTCATATCATATCCCTATGAATGGTGTTTCAGCCAACTGAAGGATGCGGCCTCAACTACCTTGCAGGTTCAGAAGACCGCAGTTGATTTCGGGATGACCCTGAAAGATAGCAGTGCCTACAACGTTCAGTTTCTGAACGGAAGGCCTGTATTCATCGACACTCTCTCCTTCGAGAGATACCGCGAGGGGCAGACCTGGGCCGCATACAGACAGTTCTGTCAACATTTTCTTGCCCCTTTGGCTCTTATGAGTTACCGGGACGTCCGGCTAAGTCAGCTGTCCCGCGTTTACTTGGACGGAATACCGCTGGATCTGGCCGGTTCACTTCTTCCCTTTCGAAGTCGGCTGAGATTCTCCCTGCTTTCTCACATTCATCTGCACGCCAAAAGCCAGAAATACTTTGCCGACAAGTCTCCGGCCGCAAACCGGCGCAGAATGAGCCTCAAGGGTTTTCTGGGTCTGATTGACAGCCTGCAATCCGCCGTGGAGAGACTGAAGTGGCGTCCCCAAGGCACTGAGTGGGCAGACTACTATGAGAAAGTCGGCTATTCACAGGAAGCGCTGGAACACAAGAGGGAACTGGTGAGAGGGTTCTTGGAGAGCATGAACCCGAGCATGGTTTGGGATCTGGGTGCAAACACCGGCCTTTTCAGTCGCATAGCAGGCGAAAGAGGGATCACCACCATCTCCTTCGACGTCGATCCCGCGGCGGTGGAGAAGAATTACCTTGAGTGCCGAGAGCAGGGCCAATGCAATATCCTGCCTCTGGTACTTGATTTGACCAATCCGAGTCCGAGCATAGGATGGCGTAATCGGGAAAGGGACTCATTCGTCGAACGTGGTCCGGCCGATACCGTTCTGGCCCTGGCCTTGATCCATCATCTGGCAATCTCCAACAATCTTCCAGTCAAAGAGATTGCAGACTTCTTTGGAAAAATCTGTGACCGGCTCATCATCGAATTCGTTCCCAAGAGCGACTCGCAGGTGCAAAGGCTTCTGTCGACCAGAGAGGACATTTTTGCCGATTATACCCAGCAGGCCTTTGAACGCAGCTTCAGGGAGCATTTCAGAATTCAGAGTTGCGCGAACATCCGGGATACCAAAAGAACCCTGTATCTAATGGAAAAGAGGTAGGTCAGATAAGCGATGAGGAAATCAGTTGTTGTTCACCCTTTCCTATTTGCGGTATTCCCCATTCTGTTTTTGTATTCTCACAATATAGAAAGGACGTCAATAACTGATTTCGTCGCTCCTGCAGTGATTTCAGCTCTGTCTGCTTCTTCGCTCTGGTTCTTGCTGAGTCTTGCCTTCAAGAGCAAACAGAAGGCGGGACTATTGGTCTCTTTATCCGTCCTCTTGTTCTTCTCCTACGGGCATCTTTGTGATGCAGTCGGAGATTTGGCCTTTTCCATCCGGGGGACCATCATCGGAGCTGATGAGCTTCTTGTCTTCGTGTGCAGCCTCCTTGTCTTTTTGGGCGCATACTTCCTGGCGAAATCAACCAGGAACTTCAGCGTTCTAACCAAGGCCCTTAATGTGGCCGCGGTTTTCCTGCTTTGCATTTCCCTTATAGGCATTGGCAGCCATGCGCTCAGAACGGGGCTGGCGCGGCACCAGCATGGATGGCCGGGGGATACGATGGAGGCTTCGGTTGATTGGGACAAACCTGACAGGTTTCCTGACATATACTACATCATCCTGGACGGCTATGCCAGGGCGGACATCCTTGAGGAGTTGTATCGCTATGATAACGGAGAGTTTCTCGATTACCTGAAGAGAAGGGGTTTCTGTGTGGCTCATAAGAGCAAGTCGAATTACTGCCAGACCGCCTTATCGCTGGCTTCGTCTTTGAACCTTCAGTATATCCAGGAGTTGATCAACCGAATCCATGATGATTCCCGCAACACCTCACTGCTGAGGAACCTGATCCGGGAAAGCGGAATCGCCCGCTTTCTAAGACAGCACGGATACACGTTTGTGGCCTTCTCCTCCGGATACTCTTTCACGGAGATGAAGAGCGCGGACATCTACATGTCTCCCTCTCAGGCCTTGTCCGAATCTCAGAATCTGCTCATCAACCGCACGCCTCTTCGACCGCTTCTGACCAAGCTGCCGCTAAAATCACAATATGACCTGCACCGGGATCGCCTGTTATATGTCTTCGATGAGCTTCCCCGTGTCAGCAAAACGGATTCCCCGGTCTTCGTCTTTGCCCATATCATGGCCCCTCATCCCCCTTTTGTGTTCGGAGAGGACGGGGAGCCAATCAGATGCGATGGTGAATTCTCATACCATGACGGCAGCCATTATACCAGAGATACAGGCAGAGACGAGTACAAGCGGAATTACATTAGACAACTGGTATTCATCAATAAGAAGACGAAAGAGGCGATAGACCGGATTTTGGCGGCTGCCCCCGAGCCCCCGGTCATAATCCTGCAGTCCGATCATGGTCCGGGTTCCATGCTGGAGTGGGACGATCCAAAGAGAACCAACCTCGAAGAAAGGATGTCCATACTGAACGCATACCATCTTCCGGACGATGGTCACGAACTCCTGTACGACGAGATAACCCCGGTGAATACGTTCAGGATAATATGCAACCACTACTTCGGCACAAGCTATGATCTGCTTAGAGACGAGAGCTACTTTTCAAACCACCAGCATCCTTACAGATTCATCAACGTAACCGACCAGACAACCTGCAGGATTCATCCGGAATGTTCGACGTTGGCCGTGGGTGCCCCCCCACCCCGGACCACGCCTGCCCGGAGTAAGCCTACCCCGCGGGAAGACCACAAAACCCAGTAGGCTGGTGACTGCCGTCAGGAGCGCGAATACCTCCAGAAAGCCCCAGCCAATCCTTTCCAATCAACATTATAAGCACGGCTAAGATGAATAGAGCAATCATTTTGAGCTTGAAGTAATATCATCCACGTGCCCAAAACGCAATGTTTTTTCACAGGAAAAGAATTCCCCACTTCGCCAACTGAGAATCGCTGAAAAGTATCTACTCTCAGCAAGGAACTCTGGAAACGAATGAACTCTGTCCCTTTGTGAAAAAATCTGCAAAACTGCCGATAATATTTCATGTCTTGCAAGATAGCCGATAGTTCGTTCGTCCTCATATACACACTACTAAATCGTTAGCCGGAACATTCTAAATCATTAAAGAGGAGGCAGAAATGAAAAGACAGTCTTTGCTGGCGATTCTGGTCGGAGGTCTTATTTTGGGTGCAATCTTCTGCGCTGGTGGAGGCGAAAGCCAAGGGACTGGTCTGAAGCTGGAAAGCTTCAACGGTGGTTTTTTCTCAATTGATAAGCCACGCGGGTGGAAGGTTATTACCGCCGGGGAATGCGCCGGATTTGCTTTCTTGATTCGTGATCCATCTGAACCCCTGAGACAGACTTTTTACTTTGGGGAGGTTGGGCCGATTTACCTATCCGAGCAACAGAGGCAAATCGATCATCAGTACATGAACATGGGCGGCTATCCTGTCACCTGGATTGATATGCCGGTTGTCAATCCGCTTACCCCTGATAATTTTCTTGCCCAGTTTCATCTTGTCGCCCGGAGTCAAGTGGCCCAAAACTTCATGCCTCAATGCCCCAGATTGGAAAACGTTCAGATTATTTCAAAGGTCAAACAGCCAAGCCCAGTAAGCGGCGGCAGCACCGAACTGGTAAGGGCCCTGTTTACCCGAGGCGGAAATGTGGGTGAAGGGTTGTTTTTGGTTACCGTTGCTCCGGTTCTGCCCTTTACCGGTGGACCCGGAGGGGGGCTGGGATACGGATTCTCCATAATCGGAATCACTGCACCCAAGAGGGAGTTTCGGAACATTGAAAATGTACTGGTCAAGTCAGTGGGAAGTTATACCATAAGTCAATCTTATGTGAACAATTGCTTAGCACAGCAGGCAAACACCTATGCCGGGATTCTTAAGGCGGGAAAAAGCTTAAGCGAAACTTCGGATATCATTATGCAAGGATGGGAAAACCGGAATAGAGTGGACGACGTCCTCGCCGAGAAAAGAAGTGATGTCATCCTCGGCAAGGAACGACTGTATGATCCGAATACCGGAGAGGTGTATGAATTTGAGAACGGTTTTTATGACAAGTACCAGCTTGACCAGAACAAGTATGAAATGAACAACCTCCAACCCTTACCTGATGATAATACCGATCTCTGGATGGAAGCGCCCCTGGATGGATACAGGCACCTGCGATAGCAATTCGGCAACAGGTCGTCTGTATTTTCACTTCATTAATAGTTGGCAACGGACAACTTACCCCTTACCGTGAAGTGCCCGGTAAGAGGGGTCCGTGACAGACAAAGCTCCTTCCTTTCACGATTAGAGCCAAATCTGGTTCCAGCCGGATTTACACCGACATCGCCTGCACAGCAAGAACGCGAGTTCTTTTCGGGAAAAACTCTTGACTTTTCCAGGATTCGGGATTGCTTGGGAGTGAGTAACAAAAGAGTTTGGCCACATAGGGAAGGGGGTGAACTGCATAGCCCGGCAGCCTCCTTTGCGAGAGCGAGAGATGAAGACCAGAGATGTAAAAACGTCCTTGCCGCCTGACCGGCCGGAATCGTTTTATGCCTCGGGGCCAGCTAAAATGCGTGCACTGGTTGCTATATGCGGTTTTGTCACTTTCGTCCTTTTGTTTTGTTCGGCAGTGCATGCCAGTGAAAACATTACTCCGGCATCGCACGCAAGAAGATACTTCAAGGCGGATGTGGTGATCTTCGGCGAAGTCCTTGGTTGCACGACAAACGTCGTCGAAAGAAAGGACGTTCCCGGTGACAGCGGATGGGTAAACCATTATACCACTCTTGCCAGTACGTGCACTGTGAGAGTTGACAGCGCGTTGAAGGGAGCGCTTGCCGAGTCTGTAATAGTCATCCAGAAAGAATCGTCTCGGGCCTGGAAGTCACGATTTGAGGCTATTGACGAAAATGGCGATTCTCTCTACATGGGCCAGATGGCGGAGGAACCCGGCCCTGGAGAAGCCAATGAAATCCCGTCCTCCGGAAGATGGATTCTATTCCTGATTGAAAAAGATAGTACCTACACTTTCCTATGGCGAGCGAAGTACGACCGGATGAACCTTGATCTTTACCGAAAGTTCGCGGAGGAGGGGCGAAGATATTTTTCAGAAATACGACCTCTCAGGCTGGTATCGCGTTAGAGAAGATTCCGTGTGGGAGTATCGTCTGAGAAGAAAGCCTCCTCCTGAATAAATGACCAGCTATCCGTTCCTTGCCGGTAGGCTTCGGACTCTCAGGTCTCGCCGCCTTTTGGCATCCTATTTCCCCCGACTTGTCTTTGCAACATGGAGACGGCGAGGATAAGAGGGTGCCCGCTTCCATTTGACAAAGCCCGCGCAGGGGGGTATATTCTCTCCATGTTCGGGAGAATTCGAGATGAGGACCGGGAGAAGATGTGGATCCTGGTCATCTTCGTTCTTGCCTTCGCTCTGAGAATCGTATACCTCCTCCAGATCAAAGCCAATCCACACTTCTTCTCCCCCACTATGGACCCCTTGTACCACGATGTATGGGCGCAGAACATAGCCGGCGGGAACTGGGTCGGGTCGAAGGTGTTCTTCAGGGCGCCTTTCTACGCTTACTTCCTGGCACTTGTCTACAAGATATTCGAGCACTCATACATCATCCCTCGTATCATCCAGCACCTGGTCGGGTCCTTCTCGTGTGTTTTAGTCTATTTCCTGGCAAGGAAGCTCTTCAACCGGAAAGTGGCGATCGTATCCGGCTTGATAGCCGCCACCTACGGAATGCTCATGTATTTCGAAGGCGAACTGCTTCTGGATTCATTCTTGATACTCTTCGATCTTCTGCTCATCTTGTTTCTGCTTCGAGCAAAAGAGAATCCCAAATTCTTCAGATGGTTCGCCTGCGGGATAATCCTGGGACTCTCCGCCATCACCCGGCCCAACATACTTGTCTTTGTCCCCTTTGTCTGGCTGTGGATATTCTTAGTATTCAGAAGAGAGAAAAGGTTTAAAGCCGTCCTGACCTATTCGGCTTCCTTTCTCCTGGGAAGCATTCTGATAATTTCACCGGTCACCCTAAGAAATCTGATTGCCGGTGAAGATACGGTGCTGATCGCTTCCCAGGGCGGCATAAATTTCTACATCGGGAACAACGAGAATGCCGACGGGGTGAGCGCCATCTTTTACAAAGAGGACTGGCAGTACCGGGACTTTCAGCAGATGGCGGAAAGGGAGAGCGGCAAAAGTCTTAAGCCCTCTGATATCTCCAACTTTTATTACCGGAAGGGGGTTGACTTCTATCTTGAAAACCCGTCCAGCGCCTTCAAGCTTCTGGTGAAGAAACTGTATCTCTTCTGGAACCGGTTTGAGATCAGTAACAACCAGAACATATATTTCTTTAGCCGGTATTCCTCCCTTATTCGCATCCTGCCGCTTGGGTTTTGGCTCGTAGGACCCTTGGGCCTGGCGGGGATGATTCTATCCATGCTGGCGCTCAAGCGTTCCAAAAAGGTCCATTCCGGTAAGATCGCTGATCGGAGGAAGAGAATTCTCCTGCCTATTCTGTTCACCTTCTCTTATATGGCTAGCGTGGTGATGTTCTTTGTCACCGCCCGGTTCAGGTTGCCGGTCATTCCCCTTTTGATCATTTTTTCAGGCTTTTCACTGGTATGGTTTTTTGAAAGGCTTCGGGAAAAGGAAGTCTCTCTTGTCAGGACGTTCCTGCTGATACTCGCCCCCTTTGTGCTCCTGACCAATTCGAACGCTTATCACCTGAGAGTGGGCGATTTCTCCCAGGCACATTTCAGCCTGGGGAATGTTTACCTGAAGGAGGGTGAATTGGATCTGGCGCTGACGGAGTTCAACTCCGTGCTGGCATTGAACCCTGGTTATAACCGGGCTCACTTAAACCGGGGCATGGTGTTTTTCAGGAGGGGAGACTTGGGTAAGGCGGAGAAGGAGTTCTTAGCTGAGTTGGAGCTCAATCCGGACGAGGCCAAGGCATATAACAACCTCTCGGCGATTTACCAGCAGCAACGCCTCTATGAGAAGGCTGAGGAGATGGCAGAGAAGGCGATCCGTCTGGGCGGCTATTCTGCAAACGCATACATGAATCTGGCTATGAGTTATTGGAAAGAGGGAAAAATTCACGAAGCAAAGCAGACTGTAGCTCAAGGTCTAACAGAGGTTCGACCCTTTCCCGAAGGCGAACTGCTCTTAGGCGAGATCTACTTAACCGAAGGGCTGTACGATTCGGCGGTGGAACGGTTCGAAAACGTCATCCATCCGCCGGCGTCTGAAAGAGACGTAGCCTACGATCTTGAGATTCTGGCCTCGAAAGGAGATCCCCAACGGTTGGACAAACAAGGTCTGCAGGCCAAAGCACATTTCAATTTAGGGACGGTATACGTGCAGAGAGGAGAGATAAGCTCAGCCGAGATTCACCTTAAACGGGCGATCTCGTTGAAGCCGGATTTTGCCGAAGCCCATGCCAACCTGGGGCTTCTCTACGATCACACCGGGCGCGGGGCCCAAGGCTTGCCCTCGCTTAAGAAAGCAGTAAGCCTGGATCCCCAAAATGCTGTCTATCATTTCAACCTGGGCTTAGCTTACGCCAAGCAGATGAAGTTGATAGAAGCTCGAGAAGAATTCGAAACCACTCTCACGCTTGATCCCTCCCTGACCGACGCTCACCAGAAGCTACGCTTGGTGGATTCCCTGCTTCAGGTGCGGGGGGTCTCTCCGTGAAGCGGATTCGCGCCGGGGAGCCTTCAGGCTGAATTCCTCGATGATGAACCGTTACTCCCGATCGACGTGCACTCTATCTCTGACAGGCCCTTGAGCACAAGCGTAGAAGAGCTGCGTTGTTTGCGGCGGAAACGATCTTCCCCTTTAAGCGGATAAGGAATCGCACTTCTGTAGTCAACTGAATATGGGTTGACAAGGGGTGAAGAACGCGTATATTATATTAATATAGGGTTAACTGCATAGAGAAGCAGCCGGAAACGGCTCAGCATTGGTTTCTGCACTCCTATACAGGAGGTGTCGATCATGAAACGCTCTTTGTTCGTAGCAGTTGTCTGGATCATCCTTTTGGTCTTGTGGGCTTCACCGGCTTTGGCTGAGACGACTGCTGATACTGCCTGGGTAAGAACTTACTGTGGTCCCGGGTACGGCTGGGAAATCGCTTATGCCATAGCACTGGACGGCTCCCAGAATGCCTGTGTCACCGGATTCAGCCTCGACCCGGTGACAGGCGAGGATTATGCCACCGTAAGGTACTATCCCAACGGAAACGTAGCATGGAGTGAAAGATACAATGGCCCGGGAAACGGCGGCGACAGGGCCTATGCCATAACCGCGGATGATCCGGGCAACGTCTATGTGACAGGAAGAAGTCTGGGCAGCGGCACATATCTCGACTTTGCCACCATAAAATACGATTCCGAAGGCGACACCGCCTGGGTACGAAGATGTAACGGACCGGCAGACTCCACGGACGAGGCCCGGGCCATTGCCGTGGACGGGTTTGGCAATGTCTACGTGACGGGATTCAGTTCCGGCGGTACGACAGGCTACGACTACCTAACCGTGAAGTACTATCCCGACGGAGCTACTGCCTGGCTGAGAAGGTACAACGGGACCGGCAACGATGATGACAGAGCTTATGCCGTAGCCGCAGACGGTGACGGCAGCGTGTATGTTTTCGGGCAAAGCAAAGGCATCGGCACAGACTACGATTACGTCACCATCAAATATCATTCCAACGGGGACACCGCCTGGGTAAGAAGGTATAACGGGCCTGGCAACGACTACGACAGGGCCTCGGCCATGGCCATCGATGACTACGGCAACGTCTATGTAACCGGCTGGACGTTAAGCGCTGCCACCGACTGGGATTATGCTACTATAAAGTACCTTCCCAACGGAGACACCGCCTGGGTCAGAATATACGACGGCGCAGCAAGCGGCTGGGATGCTGCCTATGCCATCGCCGTGGATGGCCTTGGGAATGTTTACGTGACTGGAGAAAGTGAGGAGGTCGGAACCTACGGTGATTATGCCACCGTAAAATATAATCCAGACGGAGACACACTCTGGGTTGGAAGATACAACGGACCGGGAGACTTAGTCGACTATCCCTACGCCATTGCCGTGGATGGCTCGGGCAACGTCTACGTCACCGGAGAGAGTGGGGCGGACTATCTCACAATAAGATATGATCCCGGGGGAGAAACCGACTGGGTACAGAGATACGACGGCCCGGCCAACTCAGGCGACGGCGCCGAAGCCATAGTCGTGGATGATTCCGGCAACGTCTACGTGACCGGATCAAGCGATGGCACCGGAACCGGGAACTATGATTATGCCACCATCAAGTACGTCCAGTTCATGCGCGGGGATGCAAGTGGAGACCTGATCGTCGATGTCGGGGACGTGGTATATCTGGTGAACTACTTATATAGGAACGGGCCTGCCCCCCAGCCATTAGCGGCCGGAGATGCAAACTGCGACGGAGTGGTTGACCTGGGGGATATTGTTTTTCTGCTCAGCTATCTATTCAGAGGCGGCGCGCCACCGGGTTGTTAGATTCATTTGCCTAATGTGTGGCGTCATCAGTGACACAGGTGAGCGTTCCGGTCTGGTCTATGGTCCACACGTCTAAGGTTGCGTCGTCATCCAAGCCGTTGGCATCCCTGGATCCGGCAGTGGCCACAAAGCTGGTGCGGTTCGCCGTCAGTGAGTAGCTGTACCGAGCCGAAGGCATCAACTCCACACCCAGGGGGCCGAAAGTTCCACCCGGCTGCACAACGATGGTGCTTCCGTTGCTCGGATAGTAGCTGTCCTTTTCCTGACGGTAAGCCCTTTGCATCTCGTAGACCTGCTTCAAGATCAGCTGGGCCTCGCCCTGTTTGGTCTTCGCCGTTGACTGCATGAAGCGGGGGATGGCGAGAGCGGCTATGACTCCTATTATCACGACCACAACAAATAGCTCGATCAGAGTGTATCCTTTCTGCCCATATCTCAGTCTCAGTTTCATGGCATTCTCCTTTCTCCGGCGC
Organism: Candidatus Zixiibacteriota bacterium; assembly: GCA_049643405.1. Classification (GTDB taxonomy): domain Bacteria; phylum Zixibacteria; class MSB-5A5; order MSB-5A5; family SM1-73; genus SM23-73-3. The sequence goes on from JBARPX010000080.1 coordinate 15,112, forward strand.
TGACAACACTGCAAAGCTCGTGCCACCAAGCTTTCTTCATCCTAACCCGGTGCGCCAAAAGAGGTTGGTCAGCTAGGGGGTGTGCGGTGTTGACTTTCTGAGCCACCTCCTTTGCATACTTCGCCTATCTCTTTGCACACCCTGGCCTGAGTGTTTTGCCGGGAGCACTAAGTTGACTGACGAGGCTGATGTGTAGGTTTATTAGTCGCGTCAGGAGTTCCACTCTGGACACCTTGGAAGATGTCAGGAGTGAGGTCCTGACACAACACGCGCGCGGATTTGACCGGGAATTGCAGCCTGTGCTACGCGCGGAAGAAATTCTTTATGAAGAAGAACAGGTTGGCGGGCCTTTCGGCTAAGCGCCGCATGAAATAGGGATACCACTGCTGGCCGAAGGGGATGTAGATGCGCACCTTGTAACCGTCCCTGATCAACTGGCGTGCTAGCTCGGTGCGGATTCCGTAAAGGAGCTGGAATTCAAAGTTATCTTTGGGGATGTTGTTCTTTTGGGCGAATTGCTTGGTTTTCTCGATCAGCCTCTCATCGTGAGTGGCCATTCCGTGATAGATCCCGCTTTTGAGCATTTTTTCCATCAGCTTCACGAAATTCTCATCCACCTCCGGTCTCTTGGGGAAGGCGATCTCCTTTGGCTCCTTATAGGCGCCCTTACAGAGCCTGATTCTACCGTCTAATTTGAGAATCTCGTCGACATCCTCTTCACTTCGATGAAGCAAACTCTGAATCACAATGCCGACGTTGTCGTACTTTTTCCTGAGACGGTAGAAGACTTCAAGGGTATCCTCGGTGCAATCGGAGCCTTCCATATCCATCCGGACGAAGTTGTTATACTTGGCTGCCCTCTCGATCATCTTGGTGAAGTTCTCTTCGCAAAGCCCCTTATCGACTTTCAGGCCAAGCTGGGTCGGCTTGGCCGAGACGTTGGTATCCACCCCTCTCTCGTTGATGCGATCGAGCGCATCCAGATAGACCTCGGTCGCCGCTATCGCCTCGCCTGCTTCCGATACCTCCTCACCCAGGTGGTCTAAGGTGGCAATTGCGCCTTCGGAGTTTAGCTTCTTTACTGCATTCAAGCCATCCTCCAGCTCCTCCCCGGATACGAATCTATCCACCACTCTCCGGGTCACGCCGAACTTTGTCATAAAACTCTGGATGGCCTTTTGCCTGGAAAGATAGAGAAGAATTGCCTTCAGCATGACTGACCTCCATGGCCTGCAATCTCAGCTAAAATTACATGAAAACATCTTGCAGTCAAGTTCTATTTGTGAAAGCTTTCACTTTCTTCAGGCGATGGGACGGTTGGCAGTGGCGAGGGTTGGGTTACCTCGGGCCTTGCCGGCGGCCCGCCGTCAGTGTCACCCGACACACTGGAGGCTGTCAGGTCACTCCCGCCAGGGGGCAAAAACTAACAGAACAAGAAGAATCCGCTTGATTTAACCTTTTTCGGATGATATCTCTATGCTCAAATGTCGTATAGAGTCACAGCATGCAGAGGGAGAGACAAATGAGCAGGCACCCGGGGTTGGGCAAGAGGGAAATACGGAAGGGACTCAGGATTTCAATCTTCGAGGGGTCTTTTGCAGCCATTCACCTGGCTCTGACCACCGGTCCTTTCCTGGCCGGCTATGCTCTTCTCCTGGGGGCGAACGATTTTCAACTGGGACTGGTGGCGGCTCTCCCTTTCCTGGCGCAAGTCTTTCAAATCGTTGGGGCTTTCGCGGTGGAGAGGTTCAAACAGAGGAAGAAGATCAGCCTGTTGGGTTCACTCTTCTCTCGCTCGCTTTTCTTGGTATTCGTCTTCCTGCCCTTTTTTCCGGAAAATCAATGGGTCAAGATCGGGATTTTTCTTTTGCTTCTCTGTCTATCCTCCGCAATCGCCAATCTGGTTGGGGTGGCATGGCTCTCCTGGATGTCTGATTTGGTGCCTGCACGGAAAAGGGGAAAATATTTCGGTCTGAGAAATACAATCCTGGGCTTCATCACCATGGCAGCCAATTTCGGGGGGGCTAACCTGATTGACTATTTCAAAGCCGGAGGCGCGGGGATAGGTGGTCATGTCCCGGGTTTCATCTCCGGACTGCTCAAGGAAAACCCGACCGGCTTTGGGTTTTCCCTGATATTCCTGCTGGCGGTTTCGTCCGCCTGGATCGCAGCACTGCTTCTGACGCGGCAACCCGAACCGAGGATGGACTCTGATACACAGGTCAGCTTAGCTTCCACACTCAGAGTTCCCTTCTCGGACAAGAATTTTAGAATGCTGATCTATTTTTTCATCTACTGGTCTTTCGTGACCGGAATATCCACGCCTTTCTGGGTGCCACACATGCTCAAGAATCTGCATTTGGATTTCCGCCTGATCTCACTTTTCTCCATCGGCGCCGGGGTGATAAGTCTGTTTGCGCAGCCCTTCTGGGGAAAAGCTATCGATAAATACGGAAACAAGCCGGTCCTGATCTTCAACGTCTCCTTTATCTTTCTCATACCCTTTATCTGGCTTTACGTTACTCCCGAGAACATCTTCCCCTTGTGGATCGATGCGGCCATGGGAGGGATTTTCTGGTCGGGATTCAACCTGGCCGCCTTCAACGTGGTTTTGGCCCTGTCTCCGCAAAAGGGAAGAGCCTATTATCTGGCTGCAATTGCAGCCGTCAATGGATTGACCCTGTCTGCGGCCTCTGGCCTCGGAGGTATCATCGCCCACAATCTGAGCGGGTTGAGTTTCGTTTTCAATGGCCAGCATTTCGTGAATTTTCACATACTTTTTGCCCTTTCCGGAGCAGGCAGGCTCTTCGGCCTGTTGTTTCTTAAGAAGCTCCTTGAGCCGGAAAGCAGACCCACCCGGACCATGGTCCGGGAGATAGGGTATTCCTTTTCCAAGCGGGTTCCTTTGGGCAGACAGACCTGGACTTTGGTCATCTGGGCTGTGTCAACCTTTGGCGGATCGGGAAAAGATGAGCGGAGATAGAATAGAAGTGCTTCAGCAAACGGACGGGCGGGCCCACAGGCGGGTGGCTCACAGCTCTGCTGTGAGATAGTTAGAGTAGGTCAAGCATGTCTGCCCTTCGACAAGCTCAGGGTGGTGAGCAAAGTCGAACCACAGGACTGCTTGACGAAAAAGATCCTCAACCACACTTCACTAGTTGTGTCAGGCCTTGCTGGCGGCCTGCCATCAGTGTGACCTGACACATTCGAGGCCGTCAGGTCACGCCCGCCGAGGCTACGCAAGACCTGATAGAACGTTAAGATACAAAGACTCGTCGCGCGGAGGGAAATAATCTTTCTCACTTCACTATGGGCGATGCCTCTTGGTCGAACGGATTCGTTCTCATTGCCAGAGAGAACAGATAGGGATAGTTGTTCTTCAGATGCTTCATGTAATCCAACCATTCGTGAACCAGCCGCGAGTAAACCCTTTTAACATCACCCGCCAGATGCTGATAGTCGCTGTCCGGCAGACCTTTCAGGTCCTTTCGATTGGCGAGCTCTTCGGTTAAGTGGAACACCGCACGAAGCAGTCCGGTGAAGGATTCGTGTTCCAGAATATTGGGGTTCTCCAACAGACGCAGCAAGAAATCGCGCTTCAATCCCAGGAATTGTCTCAACTCGTCTAAGCCCAGTCTCCCTATCTCCACTCCATAATCGTAGTCTCGCAGCTTCTTACTCACCTTCCCGAAATCTCGCTCAGACCAGCCCTTTCCGACAACAAGCTCCCCTCTGATATTATCCAAATCCGGATCAGAGTTGGAGAAAAAGTTCAGCAGCTCTGTTCCCGCCTCGCTGAAGAAGATTCCGATGACCATGTTGAGCTTCTCCAATAGACTTTTTTTCTCCCTCTCGGTGAGCAGACGATGGATTATGAGCGTGACCAGAAGCACTTCGAAGAAAACGAAAGCTATGTCGCCTATCAGGTAGATGAAGATGTGGTGCGCATCTCTGAAGATAAGATAGTGTATAACGTAAACGACAGCCGTAAGTGCGACCAGGACCGCACCAAGGATGATCTGCCATTGTGAGCTTCTCATATGCTATTGCTCCTACGGTTTTGGGTTGTGTCAGGTCACACCCGCCGATGGCGGGCAAGACCTGACAGAACAGCAAAAGGATGTAGAGAGCGAGGGGATTCTCAATCCAGGTATCGTCCCGTTCCACTCTTTTCTGCAGAGAATCTTTGAAGAAGGCTTCAATTGCCGGAGACTGCTTCAGTTTCTGAAATAACTCAGTCTTCAACTCCTCAAGTGTTTTCATCCGTATTGTCTTCCTCCGCGGAAGGATGCCCGCTTAACGCCTGGGGGCTGTCAGGTTGCACCGGCAGAGGCTGCGTAGGACCCGACAGAACAGCAATAGTGCTAACGTCTTTCCGCCTCGCCGGTCATGGGCACGAAGCGGACCGGGATGGCGTTCATCTTCGTGATTCCGGTCTCGGTCTTGGTTATGACCATCAACTCCTGGAAAACGTCACCCACCGGTATGACCAATCTCGCACCAACCTTAAGCTGATCCACCAAAGGCTGCGGGATATGATCGGGCGCCGCGGTCACGATAACGCCGTCGAAAGGCGCATGCTCTTCCCATCCCTGGTAGCCATCCGCACACTCGACGGTGATGTTCTCGTATCCCATCTCCTTCAATCTCTTCTCTGCTGTCTCTGCCAGAGAGCAGATGATCTCGATGGTGTATACGTGCTCGACAATCTCCGCCAAGATTGCCGCCTGATAGCCTGAGCCTGTGCCTATCTCTAAGACCTTCTCTCCGCCCTTGAGACCCAGAAGCTCGGTCATCAAGGCGACGATGTAGGGTTGGGAGATGGTTTGGTTCTCTCCAATGGGCAGAGGACCGTCGCTGTATGCCCGTTCGACCAGGCTGGGCGGCACAAACCGGTGGCGCGCCACCGTTCGCATGGCATCCAGGACCAGTTTGTCTTTGACTCCTCTCGGCTCAATCTGGGTCTTGACCATCGCCATTCTGGCTTCGGCGTAGAGGTCCTCTGGAGATTCTTGGCGGGTCATCTCGGCTTCCTCATTCTTGGAGTCCCGGCAGGAGAGGAGAATCAAGAACACGAGTATCACTGGAATCAACAAGAGGTGAGCTTTTCGCATATCTGACCATCTTCTTTCTTTGGTCTGTAGGTTCGAAATAATGATATATGAAAAAAGGATTTGTGTCAACGATTTATTTCCGGTTTACTGGCCTGTGCCGCTGACCCGCCGATCCTTTTGGATGGTAAGTGGATCAACGAGTTAGCGTAGGACAGAAAGTTCTCCGGAAGGGAGAGAAAAGAATTGACAAAACACGATTCTGTGTTATCTTTTAGCTTGGAGCGAAATACGAAGTGAAGGAAGGTTTTGTTTATTCGGCTGCGACTTGAAAACTCAGTTTTGCCATGACATCAATTACTCTAACTCCTAACCTCAAGGGAGGTTCAACATGCTAAACCCTAAAGGTTTGAGCCAGCTTAAGCTCATGGGGCTTGTGCTATTGCTTCTGGGCTGGTTCTGTTTTGGGGCCGCGCCTTTGTGGGCTGACTCTAACCAGGAGTGGATAGAGCTCACTCCCGGGATGGATAAAATCCCGCAAATCAGCGTTCTTGAGTCAGATTTTCAACAGGTGGTCCTTGACCTTCAAATCTCCGGCATCTGGTCTGAAGAGGTCAGCACCAAGGGAGGGATTTTTAACCGGATCAGCATACCGGACTGCGGCGTGACCAATGTCGTTGGCGAGCCGAATCTACCCGTGATCAGAAAGATGGTTCAGATACCCTACGGAGCTGAAGTTAGCGTGGAGGTGATCTGGTCTAAGTACGTGAAGAAATCCCTGCAGGAGCTGGGTATTGCAAATCGGATTATTCCGGTCCAGCCACCCATCCCCAAGATCGAGGGCGCCGCCGAGGCGGCCGAGTTCGTGATCCATGAGGACGTCTATCAAGCCAATGCCTTCTATCAGCAGGAGTTGGCAAAAGTGGGAGACGTTGGTATCATCCGCGGGCACAGGTTTGTGACCGTGGAGATCTCTCCGGTCAGCTACAACCCCGTTTCGGGCACGGTGAGGCTTTACTCCCAGGTGCAAGTGCGGGTCAATCTGACCGGTTCGGATATGGCCAGGACTCAGGGCATGCTCTATCGGTATGCTTCGCCGCCCTTCGAGGAAATCTGTCGGGAGATGCTCATCAACTATTCGGCATATCAGGATCTGACCAAGGGTGCGCCCACTTTACCCATCGGGTATCTCATTATCGTGCACGAGGACTATCAATCTCAGGCAGCTCCTCTGGCAGAATGGAAGAGGAAGAAGGGGTTCCACGTCACGTTGAACGTGATCGGGGACGGCACGTCCACCACCACCATAAAGAACTACATTCAGGACGCCTACGACAACTGGCCGATTCCTCCCACCTACGTTCTCTTCTTCGGCGACGTGGGATGGATTCCCACCTACACGGGGACCAACAGCGGCACCGCAACCGATCTTTACTATGTGCAGATGGACGGGGACATTTTCGCGGATATTCTTCGTGCCAGATTCCCGGTGCGCAACACCACCGAAGCCACCGACATGGTGACCAAACTTCTCTACTATGAAAATCCAACCTCGCCCGATCTGGAATGGATGAGGCATGAGTTATTTATCGCCTCATCCGATCACGCCTCACTTGTCGAAGCCACTCACGGCTGGGCCATTGTGAACTATCTCATACCCATGGGAATTTTCGTGGACAGTCTGTGGGAGAGGTTGGGTGGTGTGACCTCAACTGCAGTCACCAACAGTATAAATGCCGGGAAAGCCATAGTCTGCTATTCCGGGCACGGCGCTTCGTCGGGCTGGCAAACCGGATCATACGACCAGACAGACGTCCGCAATCTGAACAACGCAGATGAATACCCGCTGGTTCTCTCCCACGCCTGTTCGACCAACCCGTTCGACATGACCGAGTGCTACGGTGAGACATGGGTAAAGGTCGCCAATAAAGGTGGCATAGCTTTCTGGGGCGCCTCCAATTCCTCCTACTGGGACGAAGACGACATCCTGGAGAGAAGGATGTGGGATGCCGCTTTCGCCGAAACCTGTTATACCGTCGCGGCAATGACCGATAAGGCACTGTGGCATCTGTACCAGCACTACGGGAACACCTCCAGCGTAAGATACTATTTCGATATGTACAATGTTAATGGCGATCCCTCGGTCGACATCTGGACATATATTGCCGAGGATCTGGTGGTCACCTTCCCAGGGACGATTCCCATGTTGCCCTCTCATGCCGTGGAGATCAATGTGGCAACCCAGGACAAAGGTCCGTTGTATGGCGCCCTGGTGTGTCTGAGAAAAGGAGCGGAGGTTTTCGAAACCGGATACACCGATGCCAGCGGTAACATAACCCTCTATGTCTCGCCCGCCTCTCTGGGTAACATGGAGTTGACCGTAACCGCCCACAACCAGCTTCCTTTCGAGAGTTACATAAGCGTCATCCCGGCCGGAGATGCCTATCTGGTCTTCGAAAGCCAGAGTGTGGACGACGACAGCCTGGGCGAGAGTCTTGGAGACGGCGATGGCGAAGTAGACTTCGCAGAGACGGTGGAGTTCCTGGTGGAGCTCAAGAACTTTGGTGATTCGGCTGCTCACAGCACCTATGGCATCATCTCCACCACCAGCCCCTACATCACCATGGTGAACGATTCTGCCTTCTGGGGCGAGGTTCCTGCGGGAGGCACGGCAACTTGTGTGAACGCCTTTGTATTCTCTGTGGATCCCAACGTGCCGGACATGGAGATGGTCACCTTCCAGCTCGATATCCAGGCTACCAACGGGAGCTGGTCCTACGACGATATAACCGTGGTGGCTCATGCCCCGATACTGGTTTACAAGAGCAAGATAACGGAAGATCTGGGAGGAAATGACAACGGCAAGCCTGATCCGGGTGAGTCGGTTGACCTCACCATAACCTTGCAGAACGACGGCAGCGCCGGCGTGATACAGGTCGCGGCCGACTTAGTATGCGTCGATCCTTACGTAACCATCGACGTGTCGAGCGCAACCTATCCGGATATGTCCTCCGGCGGAACGGGAACTTCCCTGTCTGCTTATCGATTCACCGCAGACGAGGAGTGCCCTGACGGGTACAAGGTGAGTATGACCTTGCAGATCAGCGGCTGCGGCGGCTACTATACCGAGGAGATTTTCGAGATCCGGATCGGCCAGAGGCCGATTTTGTTCGTGGATGACGACGGAGGCGATTCCCACGAAAGCTACATAATGGTTGCCCTGGATTCAGTGGGAGTGCTATACGACGTGTGGACTCATGAAACCGACGGCTGCCCCCCGGACACCATCTTCGAGCAGTACCAGTCGGTGGTGTGGAGCACCGGTGACGACTATGGGAGCTTATCCGATCCGGCGACGCTGGATGCCACAGACGAAGCCCGGCTCATGACTTACTTAGACAACGGAGGAAGTCTGCTCTTGTCCAGCCAGGACCTGCTGCTCGATCACAATCCCGATGTTTTCATTACCGACTATCTGCATGTGGCAGGGCACAACGACGACGAGGGCGTCACTTCCGTCTCCGGGGTGAGCGACGATACCATCTCCGACGGCATGTCGTTCGGCCTGAGCTATCCTTTCTACAACTTCTCGGATCACATATTTCCGGGAGCGGAAGCCGCGGGGATATTCTATGAGACCAGTAAGGAATCTGCCCCGCCCAGACCCGGGGTACAGATAGACGAGTATGCCGGTGAAGGAGCCGGACCGGTCAACTACTGTGCCCTCCGTTATCCTGCGTCCGGACCGTCTGTTTATAAGGTGGCCTTCTTCACGTTTGCCATTGAGGCGGTTCCCGAGTCCGGGACCTATCCCAACAATCGTTACACCCTCATGCGGCGGATCATGAATTGGTTCGGGATAGGCAGAACAGCTTCCGAAGTCATGCATGGTGATGCCAACGGAGATGAGATTATAGATGTAGGGGACGTGGTGTTTCTGGTCAACTATCTCTACAAAGGTGACGTCCCACCCGCCCCCTGGGAGGCTGGCGACGCCAGCTGCGATGGTGAGGTGGACTTAGGTGACGTGGTTTACCTGATCAATTACCTGTATAAAGGTGGAGACCCGCCGCCTTGCTAAGTTGAACCGAAACGCGAATATTGTTGTTGCTCAACGCCCCCGGCTTCCTGAAAGGCCGGGGGTCGCTTTTTGCCCTGCGTAGTCGCTTGATTTATCAAGCGGAAGACAAGCCCGATAGAGCGGGCGACCATGGAAAACCTATCTTTCCGTTTTTCCCAAGGGTCAGGGTCATAGAGGGATACAAAAAAGAGCTTGATTTTAGGAAAGAAACAGGATAACATTAGACCAAGGTTCAAGAAGGTATGATCTCAACAATGAACAATGTATCAAGAGTGAAACAAGGGCATTATACGATATGAGAGTCCTACCATGCCAAGAGCACGTAAAGGCCGCGATCTGAATCTGGAATCCAAGGAACCCCTTATCCGGGTTGCTGATAAGCTTGTTGCGTCTACGAAGGAGCTGATGCGCTCGGCAAACACCGAGGAGGACCTGCGAATAGGCTTCGAAAAAATACTGGAGCCTTTGTGCGCGGCTATCGGAGTTGAATCACACGCCAAGTACGAGAAGTCCATTTACAGAAGTGGTCGCGCCGATGCATTACATGGACAGGTAATCATCGAGTATGAGCGCCCCCAGACCTTTCGCTCGCCCAAGCGGATTGAGCATGCTTACAACCAGCTGATTGAGTATATTCGGGGAGAAGCAAGGGAGAGAAAAGAAACACTATTCCTACTTGACCCAAAGCTCGTAGGGGTTGGCTTTGATGGCGAACAAATCTTTTTTGTGCAGTATCAAGGAGAGAAAGCCAAGCCGAAAATCAGGCTTGACAAGAGACATTTCAAGCTAATTGGCCCTTATTCCTTCACCCCGCAAAGTGCACGCACATTTCTGACATACATACGAGCTCTTTCGCGCCGTCTACTTACAGCAGAGAATCTAGCCGAAGTCTTTGGACCCGACAGCAAACTTGCGCCCCTGGTGGTTTCGGCCCTGGCAGATGCTCTGGAAAACTGGGACAGCAAGGGACGAGCAAGAACATTCTTTAATGAATGGCGTCGCCTTTTTGGGATTGTGTATGGAGAGCAATTCAATATACAGCAAGCGGAGGAAGTAAAGAAGCTTTCAGAGTTGTACGAAGTGGGCAAAGAGACTGATTTCCAGAAACTTTTGTTTTCGGTTCATACCTATTTTGTTTTTCTAATGAAGTTGATTGCGGCGGAGCTTCTTACAATTGCGGAGACCTCGTTTAGATCCTCTTTTTCTGATGATCTGGTTCATTCAGACAGAAAGACTTTGCTTTCTAGGCTCAGGTTCATCGAGGATGGGGGTATTTATGCTAACCGCGGGATAGACAATTTCCTTGAAGGAGACTTCTTCCGGTGGTACGTTGATGCTTTTTCACCCCGGGTCGAGGAAGCTGTCAGGGAGGTGGCCAGGGCACTCTCTGATTTTGAGCCAGCCACTACGGCGTTAAACACTAAATCCAACCGGGATCTTCTGAAAAAACTATATCAATATCTTGTGACCCCAGAGGTGCGCCATAAACTGGGAGAGTACTATACACCGGATTGGCTCGCAGAACTCGTACTAAATGAGGTCCGGTTCGATGGCAACACTCGCAAGCGGGTGCTTGATCCGGCCTGCGGTTCTGGAACTTTCTTGGTGCTTGCCATCCAGCGAGCGAAAGAGTATGGATTCACTCACAGAGAGGGAGCGCTCGAGACTGCCAAGAGAATAGTGGGAAACATATGGGGTTTTGACCTTAATCCTTTAGCCGTGATCGCGGCCCGCACCAACTATCTGTTTGCGCTTGGGGACTTGGTTAATGAACTGACTGACTTTGAAATCCCGGTTTATCTGGCGGATTCTGTTCTGTGGCCGGAAGAAACAGGGAAATTCGAACTCAACTTCGCTGGCGGTGAGCACATCGGAATTCAGACCTCTGTTAGGGTATTTCACGTCCCCTACATTTGGGTTAAGGATGAGGGGTTTCTGATGCGGAAAGCTGCGCCACTTGTGGAACAGATGGCAAAAGAAAGATACTCCGCTTCTGAGGCTATAGTGGCTCTGAAGAAGAAAGGCCTGGTGTTTCCTCCCCACCAACACGTGGTGAAGAACTTTTACAGTGAAATACTGCAACTTGAAAAAGAGAGCAAGAACGGTATTTGGGCGCGTTTTCTCAAGAATGCCTTTGCCCCAATGATCGCCGGGAAGTTCGATTTTGTGGTTGGCAATCCACCTTGGATTCGGTGGGGCTATCTCTCTAGGGATTATCGAGAAGCAACTACGCCACTTTTGAAACAGTATGGTCTGTATCAAACGAAGGATTTTGCATCAAGGAATCTGGGTGTGGGTGAAAAAGACTTCTCGATGCTCTTTACCTATGCGGCAACTGATTATTATCTGAAAAACGGAGCGAAACTGGGCTTCCTCATTACCCAGGAAGTCTTCAAATCGAAGGGAGCGGGAGAAGGGTTCAGACGTTTCCGTTTAAGGGAAAAGGAACCATTCCGTGTTCTCTCAGCACATGATTTGGTAACGGTGAAGCCGTTTGAAGGTGCAGCAAATAAGACTGCCGCTATCATCCTGCGTAAGGGCCAAGTCTCGACTTATCCCATCCCGTACAACTTGTGGACCCGTAAGAAGAACGTAGGAAGGGTTCCCACGGACGCGGTTCTGAAGGATGCGCTAGCGCTTCTCCAAAGGAAGAAGCTTCTTGCGCATCCCATGGGTTCAGCCGTTGGGTCATGGCAGACCATCTCTCAAAGCCAGAAAGGTCTTATGGCTATTGAGGGAAAAAACCCCTATCAGGCGTGGAGGGGCACTGAAACGGATCCATACGGTGTGCATCTCGTTGATGTAGTTCAACTTCTGTCGAGTGGAGATCTGGTGATTCGCAATCTCGCAGGCCTTGGAAAAAGGAAGATCCAACAGGTGGAATTGAGAGTCGAGCAAGATTTGATCTATCCCGGAATCCGGGGGCGTGATATAGAGCGATGGGAGATTAGGCCCACCGTATTTGTCTTGTTCCCTGTCAATCCTCACAGGAAACAGCCACACTCAGAAACCGAAATGAAAAAGAGGTGGCCGAGAACTTACAGCTATCTTACGACCTTTCGAGCGGACTTCGAAGCACGAGGTTCTCGCGCGGCAAAGATGTTGGCTGAACGAACAGCCTTCTACGCGATGCTGGGCTACGGGCCTTATACTGTGGCTCGCTATAAAGTGGTGTGGAAACGGATGGCCAGCGATCTCGTTGCTGCTGTCGTTTCCCATCACAAGACAGAATACGGCTATAAGACGATGATTCCAATTGGCACAACTTCCTTTTTCGCTGTTGATGAGGAGGACGAGGCTCACTATCTCTGCGCCGTCGTCAACTCCACGCCAGTTCGGGAGTTCATCAAGTCCTATTCCTCCGCCGGTAGGGGGTTTGGCACACCCTCCGTGATGAACCACGTTGGTATTCGGGCTTTTCGCCCCAAGAACAGACTCCATCAGGAACTCGCTGCACTGTCGAAAAACCTTCACGATCTGAAGAAAGAGGATAACTCTGCTGGGATTGCACGTTTGGAGAACGATGTCGACCGCCTAGTTCGTAAGTTGTTTGGCATAAGGGATGCATAGATTGCTAGACCGTGCATCCACGCACTGGACGGTGTCGTCCGATGTGTGAATCGACTCGGCGTCCTCGAAAGGCGAGTGGATGATGAGAGTCGCTTTAGTTCATGATTGGCTGACCGGGATGAGAGGGGGGGAGAAGTGTCTGGAGATTCTGTGTGAGCTTTTTCCGGATGCCACCCTGCATACTCTCCTGCACAAGAAGGGATCGGTTTCGGAGACCATCTCCCGGATGAGAATAACGACATCGTTCGTTCAGAGTCTCCCTTTCGCTATGGATCATTATCGAAAATATCTTCCCCTTTTTCCCACTGCCATCGAGCAGTTTGACCTAACCGGCTTTGATCTGGTCATCTCCTCCAGCCATTGCGTTGCCAAGGGCGTGGTCACCTCTCCGGAGACGTGCCATATCTGCTACTGCCATACTCCGATGAGATACGCCTGGGAGATGTATTATACCTATTTCTCCAAGAACAGCCTTAACCCTGTCGTCCGCTGGACCGTCCCCTTCTTTATGAATTATCTGAGGACCTGGGATGAGAGATCCTCTGACCGTGTGGATCATTTCGTGGCCAATTCGCAAAATGTAAGGAGACGAATCAAGAAGCATTATCGCCGCGATGCAGAGGTCATCTATCCTCCGGTGGATACCGGGTATTTCGGGATGAGCAAGAACCAAGGGGAGTATTTCCTGGTGGTCTCCGCCCTGGTCCCCTATAAAAGGATTGACTTGGCTGTTCTGGCTTTCAATGAACTGAATTTGCCGCTCCTTATCGTGGGCGAAGGAGCGGAGAAGAAAAAGTTGATGAAAATGGCTAAGAAAAACATTAAGTTTATAGATTGGCAAAGCGGCCCGGAGTTGATCGGATATTATCAGCAATGCAGGGCTTTGATCTTTCCGGGAGAGGAGGACTTCGGCATCGTCCCGGTAGAGGCCCAGGCTTGCGGTAAGCCGGTGATAGCTTTCGGAAAAGGAGGAGCGACCGAGTCGGTGGAAGGAGCCTATCCCGATCAAGACGTCACTTCTTCGCACACCGGATTATTCTTCTCTCCCCAGACCGTGGAAGCCCTGATCCAGGCGGTACGGGGTTTTGAATCGGCTCGGTTCGATCCGGAACAAATAAGAGAGCATACGCTCCGGTTTGACAAAGAGGTGTTCAGGGAGAGAATAAGAGAGCTCATCGAGACAAAGGTTGCCGAGCATCAAGAGAGTGTGAGATGAGAAAAGAGGGTTTCAAGCACATATTCTCGTTTCTCCTTTTCCTGGCAGACGTTCTGATCATCTTCTGTGCGTTCTTCTTAGCCTACTGGGTGAGGTTTTACTCACCTTTTACGGAAATCCTTCCGGTCACCAAGGGAATTCCCCCGCTGTCATTTTATTTTTACGGGTCGATCTTTGTGGCGCTGGTGTGGGTGGCGGCCTTCAACGCCTATGGCCTCTACAAGAGCGCCCGGCCCCGGGGCGCCTTCGACGAGTTCTATCTTCTGACCAAGAGCGCCACCCTGGGATTTCTGGTAGTGCTGGCGTTCACTTTTTTCTATCGGGGCACCTCCTATTCCCGTGCTACTCTGATAGCATCCTGGATTCTGGGCATAGTTTTGCTTTACGCAGAAAGGCGAATCATGGCCAGGCTGGAACGGGGCTTCATGAAGCGCGGTTATGGAGTGAAGAATGCGGTCATAGTCGGAACCGGAGAGATGGGACTCTCACTCTACCGGAGGTGGAAGGAGAATCCTCAGCTTGGCTATCAGCTTATCGGGCTTATTGAAGCGAGGGAACATGGGACTAATGCAGATACCGGACACTCTACGGAAACACCCGTCGTGGGAACCGTGGACGATCTCTTCCGGATAATTGGAGAGGAGAACGTGGAGCTGGTTATCCTGGCGTTGCCCCTGTCTTATCATAACAAGATCATGGAGATCATCCTGGGGTGTGAGGATCTGAAGGTGGAGTTTCAGATAGTGCCGGACATGGTTGAGATCATGGCCGCACGAGCGAAGGTGGTCTCCCTTGACGGAATCCCGTTGATCAGCCTGGGGCGCACGCCGCTGGAAGGATGGAATAGGGTGCTGAAGAGGTCTCTGGACGTAACCCTTTCTTCCGCCGGATTAGCGCTGCTTTCACCTGCCTTTGCTTTGCTGGGTATATGGATAAAGCTCGATTCCAAAGGGCCGGTGTTTTTCAAACAGGAGAGATTAGGAAGGGATGGGAGGAAGTTCTTCCAGTATAAGTTCAGGTCCATGATGGAAGATGCTGAGAAGCAGACCGGGCCGGTGTTCGCTAAGGAGGACGACCCGCGCAGAACCAAAGTAGGAGCGTTTCTGCGAAAGAACAACTTCGACGAGCTTCCCCAGCTCTTCAACGTCTTGAAGGGAGACATGAGCCTGGTGGGACCTCGTCCAGAAAGGAAGTTTTTTGTCGATAAGTTTAAGGAGGGGATACCCCGATACTTTCTGCGTCACAAGGTCAAATCCGGGATAACCGGCTGGGCGCAGGTGAACGGGTTGAGGGGAAACACGTCTATAGAGGAGAGGACAAAGTACGATCTATTCTATGTGGAGAACTGGTCGCTGGCCTTTGACATCAAGATACTATTACTGACCCTGAAGGATTGGTTCTCGCCCAAGAATGCTTATTGAGCAGAACCCTTATTCGACCCGCGTCCTTGAGTAGAAACCGGCAGCCGCAGGCTTTGGCCTGCGCTGTGGGCCCTCAAAACAAGGGCTTTTCGACCGGCGTTTTCGCTTGACTTATTGAAATTGTTTATTAAATTTACCTTCGTTGAAGAGAGGATAAAATGGCTGAAAAAGGCAAACGCAAAGTAAAACCCCAGGTTAAACCAGCAGGCAAGACTTATAAACCTAAGGAGAAATCGATTTTACCTTTCTCCAGCAAGAACTACATCCTGTTCGCCATAGGTTTGTTCGTCATCGTGATCGGTTACGTCACCTTAGGATACGGTTCCATCACCTTGGCGCCCATACTTCTGGTGCTGGGCTACTGTGTGATCATCCCCGTGGCCATAATAATCAACGGAGGGAAGGAGAAGACTCCCGAGGCCCGCAGAGGGGCGTGACGCTTTTTTTCGAACTTGATGCAAATACAGTCTGAGAGTCTGGCGTTTTACTAAGGACTTTCGGCTGTTTTGTCTCGGGCGGTTAGCTCAGCTGGTTTAGAGTGTCTGCCTTACACGCAGAAGGTCACTGGTTCGAACCCAGTACCGCCCATGGTAAAAACGGTTATTAGTTCGTGGTTCATGGTTCGTGGCAAGAATCTCTGCTGTGAACGGTGGACTACGAACCAAAAACTGCAGTAAATTGTCGGGGTCGTAGTTCAGTCTGGTTAGAACGCTGGCCTGTCAAGCCAGAGGTCGCGAGTTCAACTCTCGTCGGCCCCGCATTTTTGGAAGCAATAGCTCTCGTCGCGGACGTTTCCATGGTTAGTCGGAGAAAGCGTTAGTTCCTAGCGATTTCTCGACCACCTCATTGGGGGAGGCTAATTCAGTTATGGGCAAGTTATACAAGAACTCTCCGCTGGTGGAATCGGTCTTTGAGATCAGATTCCCTCCTGAGCTCGCGATAGAGTGCAGGAAAGATGAG
Organism: Candidatus Zixiibacteriota bacterium; assembly: GCA_049643405.1. GTDB lineage: Bacteria > Zixibacteria > MSB-5A5 > MSB-5A5 > SM1-73 > SM23-73-3. Next base: position 31,411 of record JBARPX010000080.1, read on the forward strand.
TACTACAGCAAAATCAGGGGGGAATTCCCCGAAGTCAACCTCCCGCTAGCTGATACGCCTGAACCGTATCCAATGAAAAACTATCTCTTTCGAGACAGCCAGAGGGAGAAGGGTATTCAGTTCTCGGTGAACAAGTGCTCTTTTCACCGATACAAGTACTTTGGCTTTGCCGAGTTCAAGGAACAAGCGCTTCGATATCTGAGGATGTTTGCGGAGAAGTTCGGGATTGACGTGCTTCACAGGACTGGTCTGCGATATGTGAATCAGATTCCCATATTGAGAGAGGATGGAATCATACCGCTCACGAAGTACCTGAACTTCGGATACCGCTTGCCAGAGTCTATACCGGAGCAGTATGACTTCCTGCACACAGTGCTGTTCGCCAAACTTGGCGAGGGGGCTCTTAGAATACTGATTCAATACAAGAGGCTCGTCGATGAAATGCAAACTGAGGTAATAGCTGTGGATTTTGACTACTTCTATGAAGGCACCCTGCACTTCTCAGAGGTTGAGACGTATATAGATGAATCACACAAGCACACGAAGAGCATCTTTGAGGATTTAGTGACCGAACACTACAAGAAGATCATGGACCAGGAGCCTTGAGTATGTCACGCGACACGAGTTTCCCCACCTCATATGATCGGAAGCCATTGGGGTATACATCCGTTCTGGAGGAGGTTCAAACCGTCTTAAACTCGCAGCTTTCCTCGAAAATGCTCGCATCCGCCAGAGATTATGAGGATTGCAGCCGGGCAGCGGACGAAGTCGCGAAACAGGTTTTTCCGGGCACTGTACCTGCACTTGCCCAGACGATCGCGACGAAGTATTACGTGACCGAACTGAGAAGCAGTGAAGGCAGAGTGATTTTTAAGGAAGGCTTTCCTTTGGACATCGAACTCTCAAAGGATGACGATCTGTTCTTTTTCCAGAACTCGAGATTCAATCTATTCGGGTCTGGCGGCACTAAAGAGGATGCCTTGAAGGACTTCGCGGAGTTCTTCATTCACGACTATATTTCATACAAGAATACCCCCCCAGACAAGCTCAGTCGGGACGCTCGCCAACTTCTGCAGGAATACAACTCCGTTATCGGCAAGTTAGAGATCGCATGAAGCCAATCCCCAGACGCATAATAGAGAAGTCTCTGGCGGAAAAAGGATTCGTAAAGGAGGAAGGCAGAGACCACAAATTGTGGTATTTCTTTCACGAGGGGATCAAGACCGGAATACGAACGCCAATATCTAGAGGCAGCGGGTACAGGGACTACCCTGTCAGCCTGTTGAAGAGGGTTCAGGCTCAGTTACGTTTGGACTCCCTGAGACAGCTTGATGAGCTTCTGCGGTGCCCGATGAACGGACAGCAATACACCGAGTTGATGCTGAATAAAGGGGAGGTTTTGCCTAACGACACATGAACTTCCGCACGCTGGCGTCGCTTTGCGACGAGATCTCATGGCAAACCCAACCGGTGGGGCCGCTTCAAGCCTCATCGGTTTTTTTTAAGGCGGTTCACAGTCCATGGTTCACGGTTCGTCGTCCCCGCAGCCTCACCCGGAGAGAGAGGTGGACAGTGGAGTGGAAGCGGTTTTGAATCAAGCCAGGGGTCGTCTGGCCTGAGGCGGAATTGACCTCGTGTTCGCACGGCAGAACCATCCTCTTGGTATTCGCTGTTCCTTCAAGTCCGTCCGCAAGACTCCCTCGATCTTCTGCTCAACAATGAGTCTGCTCTTGACTTTCAGCCTGAGACAACTATATTTTCTCTGAATGTCTCTGGTTGGTTTCCGGAGAGGGGAGTGCACGTCGCTGGCGGGCTGCTCGTAAGCCCGGCAGTGATCTGTTCGGGAGTCTTTCAACCGGCGCCAAACCAGGACAAGGTTTTTGCACGTAGACTTTGTGAGTGACAGGCATTGCCGTAGATTCACAGCAAAAAAGAGAAGGGAGGTTGTCAATGAAGAAGAAAGCCAAAAAACTGACTACAGCTTTTGGGATACCTGTGGCTGACGACCAGAACAGTATGACAGCCGGTGAAGGTGGTCCCGTGCTGATGCAGGATGCCCACCTGCTGGAGAAGCTTGCCCATTTCGACCGTGAGCGCATTCCCGAGCGAGTGGTGCACGCAAAGGGTGCCGGAGCCTACGGTTATTTTGAGGTTACTGCGGACGTCGCCAAGTACACCAAAGCCAAGTTCCTCTCGGAAGTGGGTAAGCGTACGGAGGTATTTCTCCGTTTTTCTACCGTCGGGGGTGAAAGGGGCTCAGCAGATGCCGCTCGAGATCCACGCGGCTTCGCAATCAAGTTCTATACCGAAGAGGGGAATTATGACTTAGCCGGCAACAACACGCCTGTATTTTTCATCCGGGATCCGCTCAAGTTTCCCGATTTCATCCACACACAGAAACGGCACCCGGCCACCAATCTGCCCGATCCGGACATGTTCTGGGATTTTCTCTCCCTGACACCCGAGTCGATTCATCAGGTCACAGTCCTTTTCTCCGACAGGGGAACACCGGCCACCTATCGGAACATAAACGGCTACAGCAGCCACACCTTCAAATGGTACAACGATAAGGGGGATTACTTCTGGGTGCAGTATCATTTCAAGACGGATCAGGGTATCAAGAATCTGACCCGGGAGGAAGCGACGCTGCTGTGTGGCGAAGATCCAAACCATGCCACCCGTGACCTGTATGAGTCCATCGAGCGCGGCGAATACCCATCTTGGACTCTTGAGATGCAGATTCTGCCGGCAGACAAGGCCAAGGATTTCCCCTGGGATATCTTTGACATCACCAAAGTGTGGCCGCATGCAGAGGTCCCGCCCATCAAGATCGGTAAGCTGGTCTTGAACCGCAACCCGGTCAACTATTTCGCCGAGGTGGAACAGGCGGCCTTCTGTCCCGGAAACGTGATTCCCGGCATAGCCATTTCGCCGGACAAGATGCTGCAGGCAAGGGTTTTCTCATACCACGATACTCACCTTCATAGACTGGGCTCCAATTATCATCTGATTCCGGTTAATGCCCCGAAGCACGCTCCTGAGGAGAATTACCAGCGCGACGGCTCCATGCGCGTGGATAACGGCGGGGGCGGTGGACCCAATTACTGGCCCAACAGCGTCGGCGGGCCCGAGCCGGACCCGAAGGCAGGCGAGCCACCCTTCGGGCTTTCCGGCCAGGCAGGTCGTCACCCCTTCACTCACCCCAATGATGACTTTGTGCAGGCTGGCACGCTTTATCGCAACGTCATGTCGGACCAAGATCGGGATAACCTGGTCGGCAACATTGTGGATCACCTGGACAATGCGCAGAAGCGCATCCAGATACGCCAGGCCGCCATATTCTACAAGGCAGACAAAGAGTACGGCCGCCGCGTGGCCGACGGGATAGGCTTAGATGTGAATGAGGTAAAGCGTCTGGCAAATATGTCTAACGAGGAGAGGGCAAAGGCTACAGAAGAGGGAACCTACTCCTAAATCGTAGGTCGGATAGGGCCCCCCGTATGGGGGGCTATCCGACATTTCTTGTCCGAAAGTCCCCACATGGGGACATTTCGGACCTACGCGCTAATCTCAAAGATATACCCCTTTCCTTTCCCTAATCCTGATCGCTTTACACAGTTCAAGCTACACGCCAGTACCATTCCCCTTGACATAGAGCCCGTCGTTCTGTATACTTGATCGGCGCAAGGAATTTCTTGCTGTCGCTGAATGAGGGAGACAGATGAGAGAAAGCGTGCTGGATTGCTGTCTCTCGATTTCTGTTACAGACTCGTGAATAGCTCCAAACTGGGTTGAGTTTTGGCATTCGGAAATGAAGAAAGTCCCAAATTCGTCTCGCAACTTCCGCGTTTTTATTCATCCTGCCTTTATCGAATTTGTGCCGCATGGCTGCCAACCAGGAAATCGAGTCAGTTGACCACAAATAAATCTGGAGGTTAAGATGGATGAATATCGCATACCCTGTCCGGCCAACGAGCCGGTCTACAGCTACGCTCCCGGCACACCGGAACGGGAGAAGCTGAAAGTCGCTTTAGATGAGGTGAAGTCGAAACAAATAGAGATTCCCCTGGTAATCGACGGCAAGGAGATCACCACCGATAAGAAGGTCAAAATCACCGCACCGCACGATCATAATCTGGTCCTGGCCTACTCTCACCGCGGAGGCAAGAAGGAGACACAGCTTGCCGTCGATTCGACAGTGAACGCCCAGAAAGCGTGGGCAGCGCTGCCGGGCCAGCAGCGCGCTGCGATCTTCCTGAAGGCGGCCGACTTGCTGGCCGGACCCTACCGCTACATAATGAATGCCGCCACAATGCTGGCCCACTCCAAGACAGTGTTCCAGGCGGAGATCGACGCCGTCTGCGAACTGGTCGATTTCTTCCGATTCAACGCCTACTTTATGCAGATGATCTCCGACTTCCAGCCGATCAATCCTGATCCGTTGGTTTGGAATCGCCTTGACTATCGGCCCCTGGAAGGCTTTGTCTTTGCCGTCACGCCGTTCAATTTCGTGTCGATTAACGGCAACCTTCCCACCGCACCCGCCATGTGGGGGAACGTGTCGGTCTGGAAGCCAGCAGCTTCCGTACCGTATACCTCGCACCTTATTATGAAGATACTGATGGAAGCAGGCCTGCCCCCCGGTGTCATTAACTTCGTCACGGGCAAGTCATCCGAGATCGGTGAGATCGTCCTAAGCGACGAGAACCTGGCGGGGATCCATTTTACCGGGTCCACTGCCGTGTTTCAGAATATGTGGAAGACCATCGGGCAGAACATCGCCAAATACAAGACCTATCCCCGCATCGTGGGCGAAACCGGCGGCAAAGACTTCGTCTTCGTCCATAATTCAGCCGTTGCCTCGGAAGTCGCCACGGCGATCACGCGCGGCGCTTATGAATATCAGGGTCAGAAATGCTCAGCAGCATCCAGGGCTTATGTGCCGAAGTCGACCTGGCCACAGATCAAGAAGATTTTGCTTGCGCAGATCGGCGACATAAAGATGGGCGACCCGTGCGATTTCACCAACTTCATGAATGCCATCATCGACAAGAGCGCCTATGACAGCATCAAGGAGTACGTCGACTACGCCAAGAACTCATCGGAGTGTACGATCCTAGTCGGGGGCAACTGCGATGATTCGAAAGGATACTTCATCGATGCAACCGTGATTGAAACCGCCAATCCGAAGTTTAAGACCATGGCGGAGGAGATCTTTGGGCCGGTAATGACCATCTATGTTTACGACGACGCTGATTACGAGAAGACCTTGCATCTTTGCGACGAGACCTCACCCTATGCTTTGACCGGTGCGGTGTTTGCCACTGACCGGGCTGCGGTCGAAATGGCCGAAAGGATTCTTCGTAATGCCGCCGGTAACTTCTATATCAACGACAAGCCGACAGGAGCCGTGGTCGGCCAGCAGCCGTTCGGCGGAGCCAGAGCCTCGGGCACCAACGACAAAGCCGGTGCCCTGCAGAACATGATTCGGTGGACGTCACCACGATCCATTAAGGAGAATCTCCTGCCCCCGAAGGATTTTGAGTATCCTTTCATGGCAAAACCGTGAAGAAGCGGTAGATAGTTCATGGTTCATAGTTCGTTACTGAAAGGCACAAAAGCTCACCGGAACATGGATGTGTTCCAAAGGAGAGTGGAAATGAAAAACGGCATCACCAAGTTAGTCTTCCTGGTTTTGTTGGCCGCCAGTTTTATCTGCATTACCTGCTCCAGCGACAAGACCGTGGACTCCGGCGGCGACGTGAACAACACGGATTTCGTTGCGAAGGAGTCCTTTTCGTTCCGCGTGGACGTGACCACCCATTCCCGATTGAGGCTTGAAGGGGTGAGCGGGACCGTTACGATCACGGGAGAATCGGGGTCCGATTCGGTACTCATAACCGGCGAAAGACGCGTTGGCTCAGAGAGCATGCAGGATGCCGAGGACCACCTTCCGCTACTTCAGGTGACTGTGCGGGAAGTGGGAAACGAAATATATTTGAAGACCACTCAGCCCGAGCAAACACACGGTCGAAGCTACGTGGTTGACTACACTATCACCTTCCCGGAAGGTTTCGTGGTGTCTGTGGATCACGTCACCGGAATCGTGAGCATAAACTCTGTCAAGAATAGTGTTTTCGTCAACCACGTGACCGGACAAGTTCTTTTGGATGAAATCTCCGGCAGTGCAGTCGTCAGTTTAGTCACCGGTGAGATCGAAGCCGAAGTGATTTTGCCGGAAGATGGCACGATCAATCTCAATCTGGTAACCGGAAATATCGAACTTGACATTCCTCAAAACACCTCGGCAGAATTCTCGGCCACAGTGGTCACCGGGACTATCAGCATATCCGATCTTATTCTTCAGAATCAAGTAAGCACTCCCGGTTCCCTCAGCGGGACATTGGGCAGCGGAGAGGGGACGATCTCACTGAACGTAGTCACCGGTTCGGTAAACGTGCAGGGATTTTAAAACCGGTAGATAGTTCATGGTTCATAGTTCTTAGCTGAAAGAAAAAGGAGTCAGCCCCTAAAGAAACACGCCCGCTGCTTTAGCGGGCGTTTGTTTCCTGACCTGAGTATGAAAGAATACTCGCTGGCTGCTGGTTTTCTGATCCACAGCCAGCAGAAAGGATTTTCACCTTTTGCTCCCCTTGGGGAGTTCTTATTTTAGTAGGTGCAAGGGAGATTAGTCCTCTTTATCTGAGTCCTCTTGATCTGAGGGCTCCTGATCTGAGGCCTCTTGATCTGAGGGCTTTTTTACGCCGATAGCCTGAGGACCCTTTTTCCCTTTAACGATTGTGAATTCCAGTTGATCTCCTTCCCCTATGTCGTCAAACTCGATGTCCTGGAGTTCTGTGCGATGAAAGAATATCTCCCTTCCATCCTCAGCCGAGATGAATCCAAATCCTCTTTCCCTTATTATCCGCTTCACTGTTCCTGTAGACATGCTTTTGCTCTCCTTTAGAAGAAAATACACTACCTGCTGAAAACGGTTCCCTCTCTCCCATCCCCCAAAAATTGTTTGACCTTACGACTCCTCTCTTAGAGTTTTAGTAGTTTAATTAGAACCTCTGCTTTTTTGATATAACCTTTTATTCTCAAATGTCAAGCTATATTTCAGCTTTTGAACAATTAAAGGTGTACCATGCCAAATGGCTGCCGGATTTCTATGGCTGCCGGTCTTCTACGGCCACCAGGAAGAGCCGTTCGGTTGGCCTTCTGGCGGGGTCCTGGTGATGGACCATAGGCCTGGCGGTTGATGAAATCGTTATCGCGAGGAGGCCCCGAACGGGGAGGACGAGGCGATCTCACCGCAGGCAGGTCACGACGCAATCCGGGCGAGGGAAAACTCCCAAGCTGCGGACGGCGGACTTGACCTGAGCGAAGTCGAAGGACGGTCGACTGCTGACAGAATTCCCCGCTCCCTCCCTTCGACAAGCTCAGGGACAGTGAGTCTTCGACCCTGAACTCAAGCAGGCGCTTGCCCCCAGACGGGCCCGTATGGGCGTCTGGGCAGACCGAAGGGCGAAGTCGAACCGTGCGGTCGATCGCAATGACCGTTGGGGGCTTCTCAGCGCGCGAGGAGTTCCTCGATTTTTCCTGCGACCTTGGTTGCGGCGCCGCCATAATTGGCCATCACGGCCACGCTATACCCGCTGGTGAGGTACATATCCAAATTAGCATTGATGCCCGGTGCGCCGCCACCGTGTCCCAAAATCCGGTGGCCGTTTACGGTCTTATCCTGGAAAAGATAGGCATACATGCCTTCAGGGCCCATCTGTGTTTTGCCAGTGGTGAGGGTGTCGAAGGCTTCCTTGCTGATCAGCTTGTTGCTCCGCAGAGCAATATCGAAGCTCAACAGGTCCTCAACCGTGGAGAATCCACCTCCGGCCGGACCACCCTTGACCACGTGCATGAAGAGATTATTGCGCCACGAGCCGTCCGAAGTGGGGCTCCCGTCATGGTTCATTTTGGTGTAACCGATGGCCAGATTGGGCACCGGTGTATCCATCTCATAACAGTCAGTGTTGATCATTCCAGCCGGCTTGTGGATTTTCTCCCTCACATAATCATAGTAGTCCTGCCCGGTGACTGCTTCAATGACCATCCCCAGGACGATGGGACCGGAATTGCTGTAATGAAAATCTGTTCCCGGCTCGAAAAGGAGCGAATCATCGAAAATCAACTCAGCCAGCTGGTCAACGGTTTTGATCTCCCACCAGTGGGCATCATAAACCTCGTCCCAGTAGTCCTGCATTCCCGAAGTGTGAGTCAGCAGGTGGTGAATGGTCACTTTCTCGGCGATCTCAGGACGAGGCAGGTCAGGCAGATATTTGCCCACAAGGTCGTTGAGGGATACCTTGCCCTGTTCGACCAACTGCATGATGGCCACACCGGTGAACATCTTGTTCATGGATCCTAAGTTGAACTTGGTGTCGAGCTTGTTCGGGACATTGAATCGCTTGCTGGCCAGCCCCTCTACCCGTGTGTAGAACGGTTTGCCATCCTTTGCGATCAGTACGGTGCCTGAAAACTGATCTTTGGACACTAAGTTGTCCAGGTAACGGTCAAGGAAATCGAGTATCTGCTCCTGTGTCAGATCGCCTTCCGGCGCTTCAAATCCCGGTTCCTCTCCAGGCCGAACAGAGAGCATGTCGAGCTTATGAGGGGGCAGGGTATCAGCCTGGAGAGACATCATCACCCACTCAAACGGCCCGGTGGGCTGTTTGGCCTGCAGGAGGGCGGAGACGAAATAGTCGTCAGATTCCTCAATCCGGTGAAGGATCAAGCCGCCCACGTCAGCATACACCATCGTGAAGAACTCAAGACGGCGCTCAAACGTGCTCCCCTCTTTCTCCTTCCAGTGATTCTTGATGAAACCCGTCCACTGGTTTTCATCCCCGGAATTGAACGCCTCTAACAGGCGGCTCAATAGCTTGCCTGCTTGGGTGTCCGGTATCTCAGGCGGCGACTGCTGAGCGACAGCGGGAACGACGAGAGCGCATACGAGTATGAAGACGAAAATCGTCGAGATGTACCGCATGTGAGTAGGTCCTCCTTTACTTAGGTTGAGTGAAGATGTTTTTGCGTCCGGATTGCTGACCCGTATTTCATGTAAGTACTTACGCAAATATGTTCGATTAAGTTGCCGGTTTCTTCGGTTCTCGAACGGCTCATTCGTGGCGTACTTGGAAGCACGAATGTGAAGATTTTAGCCTGTGTGCCCCCCTCGCGAAGTCTGTCTGACATGGACAGATCCGCCTCTGGCGGAGAGACTGCGGCTACCCCCGCCTCGTCCCGTCATTGGCTCGCCCGCGGTGAAGATGACCGGCGACAGATTGGAAGGTGTCAGTCTTTGATGATTATTTCCTCTAACAAGAAAAACGGCCGGGGAAGGCCCGGCCGTTTCTCTCCTACATTATTTCGAACTTCTCTTAAGTTGAATTCGAAATCTCCTCTTACTTCCCCATGCACTTCTTCATCTTCTCCATCTGCTCCGGGGTCAAGAGCGCCTTCGCCTTCCTGAAGGCCTTTATGTGGGATAGATGCATATCAACCTTCAGCTTCGCCGCCGCCTTCATCTTGGCCTCAATATCCTTGATGGGTGCGTCGTCATCGTGCATTAGGCCCTTCAGCTCCAGTTCGGCAATCTTCAGATCAGCTTCCGTTCTGATCTTGCCTTTCTGGAAATCCATTTTGATGGCCTTGAGGTCCTTCATCTGCTTGTCGGTAAGCTCCAACTCCTTCTTGCAGCAGAGGAAAAAGTCCATCTTGCAGCAGCCCATCCCCTGGTCTCCTCCCATCATCTCACCGCACATTCCCATCCCCGAGCCCATTTTGCCGCATCCCCGCATTCCTGAACCCATAGAACCGCATCCCATCTGGTGCATCATTCCCCCACCCTTTCCGCAGCCGCCCATCCGAAGCTCCACTCCTCCTTTGTGCCCTCCGCATCCGCCCTTCATGGACATCTCATCGCCCATCACCTTGATCACGCGCTTTTCCGTCTCCATCTGGGCGAAGGTCCAGGTGAAGGCCAAAAGCACCAAGAGGAGAGCGATTCCTCCTGCCAAACCAAGCTTCCTCATAAACCACCTCCTTTGGGGTTAAACAGTTGTATATCTAATACGGACAGTTCTTGTCTTAATTGGGCGAAAAACTGGGTCGGGAGACGAACCATGCGACCGCAGCGAATGCTGGGCCTGAAGCTTGCCCGATTTCCTTCCTAGGAGTTGCGGGAGGACTTGCCTTCCGTCTATCTGAAGAGCTGCCAGGTCACACTCATGGCATGCCATGAGCAAGAACTGACACAACAGGGAGACCGGGTGCCCCAGCGCTTGCGGTGGGTTGAGTTTCGCCTTCTGTGGAGACTTTTGTTGCCGATCCCCAAAGCCGCGGAAGTCCCGCTAAAGTGCGATTTCCACCAATAAGCCAGGGTGCCCTCCCTACGGCACTAGAAGTAGACGCGAAAAGAGGCAAAGTAAAAGTGAGGATACCCTCCGAATTCCGAACGCAGAAGTACGGCGGGAACGCAGCAGCGACTGACCACCAGATGGGGACTCTCACCCAAACCCAGGTATGCGCCTGCCGACAGATAGACGTCCTCTGCACGCAAGACCCATCAGCAGTTGCTCACCTCACAAAACAAGAGGCCCTCTTCATTCTATTCGATAGACGATGCCCCAGGCTTTGAACTCGTATTCTGTGGTATCGCCGCCAGCGAGTTACGAAGAGGATTGTGACCCTGTCCCAGGATTTCCCCCTTGATCAAGTTTGAAGCCTGAGAATAGGGATGCTGGGGCACTCGTACACGTGGGTGCGAGGGCTTTTGGCAATTATCCAGGAATGTCCGTCAGGGCTAAGAAGCCCCGGACTGAAAAGGGAAGGCCGAACGAGCGTCCGTTGGTCCGGCTGCGATCACTCAATCGTGGAGATCAAAACCTAACCCGGGCTTGCCTGTCGGAAACAGGACTCCGTCCTTGAGAATAACCGCTCCGGCCGAAGGATCGTCGATTAAGTCGAGGTGCCCGTCCAGATCGGCATAGACCACGTTCGGCCGCGCTAAAGCGAAATGGAGCCCTGCGGCGATTCCCAATGCTGCCTCATCCATGCATCCTACCATGACCTCAAGATTGGCCGCTCTGGCAACTGCGTTGATCTGTAGGGCCTCGGAAATGCCCCCGACTTTCATCAGCTTGACGTTGACCATATCTGCCAAATTGCGCCTTGCTAATCGGAATGCGTCCCGCAAGTTCATCAGACTTTCGTCAGCCATCACCGGGATCGCGGCCCCGTTGGTCACCCTTCCCAGCAGGTCAAGCTGGCCCTTGGGAGTGGGCTGTTCCAGAAGTTCGATTTTAGCAGAGCGGCTAGCCTTAACAAAGTGAAGTGATTCCTCCACCGAATAGCCCTGATTGGCGTCAAAGCGCAGCGCGATCGACTTGCCCACTGCCTCCCGTACCTTCATCACCCTGTCAATATCTATGTCGACGTCCTTTCCCCCCTTGATCTTCAGCACCTTGAAGCCTTTTGCCACGAGATCTCTGGCCTTGACTACGGTTTCTTCCAAAGGAAGTATGCCGATGGTGACGCTGGTCTTGATACGATCCCGGAAACCACCGAACAGCTTGTGAACTGGAAGACCGGCGACCTTACCCAATATGTCATGGAGAGCCATGTCGGCCATAGCAAGGGCGGAAGGGTGTGCCTGTAAGTTTGGCTTCAACCTTTCCAGAAGGAGAGCCAGTCGTAGAGGATCGCTGCCTCTAAGAGACGGCTCGATCCATTCCTTGAAGACCTCCAGCACACCGTCGGGACTCTCGCCCGTAACTTCAAAATCTGGGGCGGCACAGCCGTATCCCGTGACCCCGCTGGTGGTCTGAATGGCCAGGAAGACGTTTGTGGCCGAGTCGATGGTCTCGTAGGCGATGGTGTAGGGCTCGGCTAGGCGCATCTTAACCTGCCAGGCTTGGAGGCGAGTGATTCTCATAGATTTTCTTGCCTGAATATCATTTTTGGTAGATTTGCTCAAGGGTCATGCTCTTCAGGTCTTCCACCAACGCCACCAGGTGGGCGATCATGATCTCCCAAATCTTCTTGCCCTTCTCTGCAGTCGCTTTGCTGGGATCGCCCATAACGCCGGTGGGCGAGATCTTCTTGGTGTGGGCATACCATAACACACCGCGCTTTGAGCTGAAGTTCAAGTATCGGCTGGAGAACTTCGGAACCAGTTTGGTGGCTTTGTCCAGCCTGACCAGATGAGGCCGCACGGCCAGGCTGGTGCTGGTCTCAATCTCGCCAGCATGGACATCGTTCGGCGTTTCAACCAGTTTGCTGATATCCACGTCGCTGGTCTCTCCCGTGTCCACACAGACGAAAATGCGCGCATCGCGATTAATCATCTGAGCCGCATAATCGAGCGCAGGAGTATTGCCGCCGTGAGCGTTTACGATGACCAGCTTGTTAATACCGTTCTGAGCCGCGCTCATGCCTATCTCGTATACCAAACCGGAAAGCGTGGCATTGCTGATGCTGAGGGTTCCCTTGAAGTCTTCATGGTGATATGAGACCCCGTAAGGGATCAGCGGCAGCACCAACGGCTTGGGGCTGCTGCAGGCTTCTGCTACCCGTCTGGCCAGGTACTCAGCGTCGAATGCATCGGTGCCCACGGGAAGGTGAGGACCGTGCTGCTCGGTGGAACCTACAGGAAGAAGCGCGATATCCACATCTTTGAATTTTCTCTCGGCCTCAGGCCAGGTCAACTCAACCCACAGGTAAGTGTCTTCAGCAGCCCCGGATGCTCTGGCGGAGATTTTATGGATTGAGCCTGGACCCAGCTCAAAAGGGTAAGGTCGGCTTATATCCGGATCGTTAAGCGGGTCGAATTCCGTCCACCTTCGTTCAACTCGTCGCACCGCACCGTCGGAGTGTTCCAAGAGCATCCTATAGAGCGGTTTTCGGAGGTCCGGCGGAATCCCACCGACAGGAGATCTCTCCTGATTGAACCTGAGCTTCAGAATAACCGGGTGCTCTCTGGCGGATCTCTTTCGCTCCTCCGGCAGTTCAACCAGGCCCTTTTGGGATAGCAGGAAAGTCAGGTGCTCGGAACCGGAGACCTCCTGATGTACTCCCTTGACGGCCACGTCCTTGAGGCAGCTTTTGATCTGCCCATCAGAATAACCACAGCGTCCGGGATCAGCACCAATCGCCATCAGCATCCCCACAATTCGGCGACATTTCTCGCATCTGCCGCAGGGACGCATTCTCTGGTCCTCTCTATGCGTGGCATGGCATGAGAGCTGGTGTTCCTGCAGGTGAGGATAGCGTTCCTCCAGTGTCTCTTGAATCAGCATCTCAGAAAGCTGACGTAAGATGGAGAACTGGCTGATGGCCCAGCCCTTCTGCATATAGTATCTGGAAAGCGCCTCGTCGAAATACCGGCTCTGATCGTAGAGCCCGTCGTAATGCGTGATTCCATGGGAAGAAGTGCGGTGAGTGGTATCGTATTCGTCTCCTATAACCACACGGCCTATGCCCCGCTTCCGCAGAAGGGGCAACGCCCCGAACAGGAAAACCGCCACGGTCCAGAGCCGGATGGGATACTCGTCCGAGCGGATGTCGGCGAAATCCGGGCGGATGAAGGGCATATGACGCAGCATCCAGGCGAATACCCGGTCGGAATTCACCCACACTCTGGCCGTGTTGGGTATGTTCTGCTTGAAAAAGCGAAAGGCGTTCAGAGCCGTAAACCAGTGGCGTCCGGACTCGTTTACGAAAATGGGGTGCGTCTCCATTCCCATCTCATTCAACAGACCGAAGCTGAGCAAACTATCCTTGCCGCCGCTGGAAAGAATGCAATGGCGTCTCCTGTCGGTTGGCCAGAGTCGCCAGCTTGCCATGGAGGCGCCGGAATCGGGGAACTCCAAGCCGGCCCGCAGGTAGGGTTTCCTTTTCTCAACCGGCAAATGAGCGGCATCACCGATCAGGAAAGGATTCGGCTCCAGGAATTTCTTAACGTAGATCTCGCGGGCCGTATTCTCCGCCATATCCAGAATGAACCGGCGATCCTTCTGATCGAATGAACCGTGGAAGACAATCTTATTACAGAAGAGACCATAGTTGATGGCCGCCTGCGCCGCGATCATGGCCGCTAAATTCTGGGATGCATCGTCGGAAGGGTCAAATACGTCCCCCTCGTAACTGTAAATCAAATCGTAGCTGTCTTCCTTGCCTTGCTGAGAGAGCCGGTAAGGAGCGAGCAACCGTCGTCGCTCAAGCCTTACGGGACCTACTTCCAGCCGGTCAAAAACCTCCAGAGCGGACAGAGGATCATTCTGTCTTTCAGGTCTGGAATGAGCATCCATAACCATCAATCCCTGGTTTGCCTCACTTAGGCCTTTGCTGTTTTCATCATCAATACGCTCAGTCTGTTACCAAATCATTGATAGGAGCTGTCCTTTAGATGATCCCCCGGGTCCCTGCGCTAAGCCTTGATATGCGGCAATAGTGCTTTTGCCAGGCCCTCCGCGCCGGAGATCAGCACGTCCATAGTCGGCAGGCCTGTCTGCTTCTGAATTGCAGCAGAAATGGCTGAAACGTCCTCAGCCGTCATCCCTTCATGATTCAGAGTAATGGCCACCACCGGCTTGCCAGAGAGGAGCTGGATTGCCTGGATCTGCTTTGCCAGCGGATGCACCGGGTAACCCGGAAAACCGTCGTAATCCTTGCGAGCCGGCGCGTGCTGCAGTACGATCACATCCGGCCTGCCGGCAGCCAGAATCTCAAACCCACCCGGATATGCGGGATTCATCAGGCTTCCCTGGCCTTCAATCACGATCACGTCCGCTCGAGTTTCGCTCCACGCCGTCCAGACGACGTGCTCGATTTCTCCGGAGACGAAATCATTTATCAGAGAGTCCAAGATAATACAGTACCTGGCACCTTGCATCCATGAAGTCTGGCCGGTTCCAACCATTTCGGCACGGAATCCGGCATCTTGCAGCGCCTGGACCAGCATCCAGGCAGTGGTACGTTTACCTACCGCCGAATCCGTCCCCAGCAACGCCACCTTAAGGGAGCTGACTTCTTCTATTTTGCCACTGAAGAAATGCAGCTGATTTCGCGGCGGCGGCTTGCGAATGTCGCGAATTTCCGTGCCATTTCGATGAGTCAAATCGACGATCTCCGGATCCTCCGAGAGGAAGTCGTGAAGACCCGAGTCCACATTCAAGCCCAACTTGACAGCCTCTTTGACATCTTCACGCGCCGAGTGGCTCAGCCGGCCTCCGTCGGGCGCTAATCCTATCACCAGATGAGTGGGCCGGATTCCCCAATTCCGGCCAGCCTGAACTACCTGTTCTATAGTGGCGAAGATCGGAATCCCCTTGGGCTTTCCGTCCAACACAGCTCCGGCATCCTGGTTCTGGTAGCGGGAGTCGATGACCGAAAGCACCTGATAGCGCCTGGTGAAGCGAACCAGACCATGAGCGGTTTTGCCATTGGGAGTGTTGAGGGCTCCCTGGCAGTAGACAATGGCGTTTCCCTCAGGCAGCAAGCTCATGATCTTTTCCCGGTCAGGACTACAACGTAACGATCGTTTGGCAAGGCCTCTTTGCGATGGTGCTCTACCAGCGCGATCAAGCCGGCAGTCGAAGCCGGCAGCACGTGCATCCCCTCCTTCTCTCGCAGCAGCTTGGAGAAGGTCAGCATGTTCTTGTCGGAGATGTAGGCCGCAAAACCTTTCGATTGCCGAATAGCCCCGAGAGCAACGTCGCCGTCGATAGAATGCCAGTTAACCAGAGGTTCGTTAACCTTGGTCTCATGGATGCGCTCCGGTCGAAGGTCCACGCATGTCGCGCTATTCTGAATGAGTGCCTGCACGATAGGATTCTTCCTGAACGAAGAGCCAGCAACCATCCGGGGGATTCGGGAGGTTTTGCCGCGTCGGTAAAGGCTCAAGAATCCCTTGAAGATGCCGGCCAGAGTAGTACCGTTGGATACCGGGACGCCCACCATAAAAGGCGCATCGCGCAACTCGTCATAGATTTCATAAGCGATTTCTCCATAGGCCCGCAGCTGCAGGGAAGTGTTCTCTCCACCGGGATTGGCATCATAGAACTCGTGTCTTTCGGCATCCTCTTTGGAGGTCTCTACTGCCCTCTCGTAGTCACCCGGCACTCGAACGATCTCCGCTCCCCGGTCGGTAATCTCCTTGATTCGTTTGGTCTGATAGTCTTGGGGGAGGTGAATCAAACACCGCAGCCCGGCGAGTGAAGCAGCCAGCGCCATGGATGCACCGTAGTTTCCACAGGTAGCGACGGTAATGGTATCGAATCCTCTCCTCATGGCGTCCATGGCCTGGGCAAAAGCGATCCGATCCTTCTGCGTGCCGGTAGGATTGGCACCCTCGAATTTAAGGTAAATCTGTCGCAATCCCACCTCGCGTTCGATGTTGCGTGCCCGCCAAAGAGAAGTGTCTCCCACCTCCGAATCGATGATATCCTCGTAAGCCTCCTGCCGTTTCTCCAGGGGATATGTCTTGTCAGTTGCGATCCTACGCTGTTGCTTGATCTCCTCTGAGATCTCCACTGCCTGACCTGAAGCTCCATCCATCAGGTCGTACGGAGTTTCAAGATCTGCGGACATCCTGCTATCCCTCCTGTTTTAGGTCTTCTAAGGCTCTGATACGTTTGGACTGACCAAGTTAGAGAATGATTTCTCTCCCCGCAACCGGATTTTTGGCAGCGCCTCGGTCAGCCCGACCAGGACTTGCCTGGGGCTAAACCTCAGCTTTCATCATTCTATCCGATAGACGATTCCCCAGGCTTTGAACTCGTATTCGGTGGTATCGCTGGCAAATGACTCCCGGCTGACTAAGTCCACAATGGCATGATAATAGTGTTTTCCCGGCTTCGGGTCCTCAATGGTAGTCCAGCTTGCGGCGAAACTCCCCTCTCCCTCTCTGACGAACGGAATCTTCTGATACTCCTCTCCCTCCTTCACGTGAAGGAAGAGGGAATCAGTAGTATCAGCTGGCTCAACGATAAAGGTCACCTGCTTCCCCCTGCCGAACTCAATCGTACTGTCCTTGTTGACAAGCAGCACCATGCCGGGCTCGTAGATGAAGGTATCTATTCCTTCGGAGACAATCTGCAGCTCGTCAATCTCTCTTGAACCGTCTATCGAGATGATTACGGTCCCGCTGACTCTTCTCAGCAGCCAGCCCAGGTTAGGATCGTTGATATTTCCCCACCTCTCGAAATAGGCTTTGGTTCGGGTTTTGAAGACAATTGGCTTTTCGTGTGGATGTCCGCTCGAGTCGTAGTGGAGTTTACCAATTAGGCTATCACTCCATGTCAGGGTGATGTAATCAGGATCCGCCTCGAAAAGCTCCCCTTCTTCTATATCCGCCTGACTGGATATTATCTCCCGATAAAAGAATTGAGTATCCAACTCGGTACCAAAGAATCCTAAGCGAAATATGGTGGGATACTGAGATATGATCGCCTTAACCGCGTCCCAGTCAGTAACCCCCGGGGTCACAGTTCTCTTCTCGCAACTCGCCTGAAACAGGCAAAGCACGAGCAAGCAAACCAGCAGGGCCAACAGAGCTCTTCTCATCTTCTCTTTCCTCTAAGAATGTTGGCTGTGCGGGTTCTTTTCCCGCTCTTTTTCAGCAGTTTAGAAAGCTCGTCTCTGAAAAAGGCTGCCTTCTCGAACTCCAGATTGGACGCCGCTTTCTTCATCGCCCGCTGAAGCTCCCTGATCTTATCCTCTAAAGAGAGCTTTTCCAAAAAGTCAAGCTTTTCTGCTTTTTCCGGGGTGGGGGTTCGTGAATCGGCGAAGGCGGTGGTCTTGAGAATCTCCTCTCTGGATTTGTATATGCCTTCCGGGGTGATGCCGTGCTTTTTGTTATACTCCTCCTGCTTTTTCCTTCTCCTGTCCGTCTCATCGATGGCTCTTCGCATGGAGTCGGTCACCTTATCTGCATACATGATAACCTCGCCAGCCCGGTTTCGCGCGGCCCTGCCCGCCGTCTGGATGAGAGACGTCCCCGATCTTAAGAAACCCTCCTTATCGGCATCCAGGATCGCCACCAGCGACACCTCCGGTAGATCCAGCCCCTCCCGCAGCAGATTGATTCCCACCAAAACGTCAAACTCCGCCAATCTTAAATCTCTTAAGATATCCACCCGGTCGATGGCGTCGATCTCCGAGTGGAGATAGCGCACCTTCACATCCATCTGGGCCAAGTAATCTGCCAGGTCCTCAGCCATTCTTTTAGTCAGGGTGGTGACTAAGATCCTTTCCTTCTTTTCAGCTCTTACCCTGATCTCCTCCAGCAGATCGTCCACCTGATTGGATGAGGGCTTGACCGTGATTTTCGGATCGACTAAGCCGGTGGGCCGGATCACCTGCTCCACCACCACGCCTTTGCACCTCTCAAGTTCGAACTCAGCCGGCGTGGCGGAGACGAAGATCACCTGATCAATCATGGAGTCGAATTCGTCGAAAAATAAAGGCCGGTTGTCCAGCGCGGAGGGAAGCCTGAAGCCGTACTCCACCAGCACCTCTTTTCTGGACCTGTCCCCGGCATACATCCCTCTGATCTGGGGAACGGTCTGATGGGACTCATCGATTATGATCAGAAAGTCTTTGGGGAAGAAATCCAAAAGGACGTAGGGCCGCTCACCCGGCTTCCTTCCGGAGAGATGGCGGGAGTAGTTCTCGATTCCGGTGCAGTAGCCGATCTCCCGCATCATCTCGATGTCAAAGCGGGTGCGCGATTCTATCCTCTGCGCCTCTAGGAGCTTCCCCTGAGATCTGAAATAGGAGAGCCTCTCTTCAAGCTCAATCTCGATATCCTTGATAGCCCTTTCCAACTGGGGAAAAGTGGTTACGAAGAGTTTGGCAGGATAGATGGCAACTCTCTTCTTTTCCTCTAATATCTCGCCTTTAAGCGTATCGACCACCGAGATTTTCTCTACGGTATCGCCGAAAAGCTCCAACCTGATGGCGGTCTCTTCGTAGGCTGGATGAATCTCTATCGTGTCCCCTCTGACTCTAAACGTCCCCCTTGCAAATTCGATGTCATTGCGTGAATAGTGAATGTCTATTAAGTCCTTCAGAATCTGATCCCGTTCCTTTTCCTGCCCCACCTCAAGGAAGAGTAATAACTCCTTCCAGTCCTTGGGAGAGCCGATGCCGTAGATGCAGGAGACGCTGGCCACAATCACCACGTCATCCCTTTCCAGAAGGGAGCTGGTGGCTCTTAAGCGTAATCGGTCAATGTCGTCATTAACCGAGGTATCCTTCTCTATGTAGGTGTCGCTGGCTGGGACGTACGCTTCCGGCTGATAGTAGTCGTAGTAGCTTATGAAAAACTCCACCGCGTCGTGAGGAAAGAAGCCTTTCAGCTCGCCGTAGAGCTGGGCTGCCAGGGTCTTGTTGTGTGAGATGACGATGGCGGGCTTGCCCGCATTGGCGATAACGTTCGCCATGGTGAAGGTCTTACCCGATCCGGTCACCCCCAGCAGGGTTTGGTACTTCCTACCCTGCTTCAATCCCTCAGTCAGTTCTGCGATTGCCCTGGGCTGATCGCCTTTGGGTTTGTAGCTGGAGACTAATTGAAATTCTGCCATTTTCTTAAAGTCTACAGTCCGCCGACCGCCGTCGGCAGCCGATTCTGTTGGATGATCATCACCGATTATATTACGGGAAGAAGCCGCCAGGTCAAGGTAAAAAAAGAAGCCCTTTTCAAATCCGATCGAAAAGGGCCTCTTGAGAATAATGGGTGAGAATGTCCGCTCATCCAACACCCGTCGGGATATGCCTCTATTTCAGTGGAGCGCCACAAGGGGTGGGCGGAGAGAGTTTCTGTTTCTGCCCATCCGGCCTGGCAAACCTGGGGGCTGGAACCGGTGGAGGGCCACCCCTGTAAAGATAGTTGATCAAAAAGATCACATCTCCGATGTCGGTAATTTCATCTCTGTTGACATCACCTAATATTTGAATGTAGGGGGCAGGTCCATTCTTGTACAGGTAGTTGATCAAATAAACGACGTCCCCGATGTCAATTACCCTATCTAAGTTCACGTCTCCTAAGAGATAAGCCTGAGAAAAGTTCACCAAGCCCAAGGATGGAACGTCGGATTGGTGAAAGATCTCTTGCTCAATCTGTGCGACGGTCGAAGTTCCCCAGTAGTTGTAAGTGGCATCGATGTCATCGTTGCAGTATTCTAAGTAGAGCTCGGAGCTGTCGTTATCATAGATGAGGTTGTAGAGGGCGGAGTCACCGCCGATGGTGACCAGCACATCCTCCGTTGTGTCCACGGCGGACTCATTCAACACTATCCCCAGCCAGTTGTTGACTATCTGGTTGTTGGTGAGATTTCCTCTCACATCTCCCGCTCCCCAATCCGTGTAATTGGAGATATAGAAACCCAGTGCCTGGGGCTGGTTCTGGCCATCGAATAGGTTACCATCTACGGTGTTGAAGCCACTCCCCAGCCCATACATCACCATCCCATACCTGCAGCCCAGGATAGTATCGTTAGAGGTGCTCACTTCCGCGTTAATTGCGATGGTTTGAATACCTTGATTCGAATCGGTGATCTTGTTGTTTACCAGATATGTGGGCTGATCGTTTCCGTTAACCCCAATTCCTAACTCACAGCTGTCAACCGAATTGAAGCTCACCTCTCCGTCCGAGCCATTCTGCAAGAATATTCCATAGGAAGCTACTCCGATCCGGTTATTTGTGATCGTTCCGCTTGCATCCCACAGCATGATTCCGGCGGATTGCATTGAGACACCGGCGGCATTGTATACGGTGTTGTCGGTAATTTCAATGCCTGAAACAGAGCTCTGGGCTGAAGGATAGATAGCCCTCAGATAAACGTTGTTCACAGAGCAGTTCCTTACCTTCAGATTGTCCCAGTCGCCCAGTGTATGATTGGAGATGATCCCGTTGCGAGCGTCCAGAGTGCCGACGGGTGTCAGAGTGGGGTTGTCTCCATCAAAGGTGAGTCCGTCAATAAGGACGTTATCTGCTTGCACTACCACCATCTGTGAACCCTGGAACGAGGGGCCTGAAGGTGGGCCCACGTTGGAAGAATCGGTATAGACCAAAACCGAGTCCCGACCTTCTCCCAGCAGAGCCAGCCCTTTGTCGATCACTATATTCTCGACATATGTGCCCGGCAATACCCTCACCGAATCTGCTTCACTGGCAAAGTCAATCCCCTCCTGGATCGCGCCCGTGGTATCCACGAGATAGATCATGGGAGTTGTGCCTACCGCATATCCCAGCCAGGGACTGTAAGCCACATTTTGAGTTATCGCATCCCCAGCGCCAAAGTTCTTGCCACCGCTGGCTACCAGCTCGGCCTTTCTGCCGAATCTCATGTCAACATTTTCCTCGGGGGTGGATGGCAGAGCCGATACATTCTCGCTGGCAAACTTTCCACCAGTCGCAGGACCCCAGTAGTCTCCCCACCAGTTAGCAGAGGCATTCAGAGAGCTCGCCTCCTGGTTTACCGCCCCATATTTGACGTTCCCGGCAATGTCATTCCGATTGATCTGAGCTTGAGCGGCTGATCCGTCCTCGACCCAGACACCATAATCGTTGTCGTGAATATGAGAATTCGTCACGGCGATAGTGGTGGGCACGCCGTAACCGTAGCACATTATGCCAACTGAAGCCCACTCAGGATCAGGGTGGAGGTTCCGACTGTTGAAAACCTCGGTATTACTTACCTCGACAGTTGCACCATAATCGGCCTCAACTGCGTTGGTAAGCCTAAGGGAATCGTCGAGCACCGGAGCTTCCACCACGCAGTCTGTGATTTGTCCCGAAGCGCTAGCCCCATAGTAGAAGATTCCAGCCTTGCCGAAGCTTCGGACGGTGTCCTGGGTGAGGTGGAAGACAGAGTTTCCCCAGATTCCTATGGCACAGCCATTGGACCACTCGGTGACGTTGTTCGGGGAAATAACACCTTCAGTGAAAGTGCCTCTTGTATCCTCGACGATAACTCCATACCTGGGAGTGCCGGACGGGGGTCCCTGTACTTCTATTCCTGTTAGATTTACGCCTAGAGACCTTTTGAGAAAGACTATCGTCGTTCGGTCTCCGTAAGCTGTCGATACTGTCTGATTGCCGGTCACTACCGCGCCACTTTGCCCCTCGACACTCAACGATTTCGAATCCACAGTGAATGGTGCGTAAGTGCCAGCGGCCACGTTGATGACATCGCTGCCAGAAGCTACATCAACGGCGTCCTGGATGGAGTCGTCCGTGCCCCAGGTCATCGGACTCGTGCCCACTGGGACGCCAAGCCAGGGACTATAGTCAGCCGTGGCATTGCAGCTGTTGTTGCCATCTACTCCAGGTGCACCAATTCCCCCACCGCCCCAGTAGTTATATCTAACATCAAGGGCCGCAGTGCACCCTCCGCCAAATCCCGCGGAATTTCCATAGATGTCATTATAGTTAACGGTGATTCCGGTTATGTCGTTGTCGTGTTTCTCTACTCCGGTTCCACTGGCGGTAATTGTGTTATGGTGGACATTGACTCCTGTTGCTCCAGCCCGTAAAGCTATCGCTCCATATGTAACGTTGGAAATCTGGTTGTAGCTGACCGTGCTGTTATCGGCAGCTTGATCCACCCAGATTCCGTCCGAACCACCGCCATCAACGAGATTGTAGCTGATGTCCACTTGAGAACCACCCCAGAATCTTATAGGCGTGTGGCCCGAACCAGTAATAGTGTTGTGAAGGATTTGATTCCTGTCACCCACATGGTTGAGGGCCATTATGCCCATATACTGGCTATTCAAGATGTGGTTATGCTCGATGGTGACATCGTCATTCCCTACGGTCCAAATCCCCCCGCCCTGCCAGTCAGGAGACGTAGTACCACTGATCGTGTTGTAACCTATGTAGGCGAAGTCACACTGGTTGTAGA
The DNA here is from genome assembly GCA_049643405.1 of Candidatus Zixiibacteriota bacterium. Lineage (GTDB taxonomy): Bacteria > Zixibacteria > MSB-5A5 > MSB-5A5 > SM1-73 > SM23-73-3. The sequence goes on from JBARPX010000080.1 coordinate 54,378, forward strand.
CAGGTCCTGCTGCTATTCCGTGGAGGTGGATGGCACCCCAGTGCCCATCAGCGTTTAGCGAGATATTGTAGCTGATGTTCACATACCAGGCATGATCATAGCCCACGTTTATGGGGTAGCCGGTCTTGAAGCCATTCACCGTGACATAGTCGGCGGTAATCATGATCGTACTGGTTATCAGAGACTCGTCAATGTCACCAGCGCCTCCTCTGGTGGTTGCTCCAGCCGGATCAATGTTGTACTGCGCACCACGTACCTCGATGTTTGCCGCCGCGACGGTAAAGCCTGCATAGGTGCCCGCTGCCACGTTGATGACATCGCCGGACGTAGCATCGTCAATCGCATCTTGAATGTTGCAATACACTATCGAATATGGATCAGGTTGTCCAGAGCCGGATACGCAGGCTGGGTCGTTGACATCTACATTGATTGTTCCCGCCCACACCGATCCAACCAACAGAAACAGCATGCCTGCCGACAGGCAAATTGTCCCTTTAATCGTTCTCTTTAAGTTCATGACTCTTCCCCTTCAATGAAAAAAGATTCACTCCCCGGTTTACACAGCTATAAAACCCAATTGCTACGACATCACCTCCTTTATTCTTATAGATCTCAGAAAAACGGAAGGTTAAATTAGTGCTTGGCAAGTTCAATTTGGAACCAACTCCTCTGATTAGGGAATACAGCCTTATTGCGGTTAGTTGCGGGAAAACGAACGGTTCCTCTTTTGCCACAGAAAGGAACAGACTTGTGCATTCGTTGTGATGGGGGAAACGAAATCTTTTGATCACCATAGGATAACCAAGAGCCCGTGTCTTATGCGTAAAACTACTATTTACATAGTTAGGTAAGCCCCTGTAGTGCCTTACCTCATGGCTAATAATATAAGGCAATGCCTTATATATGTCAAGCCTTTTTTTGCCGTTATTTGAAAATAATCTAGTTCCACAAGAACCGCGAACGACATATGTTAACCCATTGAACTATACTGGGTTTGGTCATTACGGTGGCCACACAAAAGCATCGCTTGATTATTTGGTGCGGCTTGTCCCATAGTCGCAGTTCTCTGATTTTATTGTATTCTGATCTGCCTTATTTTGGAGGAGAAAAATACAGGATAGATACGGTCATCAATACCAAATATCTCAGTCCAAATGATGTTAGTGATTAGGATGAGATGGTTGGGTGTCGGTCATCCGCAGGGTGATAATTCCTGTGTTCTTGCGCTAGGGGCAGGGGTGAAGATGCGCTGGCAGGTCATCCCAGGTCGATTACTGCATTCATGATCACTGGAATGGTTCAGGCTTTCATTCCAAGTTCATGTTACGTCAAGAAGTCAGGACATCAAGGCAGGAAGGTCCTCAGCCTTTGGAGAAGACTGAGGGGAAATGGTTCCCTCTCCCCTGGTGTGAACCAGCCGGTTCATACTTTGATGGAAGAGGCTAAGGGTGGCTGAGCATCGTTCCCCTGTTTCCCCTGCCTTGCAGGCGATTCCCAATCTGAAGTTCTCCCACCAGAGGAGAGAGGGGAAGGGTTTATATCAGAAGGGAACCAGAACCCTTCCCCTTGTTGCGGGGCTAATCTTTTCCTACTGAGATTACCGGGTCTCTATCTACGGTCAGATACCTTTCGGTTGGATAACCAGTGGCGCGGGCGAGTCGCACCCGGCAAGCTCAAAATGATGTATGACTCCTTTATGAGAAGACAGACCTCTCATTCGCTCACGACCTGAACTGTCAGTACTCAGAGATTGCTTAGCTGTGCTCGCAGCAACATTGTGTCTTCCTTAAGGCGATCAATAGCAAGGCGCCGTAAGCCTCCTCAATTAGGCGGGCAGGAAACAACTCCGTCGCGAAATCCGGCGTTTTTAATGTCGGCAACGTTGAAAGAACCAACAAACTAACGTTGTAATATACAACATTCTCCCTCAGAAGTCAAGCTTTTTTTGATGCCGTTCTCACCATTAATCGGATTCAGCGTCACTGACTCCACAGTCATGCACGTCGGTCAAACCCCTAATCGCCCGATAGTCGACAGCACCAGGGTGTCTTCATTGCGAACGGAGCCAGCAGGTCGGATACGTAACGCCGGTGGTGGGACTATCGGACCTCTTCTTTGTCTTTCCTTGCCCGAAGGGCTTGGCCATTTCGGACTTACCATTGCCGCCGCTACAAGTCAAGGTTTTTTGATTGACTACGTCCTCAGTTTTGGTTAAATTCACCTGACGAACGCAGATCAAATCCTTCGGAGGTATGTCATGAATGCTGCGACAATCGTGATGATTGCTATCGCTTTGGTTTTGTTGTTGGTGGCTTTCCTGCAAGGGGATAATCTTCATATCCTGGGATTGAAAAAGGGCGGGAACATGCTGGTTCAGGTTCTGCCGCTACTGATCGCAGCCTTCGTGATTGCAGGGATGGTGCAGGTTCTTGTTCCGAAAGAATTGATAGCAAGGTGGCTGGGGCCGGAGTCTGGGTTCAAAGGGATTCTGCTCGGATCGCTGGCAGGTGGGTTGACGCCGGGAGGGCCCATCGTGAACTTCCCCATAGTAGCCTCGATATATAAAGCGGGTGCTGGCATTGGAACAGTGGTCGCCTATGTGACTGCCTGGTCGCTCGTGTCGGTTGTGCGATTTCCTTTAGAGGTAAGCCTGATCAGCCCCAAGTTTGCTCTTATCAGGCTGGCATGTACCTTCTTCTTCCCGCCGATCGCGGGAGTAATCGCGTGGCTTCTCTTCTCCAAGGTGGCGTGAGCAAAACGGATTCGGGCGAATGCAAGGTCCGCCCCTGCGCGGTTTTGTGGTCTTTGTGCTCGATGACCATACAGTCCCCCAGACGGGCCCGTCCGGGCGTCTGGGAATCGAGCAACTACGACTTCCCTTATGCATGAAAATTCCCTCAAAATCTCTTTGAATTAAGCCCGCGTTTCTTATATTCTCTTTGCCCGAAAAGGAGACGTATAGTCCTACTGAACATTGCCCGGTTTTGAAGCCATGCCCGAGACTGAAGATGATAGATGGATGCGACACGCCTTAGTTGAGGCAGGGTCAGCCCTGAAAAAAGGGGAGGTGCCAGTAGGGGCGGTGGTCGTATATGAGGATAAGATCATCGGGAGGGGACACAATCAGGTGGAAGGGCTCAGCGACCCTACTGCCCATGCCGAGATCATTGCCATCGGAGCCGCTTCTACTTATCTTAACTCCTGGAGGCTCTCGGGCGCATCCCTATACGTGACTCTTGAGCCGTGCGCCATGTGCGCCGGGGCGTTAGTCTTAAGCAGAATAGACCGTTTGGTCTTCGGTCCGAAAGACCCAAAAGCAGGAGCATGTGGCTCGTTATACAATATAGTACAGGACATACGGCTGAATCATCAAGTTGAGATCGTCCCGTATATCTTAGAGAAGGAATGCAGCCAGATTTTGCAGGCGTTTTTTGAGAAGCTGCGTAAGAAGAGCCTGGAAGGAAAGAAAGGGAACACGAGTGGGAACACCGGCTAGTCCCGTAGACATGGAAAGGATGCATTCCCGGCTCTTGAACCTGGGCCTGTTGCTGAACGTGTTGGCGCCGGTGGTGCTGATCTTTGTGGGTGCCCTCCTTAAGGCCGGGGGAGTCAATGCAGGTGCTGTTAGTGACCTGGGGCTCTTCTTCTGGATATTGATCGCGGTAGCCTTCTCAGAGATCCCGGCGATCTATATTGTGAAAAGAAGCTTTCTCTCCGGCAGTAGAGCTTTTCAAAAGAACCGTGGACGCTCGACAACTGAACAGGCCTTGCTCCAGAAGGGTATCATAATCTTTTCTCTTGCTCTTGCGCCGACTGTCTATGGATTAGTATATTATCTTTTGGGCGGGACCTTGGAAAGATTTGTTCTTTTTGCGGCCATCACACTGTTTTGCTTTGTGGTGTTTAAGCCGAAACAGGAGGAAATACGCTCTTTTGTGAAAAGGCAGACAGGCACTGAAGAGAGCCTAACAGAGTTTTGAAGTTTTTTGTCTGTCTACTGTCTACTGTTTACTGTGTACTGAACTCGTCGGAGAGGTGCCGGAGCGGTTTATCGGGGCGGTCTCGAAAACCGTTGTGCCGTAAGGCACCCCGGGTTCGAATCCCGGCCTCTCCGCTTTTTATTCGCTCGATCGAATATCATGCAGTGTCGCTTAAGCTTGCCGTCACGAAATAGACCTCTGTGAAGACGATCCGCAATCTATTTAAGAACAAGAACGCAGCCGCATGGGTCTTGATGATTTCGGCAATCGCGGTTCACGTTTTGGATGAGGCGATCACCGGCTTCCTGCCCTTTTACAACGACGTGGCTCTTAACCTGAGGGCTAGTCTGGGGTTGTCTCTCCCGCCCACGTTCGCCTTCGAAACCTGGCTCGGCGGGTTGATCGCTGCCATTATCGTATGCTTTTCCCTGACCCCCGCGGTCAGCCGCGGTGGTAGGTTCATTCGGGTCCTGACCACCGCGCTGGGAATACTAATGGTAGCGAACGCCCTCGGGCACATGCTCGGCTCGTTTTACTCAGGAAGACTGCTACCCGGTTTCTGGAGCTCGCCTTTTCTGCTGGTGACGGCGGTGTACGTGGTGATTCGAGGGTTTAGCGGCGCACCTCCTATAGCCAAGAAAGTCGAAGGTTGAAGCTTCCTGGTGAATCCTGCGTTACGGTTGCCTGAGTCCTGTTTATAGACATAGTTCTTCCTCTTCTTCTGGTATCCTCCGCCTCCTTTTAGGTTGACTTGACAAAAGCACCAAAGTTGTTATATTTGGAGAACATTTCTGGTTCGTCAACTACTAAACGGAGGAGGAAATGAAGCCCCAACGAATCTTGAGTTTCACTGTTTGCCTGCTTCTGGCTGCAGCATTGCCGATCCGTGCAGCCTCAATTGACCTTGACATCCAGAAGAGGGTCCTGGACAATGGGCTGACCATACTCACCTGCGAGGATCATTCAGTCCCCACAGTGAGCTATCAAACCTTTATGAATGTGGGTTCCCGGAATGAGGTGCAACCCGGAAAGACAGGATTGGCACATCTGTTTGAGCACATGATGTTCCGTGGCACGGAGAGATACCCGGATTACGACCAGGCTTTGGGAAACTTTGGCCCCGAGACCAACGCTTATACCGGGGAGGATATGACGGTCTATTTTGTCAACGTCAAGGCTGAGTACTTAGAAACAGTGATAGAGGTAGAGGCTGACCGGGTCAGAAACCTGATCTTCAACGACCAGACCTTCAGGACCGAGCTTGGGCCGGTTAAAGAGGAGAGGCGCATGGGTGAGGTGGAGGATCCGGATGGATTCCTGTGGTCGGAGTTCACTCAGTTAGCTTATAAGAAGCACACCTACGGTCATTCGGTGATCGGCTTCGAGGAGGATCTGGAGAAGAACATCCAACTTGAGGATGGTCTGGAGTTTAAAAGAACGTTTTACTCTCCGGGATATGCGACCATAGTGGTGACCGGCAACTTCGATACTCCTCAGGTACTGGAATGGGTCAGGAAATACTACGGGGATTGGGAGAAACAGCCTCCGCCTGACCTGCCGATTCCCGCAGAGCCGCCGCAGACCGAAGAGAGGGTAAAGGAATACGTCTGGAAAGACAACCTGATCACGCCCAAGCTGATCATCGGCTATCATGGTCCGGAGTTCGACATCATGTCGGACGATTTCTGCGCGTTGAGCCTAATCGGCGAGATTCTCTTCCTCAAAAGCGGCCGATTGACCAAAAGGCTGGATACTGATCTGCAAATGGTAGACTATATCTCCGGGCGGATGCAGGGTCAGAAGGACCCGGGGATGTTCACCGTCTCCACAAATCTAAAGAGAGGGAAATCGCTTCAGGAGGTCAAGAAGATAGTCTTTGAAGAGATCGATAAATTGATAGAGGAGAAGGTGAGCCAGGAGGAGTTGACCAAAGCGAGGAACTCAGTCAAGGCTTCCATGTTCTACCGCCTGAATCGCCCCTTCTCGGTTGCGTCCCTGATTGGGCGCTATCACCTGACCGGCGGAGACTACAATTTACTGTTCCAGGTCGAGGACAGATACGATTCCATCACGCCAGAGATCATTCAACAGGTGGCAGAGAAGACATTCAGACCGACCAACCGCACCGTGGTCAGCCTGGTGCCCAAAGGATAGAGTGACCCCTCGTCATTGCTTTTGAGAAGTTCATTCGGAATTGAAGAAGGAGGATTAAATGCGATCTAATTGGCTAAAGATAGTGCTTCTGGCAAAGCTCATGTGCTTCGTCAGCCTCAGCCTTTTTTGCGGCAAGGCCGGGGAACTGGAGGTCGTCCAGGTGAAGAAGCCGGGAATACCGGTGGTTTATTTCGAAGTAATGATCAAAGCCGGCTCAGCCTACGACCCGCCAGGCAAAGAGGGGTTGGCTTATTTCACGGCCGAATTACTGGACCGGGGGACCGCCTCGTTTTCCCGCGATGAGATCGACGAACTTTTGGATTTCATCAGCGCGCGGCTGAGTGTCGAGGTTAACAAGGAGGTCATCGTAATCTCCGGCACTACCCTGAAAGAGAATCTGGATAAGTTCTATCAGGTGTACTCCGAGATCATATTGAAGCCCACTTTCCCCGAGGATCAAATTGAGAAGACTAAGCTGGATCAATTGGATGCCATCGAGAACACTCGCCAGAGGGATCGCAGATTGGTGAGTGAGAGTTTCGACAACTTCATTCATCGGGGACATCCGTATGGGCATCTGGTCTGCGGAAACGAATCGTCGGTCAACTCGTTGACACGGCAGGATGCTCTGAGTTTCTATCACAAGCATTTCCTCAAAAATAACATCCTTCTTGGTCTGGCTGGAGACTTCGACGATCAGTTGGTGCAGTGGCTCAGACAGGATATGTCTACATTGAACGTCGGGCAGGTGCCGGAGATCGAGGGAGAGATCCAACCGATCGTGGGAAGGAGAGTGCTCTTAATCGAGAAGGAGAAAAGAGCCCAGACCCAATTCAGGATCGGTCATCCCTTTGATCTGACCCGGCATTCTCCGGACTACTTCCCCATGCTGGTGGCCAATGCTCATCTGGGAAAACACCGGGAGTCGATAGGCAGGCTGTACAAGACCGTCAGAATGGAGCGGGGTTTGTGTTATGGAGCCTACAGCTACATCGAGCACTTCGAACAGTTTGGGTGGGGTAAACTGGCCAGCCCCAACTGTCCCCGGAAGGCGCAATACTTCAGCATGTGGACTTATCCCAAGTGCGCCAATGCCAAGTTCGCCATGAAACTCTGCCTTAAGGAGATGACCGATCTGGCCACGAATGGTATCCCCGAGGACAAACTGGAGTTCATAAAGAGCTTCGAGAAGAATCAATTTCCCTTCCAGATCGAAACTCCGCAGAGAAAACTGGCCCACATGATGGCTGAAAAGTACTACGGCACTTTTGGCTTCGTGGATCATTTTGAAAGCGAAGTGGAGGGTGTGACCAAGGAGAAAATCGATAGGGCGGCCCAGATGTATCTTTCTCCGGACAACGTGGCCATCGTGGCTTTGGTCTCCGACGCGGAGGAATTCATAAAGGAGGTTCTGTCCGATCAGACTGTCATCGAGTATCCCTCTCAGGCAAACCCGACCATGCTCCGGGAGGAGGATGATCAGATCAAGGCTTTCGATCTAAAGCTAACAGAAGACGACTTCGAGATCGTGAAGGCGTCTGAGCTTTTCAAGTAGGGGCGGAGCTTAAGCTCCGCCCGCATTTGGGCGAATCTGCGGTTCGACTTTGCTCACCGCCCTGAGGAATTCGAAGGGAAGATTCGCTCCTACGCACCTCTATTGAGGGTTCCTGTGCGAGGTCTTATTCACAGCAGATGAAGCTGATTAAACGGATTCTTGCAGCAGATTGTCTGCCCGCAAGATCTTTAGAGAGATACTTGAATCTGCTTAATCCTGATAATCAGCTGTGAGGGAAAAACGACAGCCGCAGAGACTTGCGGGTCTGAGCAAAAGCCCGCAAACTACTAAGGTAGGGACAGGGCTCGTCCCTGTCCGAAGATAGAGGCGGACAGCCACAAGGGCTGTCCCTACGTCTGTTTCCTCGTCTGTGGTGTTAGATGGCAAGATAAATCAATCGAGAATGCGGAGCAAAAAGAACAATTCACTTCAGAGTCCTGAAGAAGGATTCCAGCCGTACATTCCTTCGAGCAAGGTCAT
>JBARPX010000081.1:0-5977 GCA_049643405.1 Candidatus Zixiibacteriota bacterium
CCACGTCATCGTCCGGTCTTTTGCCAACGCAACTGCAAATCAGCAAGGTCACGATGAGATACGAAAGAGCACTCACCAGATATGTTTCTCTGTTCATTTTATCCCGTCGATGGAATCAAGTTCAAAGCCGATACAATTATAAGAGAAACAGACGTAGAACACAACCTTTATTTGGGCAAGCTAAATACGTCCTCTTCTGAAAAAAAGATGAGGGCTCACTCCGGTAGGATAGGGGGGCTAAAAACTATCCTGAGGGATCCGAAGCTCGCCCTCAAAGAATCCTTCGCTTATCCCATGAAATCAATGTTAAGATAGAATCTTTTCCAATTCAGGTCAAGGGAAAAAGTTGACTCTTCCTCCGGATTTTCTCCAGGCAGACTTAGCGCCAGGGATCCTCCTTCCCATAGGAACCGAAGACGGAAATCTGCCTCCTGCAGAGGCATCTTCTCTCAGGGCGTTGCCGTCACCCGGTTCAGAAGCAAGTCTCTTTGAATCAGCTGTACAGCTATGGCGGATAACTTGTCAGAAACCGAAAGGCGAGCGTATCAATTACAAATAGAATGCCGAAGCCTACTTAAGTTAAGATGACCAGGAAGATGCTAACAAAACTCACCTTCACGCTGTGGCTGGCGACGATGTCCGTCTTTTTTTCTTTGCCGCTTCGAGCTAAAGGAGCCTCTCTTCCCGACTCTGGCATAGTGAAGCTCTCCAGCACCCTCTGGTCGGATTTAAGGGACGTCGCCTTCCGCGACGCGATAGCCTATGCTCTATTCTTCGATGGGTTAACGGTGGTGGATTTGTCCAACATCAACTCCCCCTCGCAGATCGGCCAGGTGGAGCTTCCCGGGGAAGGGCTTAAAGTGGACATCTCAGGAGACCGTGCCTGCGTCGCTGCCAGGGACAGCACTATTTACCTGATTGACATTTCATCCGTGGACCAGCCACTCTTGGCGGGCAGTTTTAAGCTTCCCGATCTTCCCACAGATATTGCAGCCAGGGAGAATTGCGCCTATGTTTCCACAGAGGACTCCGGGTTTTTTGTCCTGGACGTCTCCAACCCCCTCGACGTCTCCCTGATCGGCTCGTGCGACCTGTCAGGCTTTCAGCCACTTTCACTCTGCCTGCGCGACAACATAGCCTATCTCGCGGGACCCGGAGGCTTGAGACTGATCAACGTCTTTTTTCCTTACGTGCCTTTCCTGTTTGGATCAAGCGACACCGTCTCGGGAGGGAATAAAGTTCTTGCTGCCGCGGAAGGCGGAAGAACTTATGCATATATGGGAAATCCGGCACAGCTTTCGATCCTGGATGTAACCAATCCGAGAGACATTTTTCCTCTCTCCGCTTACACGTCCGCATCCGCCATAGCTGATATGGTGGTTTGGAGAAATCATGTGTATCTTGGCCTGACCTACGACGGGCTTATGGTTCTTGATATCAACGACAGAACCTCGCCGGAGAAAGTTGCCGCCTTGAATCTTGGAGATAACACCAGAGGAGCCTTCTTCCACTCAGGCTTCCTTTTCGTCAGCGACCATTTTGGACCCTCGAAGGTGATCAACGTCTTCAATCCGGATCGCCCGTTTGTGGCCGGTAGTTGGATTATTCCGGGGACGTGCAAGGATGTGGCCACCAGCGGTGATTTTGCCTACGTCATGTGCGACCACTCCGGGCTTCACATATTCAACGTCGAGAATCCGACTCAGCCCCAGATGGCGGGAGTCCTCCAAGCGCCCTACAACAACAACGGCGTCGAGGTCGAGGGAGATTATGCATTCATCACCGCTCTTCTTACCGGGATGCAGGTTGTTGATATCTCCGATCCCTATGACCCGCAGGCGGTGCAGAGCTATCAACCGGACGGTTATACTTATGGGGTAACGGTAAAAGATGGGTTCGCCTATCTGCTAAACGCCGGGAATGACATTCAGATCATAGACGTCCAAAACTCTCTCAGCTTAATCCCCAGGGGCTCCGTTTTGACTCCGGGAAGCGTGCAGGAAGTCTTCGTTGCCGGGAATTATCTTTACGCTGCGGACCGGTCTGCAGGATTGACTATAATAAACGCTGCGGATGAGGATAATCCTTACGTGGTCAAGTCCGTCCCCACGGTTGGAAACTGTACTGATGTCTTCTCTTCGGACAGCCGGTTATTCCTGGCTTGCGAGGGTGAGGGGATGCAGATATACGATCTCACAGACCCGGAGACGCCTGATTCTCTGGGATTCTATTCCGTCGCTGCGAATGTCAAGGACCTGTATGTAGAAGCAGAGTACGCCTACCTCACTCTGGAAGACGACAGAATAGAGGTGGTCAATATCGCCATCCCCTCCACTCCCTTTCTTGCTGCCAGCTACGGCTCGCTGGACAGACCGGGCAACCTGATGGTCAGAGAGCAGCACATCTACCTATGCGATAATCGCTCCTTCAGACTCTTGAGATTCTTCCCGCCTCCCCCCCTGCGTAAGGCGAGCGCGAGGTAGATGTCATTCAGCCTGACGTATCAAGAAATGCCCAGAGCCCGCTTTGACCTGCTTCGGGGACGCCCCTCCGCTGCGGCAAACCACACGATTTATCCCAGAGAACATCGACATTGAAAAAAAGCAAAAACTTTGAAACCAGCACTGGAATATATCGTATAGATATATAACTGCAAGACCTAAGGAAGGATTAAATGCCCAGAGCCAACAAAACAGAATTCGCCGTTCTCGGCCTGCTGAGCCTCGACCAGATGTCCGGGTATGACATGAAGGCATTCATCTCGCAGAGTATCGGCTATTTCTGGCAGGAGAGCTACGGTCAAATCTATCCCGCGCTTCGAAAGCTGCTTAAGCAAGGCTTCATCAGCCGGCGGGTAAAAGCACAGCGGGGACGGCCGGACCGCCATGTCTATCGCCTCACCCAGAAGGGCCGAAAGAGATTGACCGAATGGTTGACCTCTGAAACTGAGCCCGAACCGGTGCGGGTTGAGCTTCTCTTGAAGCTGTTCTTCGGGAGCGTCGTAGATACCAGTGACCAGGTTCGTCAGCTTGAGACGCTACTGCGCCAGCAGAAGGAGCGACTGAAAACTTTTCGGCATGTCGAAAAGAGAGTGCTGAGCCCGCACCAGGATGAACCGCTCTATCCCCACTGGTTGGCAACTCTGCGATATGGAATGCACGTCACGCGCGCCCGAGCTAAATGGTGTCAGGAGACCCTGGCCATGTTGCGAAAGAAAGTAGATGAATAGTCAATAGCTCCAACCAACTTCTTATCAAATGGAGGAGGTAATCACGATGAGCGCAGAGAAAAAGCCACGCCTGGGGAGGCTGCTCTTCTTGTGGCTCCTGTTAGTGTCAATGGCTTGCGGAAATGCACTGGCCAATGAGCCGGGGTTGTTTGAAGTCCGGACAGTCAACGTAATGACGAGCGACAGCGTCCTGCTTGCCACTGACGTGTATCTTCCGAGCGAAGGGGACCGATTCCCGGTCGTTCTGGCCAGAACGCCGTACGGCAGCAAGACCAAGGTATGGCTCGGTGAGGGACTTGTGTTGTCCGGTTACGCCATGGTCATCCAGAACGTTCGTGGAACCCATGGGTCGGAAGGGGAATTCTTCCCTTTCGTATACGAGAAAGGGGATGGGTTAGAGACACTGGAGTGGGTCCTGGCACAACCCTGGTGCAACGGAAGGGTGGGGCTGTGGGGAACCTCCTACTACGGGTATGCCGCCTTTGAGATCGCGAGCACGGGGCATCCGGGCGTGGTGTCCCTGTTTCATGTGTCCGGCTGGTCGGATCTGGAGCCTTTCATGCAGCACGGAGGGGCGTTCCATCTGATGGCTCATCTCCGTTGGTTTTTCAGCTATGCCTCTGGACAGCCGAGCCCTCCACAGGAAGCCTGGGATGGCATATTTCGGACCGTCCCCATAAACAGCTTCTTTCAGGGAGCTGAAGCGCTGACGGACCTCGCGGGAGCAGCCTACGACTTCTCGCGCTTTTCCATTCCGGTCATGCATATCACCGGCTGGTATGACTACATCTATCCCAACGTACTTCAAACCTACGAGTCGATCGCCGGAAAGACCAAGAGCCCACCCATGCAGCATCTGGTCGTTGGACCCTGGGCTCACAACGACGTGATGAATGGTGTCACCAGGGTGGGCGACGAGGACTTCGGCCCCTCCGCCAAAATGGACTATAACTGGGTGCTGGCTCAGACCAGGCGGTGGTTCGACCACACACTTGCGCTAAAACCCATCGACGATGACTTCTGGACGGCCAAGCCTATCCGCATCTTCGTGATGGGAGGCAACGATTGGCTGGAGTTCGAAACATGGCCCCCGGAAGACGTCGAATACCAGACCTGGTACGCCGACTGCGCTGATCGGGCAAACAGCGTGAAAGGATCGGGCACCTTGTCCCGAGAAAAACCGTCTGGTGTCAGGTTCGATCAATTCGTTTTCGACCCGAACGATCCGGTTCCGACGGTGGGCGGAGCCAATTCCCATTTCTTTCCGGAGAACATAGGTCCGAAGGACCAGTCGTCGGTCGAGGAAAGGGAAGATATACTTGTGTATACCTCCGAGCCCATGAAGGAGGATTTAATGATAGTCGGACCCATCAAGTCGATAGTCTATGCGTCAACCGAAGCCAAGGACACCGACTTCACCGCCAAGTTGGTTGTAGTGAGACCGGATGGTTACGCGCGGAACATAGAGGACGGGATCATCAGAGGAAGATACGAGCACCCCACGCCCGACTCGCTGCCGGTATTTGTTCCCAAGAAGGCCTACCGATTCGAGATAGACTGCGGTGCTACGGCGCTGCGCATAAACAAAGGAGACCGCCTGCGCCTGGAAATCTCCAGCAGCAATTTCCCGAAGTACGATCGCAACCCCAACACCGGAGTCGATCCGTTTGAGGCGGTCGAGTTCAAGAAGGCACGCCAGATCGTGTACCACTGTGGGGATTTCCCCTCTTGCGTGGTAATCCCGGTCCTGAGATAAGGGACATCCGGTTGCGTGCATATTCGGGCGACTTGAATGTGTAAGGGTGGAACCGAAAACGAGCACGAAAAAACGCCCCGCCGACGAAGCGAACGACGGGGCGTTTTCATATCATTTACTCGTCAGGGGCTGCAAGGCGCAGGTCCCCCTTTGTAGAGATAATTTATGAAATAGACGATATCTCCGACGTTTACAACCCCATCACAGTTGAGATCGCCTACCTCCATGGGGTTCGGTGGCTCGCCGCCCTGATAGAGATAGTTGATCAGGAAGACTATGTCTCCGAGGTCCACTACTCCCTCACCAGTGACGTCACCGACCTGAACCGGTGGGAGGTCGATGTTCACCCCGCTCGCCTTCCCGTAGTCCACCACCACGGGATCAGGATAGGTCGCATCGTAATAGGAAACCATGGAAGCAGACACCGTGTAGGTGCCGGGAAGAAGTCCGTTGATTACGTAGCCTCCCTCCGAGGAACTGCGGGCATATCCCGCCACCTCTTCACCTAAGTAAGCATAGACCATGGCGCCCTCCAATGGTGAGCCATCGGAACTGGTCAAGCCGGATATCCTTCCCTCTCCGTACCCACATGGGGCTAGGAAGAAGTTTATATCATAAGCGTCGGGCGTCACCAGGGTAGCCTCCTCCCAGGAATAGACGCCATCATAGAATTCACCCATGAATCCGGGGGCCAGTGCGAAGACGTAGTAATCGTCCGGGTGCAGCCCTTCAATCATGTACATCCCGGACGAATCGGTCAAATCGAATCCCCAGTTCCCGTTCCAGGATACGGCGAAGACCATGGCATACGGTATGGGCTGGTAATAAGTGGTGTCCTCAAGCACACTTCCCGCAATTATGCCTTCGCCAGGCCCGCCGAATGGGATCAGGGCGAAATCGATGCCCGGGGTATCCTCACCTTCGAACACCGTCACCGGAGTGGGATAATCCTGCGGATGGTACTCCGGCGCACAGGCATTCACGAAGTAATC
>JBARPX010000082.1:0-29173 GCA_049643405.1 Candidatus Zixiibacteriota bacterium
TTCATCATCTTCCTCACCATCATCGGGAAGGGGTTGATCCCCCGGCTGGGTCCCTTTCTGGGTTTTTTCAAAACGAAAAATGCCCCCTTTGCCCTGGCGCTTCTCTTGTGCCTGGGCCTCTCCGCTGTGGCGAGTTATATAGACTTAGCCGCCATCGTGGGCGCCTTCATGGCCGGGATGGTCTTGGCCGAGTTGAACGTGGAGTTCAGATTCTCCTCCAAGTTTGAGTCGCTGTACGACTTTTTTGTCCCGTTTTTCTTCGTGGTGATGGGGACCCAGGTGGATCTGTCCGTTTTCACCAGGTTCAATCTGGTCGGAGCCGCGTTGATTCTTACCCTCTTTGCCATTTTAGGAAAGTTGATCGGGTGCGGATTGGGAGCACTGAGCCTGGGATGGAAGGAGGCCTCGGTGGTGGGGGTAGGTATGGTGCCGCGAGGGGAGGTGGGAATGATCGTGGCCTCCATCGGGCTGGGAATGGGAGTGATCTCCACCGATCTTTACTCCATCGTGATCTTCATGGTTATCGCCACCACCATTTTGACCCCGCCGGTCTTAGCGGTGATGATCTCGAGGAAGTTCGTGAAGCCAAAGGAGGAGGAGAGGGTGGAAAAGAGAATAGACGAGCTGCCGGTGGATCTATGAAGAAGGTCTTGAACACCCCCGAAGGCCAAGATGTTGAATCTGATTAACTGATTTCTCGAAAGGCCCGGCATTGGAACCGGAGAAAAAGCTCAAGGTTATAGTGATGATCCTGGTGGCCGTGGTTCTCTTTGGAATCATAGGGTACAGTGTCATCGAGAGATGGCCCCTGCTGGACGCCGTGTATATGACCTTTATTACCCTGTCCACTGTGGGATTCAAGGAGGTGTATGTGCTCTCACCTGCCGGAAGGATGTTCACCATCCTGCTGATTTTGGTGGGCGTGGCAGGAGCGGCTTACACTCTGAGAGTCATAGGAGAGTGGATAGTGGAAGGAGAAATGCAAAAACTCTTGGGGAGACGACGAATGCAAAAAGGCATAAAGGAACTGGTGAATCATTACGTGGTGTGCGGGTTCGGCCGGGTGGGAAGGAGAATAGCCCAGGAACTGTGTAACCGCAAGGTCCCCTTTGTGGTCATCGACAACGATCTCCAGAGAATCGAACAGGCGGAGAAGGATGGGTTTCTTTTCTTCCAGGGAGACTCCACCATCGACCAGACGCTGATCGATGCGAGGATAGAGAGGGCTCGGGCTCTGATAACCGCGGTGGCCAACGAGGCTGACGGCGTGTTCATCGTCCTCTCCGCCCGCCAGCTCAATCCCCAGCTTCTCATCACCGCAAGGGCGGAAACGGATGAGGGCAAAAAGAAACTCCTGCGAGCCGGCGCCAACAAGGTGATCTCCCCTTACAAGATTGGCGCGATAAGGATGGCGCTGACCACCCTCAGACCTAATCTGGTCGATTTCATGAAGGTCATCACCTTCGACAAGGAGACCGGACTGACCATCGAGGAGATACAGATAAAGCCGGGCTCGCCCATGATTGACTCAACCTTGCGGGAATGCGCCATACGCAAGGAATTCGGGATCATGGTGGCGGGAATTAAGAAGACGGGCAAGGACGTTTTTTTAAATCCTTCGCCGGACACCAAAATCGAGGCGGGCGACATCTTAATCGTGATCGGTGACAGGGAGGGATTGGAGAAACTGGAGAAGCTGTACGAAGGATAGGTAAGCCTGCCGAAGAGGGATATGAAATGTCCGAGTTGCGGGTGAACAGAGCCACCAAGGAATGGATCATCGTGGCCACGGAGAGAGCCAAAAGGCCTCACCAGTTTCGCGCCATGCGCACTGAAGAGGAAATTCCTCCCTATGACCCGAACTGTCCTTTCTGTCCGGGTAATGAGAGGCAAACCCCGCCGGAAGAATACGCGCTCACGAGAAAGAGATCAGCAAAGAATAAGCCTGGCTGGCGAATAAGAGTGGTGAGCAACAAATTCCCCGCGCTTGACCCGAAAAAGAGGGTCTCCAAAATCAGCGGCAAGTTCTTCCGAACCACCTCAGGCGTTGGAAAACACGAGGTGATCATTGAGACGCCGCAGCACAACCAGAGCCTGGCTACCCTGAGCCTGAAGGAGGTGGAAGAGATCTGTTCGGTTTACCGGAGAAGATACCTTGCCCTGGAAAAGGACAGAAGGTTCAAGCTGGTGCTGATATTCAGAAACCACGGAATCACGGCCGGAACGTCGCTTAAGCATCCGCATTCTCAGGTGATCGCCGTCCCCCTGGTCCCGGCCAGCGTGAGGCATCTGTTGGAGGAGGCCATGAAGTATTATGATGATCATGGCTCCTGCGTCTTCTGCGACATGATGAGCGAAGAGCTGGCCTCGGGGAAGAGAATCATCATGGAGAATGAAAGATTCGTCGGCTTTCATCCTTTCGCGTCCCGGGGTCCCTTCGAAACCTGGATTGTGCCCAAGAAACATAATGCCTGTTTTGGAAGCGCGTCGGAAAAGGAAGTCAAATCCCTGGCCTCCGCCATGAGATCGGTTTTGAAAAAGATGTACGACCGACTGGGTAATCCTGATTACAATCTGATGATTCGAACCGCCCCCATCAAGGACGCAGAGGAAGACTATTATCACTGGTACGTTCAGATCCTGCCTCGCTTGACCACCCCCGCCGGCTTTGAATTGGGTTCCGGCATCTACATCAACTCCAGCTTGCCTGAAAAAACCGCCGAGTTTATGAAGAAATGAGAAGAGAGCCGGAGGCGATGCCCACCGAGAAACGGCCGGAATCGCATCTCCAGGACCTCCCTGTTTAGATATGCAGACGGAGAAAGACAAGGAGGCTCGGTCGGTCCCAGAAGATCGGGCTGTGGCGGAGGGGAAGCTGACCGGTGCCGAGATCGGAGTCGAGAGGTGGCGCACGACCACAGGACTGGTCTTGGGTCCGCCGGTCTTCTTGTTACTCCTTCTGCTTCCCTTTCCGGATCTGAGTCCGGCGGCCCACAAGCTCCTGGCGGTGCTGGGGCTGGTGATAACCTTCTGGGTGACCCAGCCTATTCCGATACCGCTCTTTTAGGAGCAGCACTCTGCGTGATTCTGGGAGTGGGCCCGGACAACAAGTAGGCTCTGGCTCCCTCTGCCCATCCCATCTGTTCCCTTTTCATAGGAAGTTTCATCATAGCCGATGCCGTCGGATCTTTCCTGATGGGCCTGACAGCTGCCGACTCCGAGTGGGGAATCACTTTTCCGGCAATACTTCTGGGGGTCATCATGAGCGAGACCACCTCCGCTACCGCCTCTGCCAACATGGTGATACCGGTGATGATCGCCATCGCCCAGACCTCGGGGGTTAGCCCTCTGCCCCCGGCCCTGGGCGCGTGTCTGGGCGCCAGCTTCGGATTCATGTTACCCGTCTCCACCCCGCCAAACGCCATAGTCTGCAGCTCCGGGAGGATCCCCGTCACCGGGATGATCAAGACCCGACTGTTTTCCGACCTCTCAGGCTCGCTCCTCATCTGGACGGCCTTACGAGTGCTCTGTCCGCTTTTGGGCTTGATGTGAAGAGCCCTTCCTGGCCTCGCTGGCAAGTCCCCCGGAGGGGGGACATCTCGAGCCTGCCTCTTTTTCGGCACGCAGGTCAAGTGGCGGCGCACGGAGGTATGAAGAGTCCGTTTTGCCGCTTTTGTCGCGCGAAGCTCAAATATCCATGCTAGCCACGGGTCGAAGACCTATTCGGCGCACTCTCCTTATCGGGAGGGAAAAAATCTTAAACCTTTCCCACGCGGGCAACGTAAGTCGAAGAGATTGCAGGGTTCGCCTAAAGACGAAATCGAGTCATCTGAAGGCGCTAAAGAAGTTAGACCACTTTGCCGATAACTTGGATGTGTGTTTTAAGAGGTGGAATGTATCGCATTTGGCACCCTTTTTTTAAAGAGAGTCCTATGATGGTCACCAGACCACAAGTTCATTGGAATGAAGAGAACTCCGTCCTCCCAATAATTTCCTGCCGCCCGTAGGAGAAAAACCCCGAACTGAAAGTGAACTGAAAGTGAACAGATAACGGTATAATTTATGCATCAGAACATGTCAAAATTTGGCCGTCAAAATGCCTAACTTTAAATTTTTCAAATTCTTAAGATTTTTCTTGACAACATTTGGGGGGGGGTATATATTTGTGCCCAATTGGCAACCGGGTAGCTGGTTGTATCGCTGCCTTTTACATATAGGATTATGTCTTGCTGTAGGGCAAAGTAGGAAATTGGATTTTGTCCTTCTTAAGGGTGAGCCCTTGAGGTGAGCCCTCAAAGAAAGTTAAAAGTTTTCGGAGGGGAGAGTTTTAACTTTTCTTTCTTGTTAGTTTCCGTGCATTCGGCGGATAAAGCAGACTAAGACGAAGTGCACATATTGCATGTCTCTATTTTCAGAGGAAAGGGGTGATGTATCTTTCTTGATGCTAAAGACGTTTGTTGTGAAGAAGAGGGAGTGTTTTATAAAGCAAGGACAACTCTCGAAAAGCTTTTAACGAACAATTCTTCATTACAGAGAAGGAGGTGAGTCAAAAGACAGTAACTCATAAAAAAACAGGAAACGAAATCGACAATTCTTTAGGGTTGCCAAATAGTAGAGAATCGTTTCGATGAACAGAACCCTATATAATAAGGAAGGAGGGGACGTAACAAGATGTCAAAAGAAAAAAGAGAAAATCTTTTAAGAAACCATTTCAATCCATTTTACAAAGGAGTTTGTAAAATGAAAGCTTTACGCATTTTTATGATGGTGGCGCTTTTGGCTATGCCGCTTTTTGCCTCCAATGCCTGGGCTGATTTCTATTCGTTCCTTTACGATGTGGACAATCAGCGGATCGGCGCTACCAGCACCGATGAGCCGATAATTGGGTTCACCATCCCTCCCGGCGCCAACGACACCTTGAAGACTCTGGCTTTAAAGAGCTTCGTTGAGAGAGCCTTTTCGGTTAAGGTGCTCCGGCTGTGGGTGGATGATGACGCTACCTTGGGCCCGTCGAGTGGAGACTCCAACATTGACACCTATGTCTTAAACGGCGATCCGTTCGAGACCCAGGATAGCATCGTCTTCGCCAACATCGGTCATGTGATCGGAACGGAGGACACCATCTTCTATGTCACGGTGGACGCCCACACCGACAGTGTCAATGCCGATGCTTACTATTTCCATGAGCATGGTCTGGAGGTGGTGATCGAAGCCGGATACATTCATCTGGGCGAGACCTCGGGTCCGTTGAACACCAACCGGGTGGCAAATCCCGGTTATAACGCTGGAATCCCCCCCTGGTTCAGCGAGTTCACCCTGATATTTGATACCCAGGGACCGCCGTTCACCATTGATTGGTGTTTCGCCTTCGATGGATGCAAGTCCGACACCATCGATCAGTTAGACTCTCTTTGCATACAGGCGGATACGACCGCGTTCGTCGATGAGGGAGACCTTATTGACGGGAACATCGAGATCGACTTATCCGCGTTCTGCCTGGCATCCGACTTCGGGCTGAGCCATAATTCCGCCGGTGACTGTTTCGGAGAGGGGGGGAACAACGGTTGGGATAGCTGCTTTTTGATTCCGGATACGCGTGATTGCCCCGACTGCATCGATGTAGATTCGGGTTACGTCATCTACGCGACGGCCAAGGACAGCGCGGGCAACGTAACTACAGCCCCGTTGTACTTCGACAAGCCCATAGACACCTGCAAGCCCAACATCGACTCGATCCACTTCTTCATCACCTATGACCAGAACGATGACGGCATCGGGGCTATCGGCGACAGCCTGGCTATCGTGGCCTGGGGTTTTTCCAACCCCGATTTCGAGGTCGACTCCATGATCGCCAACTTGACCGCCTATTTCCCCAGCGGACCGCCAAGCAAGCAGTGGCGTCAGTTGGATGACGTTACCAACAACAACCGGCTCTTCCGGTTGAAGTTCATCTTAGAGGAGGCCGGGGTGGAGATGGCATCCGACGACTCGCTGAACCGGATCACCATCTGGGCATGGGACAATGCCTGTAACTACGACACCGCGCAGCAGATGCTGAACGCGCGGGTGGACACCAGGAAACCGAGCTTCACTGAGTGCTACTACTGGTTCCACTGGGACGCGAATGATACCCTTGACTGCATCGGAATAGCAGATTCGGTCAAAATAGGCGCGGACCTCGCCGGCAACACCGATCTGGTCTCAGTGACCTGCGACCTGGTCGAGGCGGGAATTAAGGGTTCAAGCCTCCAACCCCTGTTCGACGACGGCGACCTCCCGGTTCACGGTGATGCCGCTGCCGACGATCAGGAGTTCAATCTGCTGTGGGAGGTGGGAGAGCCGCCCATCGAGGACGGAAAGGACACCAACAACACCTCCCCGCCCAGCATCGATTATAACTACACGGTGCTGCTTACCGCCGTCGATTCGGCCGGAAACTGGGATACCTGCAGAACACCGAGGTTGAACCGGATTCTGGATACCCGACGGCCCAGGTGGAGCAACCAGGACGATCCCGGGTTCTACATCAAGCAATTGCCTGATGCTAAGTTGGCCATCTTCTGGCCCACCAGCGACGACACTCCTGCCAACTCCTGCAACGAAAAGGATGCTGTCTTCTTCTTCGTGTACGTGGACGCCGGAAGCGGTTGGGAAACCGACCCCATCGGAGCCACCTTCGATACGGAGTACAAGTCGGACACCAATATGTGGAAATCCGAGATACTGGAAGACGGCACATACTACAAGTTCAGGATAGTGCAGGAGGACGACTGCAACAACCATAGCGACTACAGCAAGACTTTGGGTGCGGTTGCCGACGGGACTCCTCCGCACGTCTGCATAGCGCTGCCCGATTCCGGGCTGACCTTCGGCGTGCCCTTCCCGCTTAAGGCGGTGGCTGATTCAGCGTCTCACGACGTGGATCACTCCTGTCTCTGGTACAGGTTCCGTCGCGATCTGGAGGATCCGCTTTTGCCTCCGGGACAGTGGCATTTATGCGGAACCTGCATGTCTCGTCCGGGCGACGGCTATGTCTTCACCGACACGGTGAGTTGTATTCAGTATCAGGGTTACCGCGGATGGGTGGAAATCATCCCCGTATCCTGTGACATAGTCGGCAACTGCCAGGATACCACCATGGGCTGGAATGATGCCTGCCTGGTGGAAGGCGACCTGTTCAGAGAAGGACATTTCCTGTTCTACTGGGATACCCTGGCTCCGGGAGTAATGGTGACCGAAGTCAGTGGTTCCGCCTCGCCCCAGACCGCATGCGGTTATGACGTCGAGCGCGGCGAGATGAACTGGGTAGTCATTGACGTGGACGGAGCAGAGGAAGGCGAACTGTTCGAGGTCGACGTGCGCGCTATGGGCACCAGTCCTATGCAAGATAGGATTTTCCATCAGGACAGTTGCGCCATGCCTTGCACCGTCTGGTTCAGCGTGGATGGCTGGCCGGAGGGTACCCAAAACCTTTATATCTACGTAAAGGATTACGATACCGGTATAGAGGGCAATATGCAGGTGCAGCTTTGCGTTCCAGAGGCGCCCCCTGAGCACTGTATCTACATCGACTGGCCGGTTGAGTGGATGAGAATTCCTTGCACCGGCACCAGCGGCTACAACTGCGTTGAGATTTCAGCCTCGATGTACGAGCATTCTCAGTGTGAAGGACAAACCTTCACCGAGGTCCTATTCCAGTGGTCCCCCACCGGGTCAGATCCCTGGTATAAGATCGCTGAGGTGATCGGCTCCGCAGACTGGGACACCTGCTGGGATAACACCGATCTGGTGGAGCACGGCGATACCGTATACCTGCGGGCAATCGCGCACGACGAGCACTTCTTAGCCGACACCTCTTTCATGGTCAAGGTGTTTGTCGACTGCGAGCAGCCGGACGTCCAACTCCGCGTCGAGGAGTTGTACTACACCTGCGCCGACGGGATCCCCAAGGTTCCTTGTGCTCCGCTTGTCCTGAAAGCGGTAATTGGAGACACAGAGATCGACATAGACAGGACTCGCTTCTTTGTGAAGAGGCATTCCGATCCCGACATTCACGATTTCTGGCATTCCATCAGCGTCGGCGAGCCGGCCTGGAGCGACAACATCTGGATGTACCTCTGGGAGGACCCGTGCTGCGATATAGAAAGGGCTCCTGGCTCAGCGGCCAGGGACGACTGCATGTGGCCCCACGATTTCTGGGACATCCGGATCGCGGCCCGCGACATATCGGGCAACTACATGTTCGACTACGATCACGACGGTTTCTTCGACGATTCCACCTTCAACGATGCTGTGGCGGCGAATGCGGGACTAACGGTGTTCGTGGATGACGAGGCGCCGGAACCTGCCTTCACCAAGGTTTGTGACATGGGTCACGAGCCTCCCATATGCATCGTCAACCCCAGCGGCAACGTGGACGGAATCGACGAGGCTTACGTGCAGGCCGGAAACGACATCTACGTCGAGATCTCGCCGCTGCCTTCCGAGGATACCTGCACGGTGATGAAGGTGGAGTACTTCCTGAAAATCATGGGCGAGTGGGTCCACGTGGGAACCTCCTTCGATCCGAATCACTGGTCGATCACCTTCAATCCGCTGGCTGACGGGCTGATCCGTCCGGTCTTCTTCGAGAACGGATGGTGGAAGGGCGACTTCAAGGCCGAGCTTTACGACAGCCTGGGTAACAACGAGGAAGACTGGATCGACCTCTACATCTTAGACGTGACCCCCACCCAGGCGGTCATCATCGAGCCCTTGAACGATTCCTACGTCTCGGGCGACGTGACCCTGAAAGTGGCGGCAATCAACAGCTTTGACATATGCAAGGTTTGCTACGAATACAGCTCTGACGGCGAGACCTGGTACCCGGTCAACGGCGGTTATCCCAACGCCTGCGTCTATGACGACGGCGGAGCGCCGGGAGCGGGTACAGGCACCGCGTTCTTCAACCATTTCGAACTCACCTGGTACACCCAGAACACAGTGCCTGACGGAGAGTACTTCCTGCGTGCGGTTGCCACCGATTGCGACAACAACGTGGACGACGATCCGCACACCATCAAGGTGACGGTGGCCAACGAGCTGCCCGTCGTGGTGCTGGATGATCCTCGCATCTGCGAGCGCACCTGCCCGGATGGTCCGGAAGATACGCTGGGTTATGTGGCCGGCACGGTTACGCTGTACGCCACTGCCACCTCGACCGTACCGATCGAATATGTGAAGTTCTGGTACAAGGATGTGTTCGATCCCAAGTTCTTCTTCACGGAGATTGGTCGGGACTACTTCCCCACCAACGGCAAGTACTCGATAGAGTGGAATACCACCGGTCTGGCTGACGGACGTTATCAACTGAAGGCCGAAGCCCACAATGCGGCCGGCAAGTGGGGCCAGTCTCTTCCCCCCACAGTGGTCAGTGTGGACAACAGCGGTCCGTTCACCCAGATCACCTCGGTCATGGGTGAGCCCGTACCTCCGGGTGGTATCGACATCACCTTAGGTGACGTAATCGACATCGAGCTGGTGGCCATCGATTCCACCTCGGACGACGGCTGGACCAGATGCTACAATTCTGGTCTGGTAGGCATCCAGGTGTGCATCGAGAGCTGTGAGGAAGACAACGAATACACCAAGTGCTTCGAGGTCAGTCCCGTCTATGACGGATTCCACACCGTACAGTGGAATACCTCGGGCCTGGAGTTTGACGGTTGCTCTGGCTGCTACAGGTTCTTCGTCGAGGCCTGGGATTGCCTCGGAAACGTGGGCCAGTCCAGTCCTGTGACGGTGTACGTCTCCGACGTGACCGCTCCGGTGACCACTATTGCTGGTTTCGATGGAAACTACATATATGGATACTCATCGGAGAACGTATCTACCCTGCTGTTTGAGTATGCCGATTCCGGAAGCGCCAACTGGATACCCATTGGCTGGTCGGATTTCGTAACCGACTGCGGTTACTACCTGTACAAGACCTCCTGGGATCCGCTGGCTCTGGATGACGGCACCTATCAGGTCAGGGTGATATCTCATGACGAGTGCTCCAACCAGGACGACGATATGGCGCCGCTGACCTTCTTCACCAAGGATGGCACCACCATAACGCCGTACAATCCTGGAGTTCTGGGAGCGATGAGCTTCCTGAAGAACTGGTGTGTGGGAGGCATGCACGGCGTGGTCCTGCAGGACGTTGAGACCGGAGACCCGATGATGCTGACACGCTACATCAACAGCAGCGGAACCTACTCCTACGATTGCGTGCACATGCAGGCGGAGCTGCAGCATTCCACCGAGTTCGCCGGTTCCTTCTACGCGGACGATATTCGCTACGGAGGATCGGCCGAGTTCTTCAGTTCGGTCACGCTAACCGTATCGCCTCCACCCATGACCGGCGTGGACAAGGTGACTTATCTGCATACTGGCACCTTCGACATCGCCACCGTGAAGTGCGATCTGGGAACCCACGGCGTCTATCAGGACGGCTGTGTCGATCTCACCATTCAGCAAGGCGCGATTGACTGCTCGGGGCCGGAGGCCAGATACGTCTGGGTGGGGCCCACCTACATGGAATGGGCTCCGGTGACTCAGCCGGACATACTGCCGATCGGCGATGCCGACGGTTACGCCACTTACGTTTCCTTCACCGACTGCTACTACTGCTGCGGATGGCTTAGCCCCTACTTTGGTGACGAGGGAGGCGGAATCCAGGCGGCTGGAGCTGGAGCAACCAATGGTGACTGCTGCTTCAACCCTAACAAGTACGCCAAGATCAAGATGTGCTACGACCCCGAGGTCGACACGGATAAGGAACATCTGGCGGTTGCCTGGTGGGATTGCGATGCCGGTGAGTACTGCTTTGACAACATCTACTATCCCGCCGGTGTGGAAGGATTCAACGTCGAGGAACATACGGTTGAATTCGCCACCACCTGTCTGAACGGTCCATTCGTGGTCGTCCAACTGCTTGAGCGTGAGTGTGACGGCACCATCGTGGTGAACACGCCCGAGGTGGGGCCTTACTGCGACGGATACACCAGCCCGACTCCGAGGTTCACCTCCCTCATCACCGACAACATTCAGGGAACCGACGGCATCGATGAGAACAGCATAATGTTCAAGATCGACGGCATTTACGTATACGACGGCAGCAAGGATGGCTGTGATGCCTGGGCCAAGGGATTCGGGAACTATCCGCATTCCGGCTGGGACGACGTCTCCGGTCTGTTCGTGGTGGGTTGGAGCCAAAACAGCAGTGAATATTCCTGCTACTATGATCGCGATGGCTATGATGATGAATATCATCGTATCCCTGCCGACCCGCTTACTGCTGGTGAACACACTGCAACGGTTACGGCCATGAATTACAACATCCAGTCCTGCACCAAGACCTACGACTTCACCGTGGATGCCACCGAGCCTATGGTCAGGTTCGCCGATGCCGGGGGTGCATACGTGGGTGAGAATCCCAACTTCTGCATCTACTTCACCGATACCGAGTCGGGCGTGGACAAGAACTCCATCTATATTGACATATATGGAGACGAGACCAGCAGCCCGGATCCGAACAACCACACCCACATCGGCACCCTGGAGCCTGCTCAGCTTAACTGGGTCAATGATACCACGGTGTGCGTAGACGCCACCTTCGAGTACTACGGCGGCTACCTGCACATTTACGTGTACGGTGGGCCGGAGTGCGAGTGCAGAGACTGCAGTTCCCCGCAGTATTACCAGTATGACTGCGGAGTAGCCGACTGCGTGGGCAACCACACGGACGTGTTCTGGCAGTACTACAGCGTGGACGCGGAAGGCCCGAGCGTCACCATGGATTGTGAATCTTCGAACGGGGGACCAATCAAGATCACTATCCACGATGCCCAGTCTGGAGTGGATTGGTCGAGCCTGGAGTTCTACGAGGATGGCATCCTGCTTTGTGAGGGTCTGGGTTGCATCGATGAGGAGTCGATCAGCCTCGACACGGATCGCGGGATTCTGGTGTACACCCCGGATGCTGATGGAGCGAGCGTGGAGATCCGGATCAGTGACAATCTCGGCAACTTGACCGTAGAGTCCTGCGACGTCCCCGTCGCCGAGGAAGATGTTCTGACCCTTGATCCTCACAACTATCCCAATCCGTTCGATCCGACGAGAGGCGATGGTCTCACTTACATCGTTCCCGGACTGAGTAAGACCTGCCACTTAACGGTGAAGATATACGACTTCGCCGGCGAGTTCGTGACCGAGTTGCAGAACGCCAAGGAGACCAGCACCAGTGAGAAGATCAAGTGGGACGGGACCACGGATGGCGGCACCGAGGTTGCCAACGGTACCTATCTGTGCTACCTCTACGCCAACTGCGACGGCAGCACCAAGACAGCAGTGATAAAGATCACTGTGCTAAAAGAGGATAAATAAAGTTTCGATGGGTGGGCTCCCGTCAGTGGGGGCCCGCCCTGATGGATATAGAAACTTTGTTAATCTCAGAAAAGCGAAAGGAGACGATTGAAAATGGTTAGCAAAACAGCAAAATTCCTAGTGGTCTTTTGCCTGCTGTCAGTAGTGTGCATCTCCGGCGCCTGGGCCGACGATAACCATATGCTTCCTATGTTGAGAATGGGAGTTGGCGCCAGGGCGCTGGCCATGGGAGGCGCGTACGTGGCCGAGGCTCACGATGCCACGGCCGGCTACTGGAACCCGGCGGGCCTGGCGGATATCGAATGCGTCAGTTTCACTGGCATGTATGCCGCAGAGATGTCCGTCGACCGAACCTTCAACTACTTCGGGTTCGGCTGGACCCCATCCCAGGTTACCAATTATGGGACCTTCGGCATATCCTGGCTGAATTCAGGCATCAAAGATATTCCGGGGTATGATGAAAACGACAACCCAACCGCCCTCTTCGATGATATGAACAATGTCTTCCTGGTCTCTTGGGCTTTCGGAAACGAGTTCAAGGAGAGGATGTTCTCGTTTGGCTTCAGCTTGAAGGTGGTCAGCATGAAAATCGAGGACGTCAATGAGACCGGATTTGGCGGAGACGCCGGCATCAAGTTCGCCATTGATCGCAGGGTGTCGTTAGGTTTGATGGTTCAGGATATCGGCACCAAGGTGGCCAACGAAACGGTTCCTACCACTATTCGTATGGGACTGGCCATCTATCCTCTGGGAGAGGATCATTCTCTGGTGATACCCGTAGATTACGCCACAACCAGACACCGGAGCGATGAGACCTTCCATCTCGGAGCAGAGTACTTCTGGGAGTTTGGCGAGAAGTGGGGTGCTGGGCTCATGGCTGGTCTAAACGATGGAAACTTCGCCATCGGCACGGGTTTGAAGGTGTCTTCCTGGTTCAGATTTGACTACGCCTATGTGACCGACAAGGAGGACTTCTTAAACGAGAACCATCGACTCTCGTTGTCAGCAGACTTTTAAGCTATATTTACAGGCAAACACACTAGGAAAAGAATTGAAAGCCCTTCCCGCCAAAGGCGGGGAGGGCTTTTGATTTTGGGGCGGCTTTTTTATGCGGGGAGGGCCGTGGCGTTCCCTCCCCCTTGAGGGTGAAGTAGGACTTTCCCCCTCTCCTTAATCCTCTCCCACAAGGGGAGAGGAGAGCCGAATCCCCCATCCACCTCCGCCGCAGACGATATCAGAATGGCAGAGTACAGAAGCCTATGAGATTCCCTCTCTCTGGGAGAAGGACAGGTTGAGAATCCCGCCACAGCCGGGGGTGAGGGTCACGACTATTCTTCCCCCTCTCCTTAATCCTCTCCCACAAGGGGAGAGGAGAGCCGCCAAGTCCCCGCCGAGAGCATAAGCGACGAGACAGTTTCTCAGAGTCGAGGGGATTGCTTCGTCTCCGGCTCGCAATGACATGGTGGTACCCGTCGTCGCCAAAAGTTCTGCTCTCGGGTGGGACGACGAGGTAATCTGTCAACGTCGAATGAGATTGCTTCACTCTGGAATGACAGGGGAAAGATGGCAGGGGAGTGAGGAAAACGAAGGAGATGGGTTAAGCTTGCTGGCGAGGGATATCAATGCCGTGCTTCTTTATCTTGTACCTAAGCAAAGCTTCGTCGATGCCAAGGAGCCGGGCAGCCTGGGTCTTGACTCCATTGGTCTCGCCCAAAGCCCTTTCTATCTGCTCCCTCTCATATTCTGCCTGCTGCTTGGGAAGAGAGGGGAAGCCGTCCGAGCAAGTGGTTTTTGCGTTTTTGAACTTTTCCAGGTTATTGTCCAGATGGTCAAAGCGGATTGTTTTCCCCCCCCTGGAGGCGATCAACAGCTTCTTGACCTCATTCTCCAGCTCCCGGATGTTTCCGGGCCAGTGATAGACAGAAAAGAGCTCCAATATCCTGGGATCAACGGCTGGAATCTCTGATGGAGAGAGGCCATCATCGCCAGCGGAATCTGTCCTCATCCCGTTAAGAGAGTATTTTTTCAGGAAATGTTCCACCAGAAGGGGGATATCCTTCCTTCTCTTTCTCAAGGGGGGAAGTTTGAATCTCATAACGTCCAGGCGGTAGAACAGGTCGCTGCGGAACTTCCCCTCCTGCACCATCTCGTCTAAGTTTCGATTGGTGGCGGCTATCACCCTGAAATCGACCTTTCTGGGTTTCACCTCCCCGATGCGCATGATCTCTTTTTCCTCTATGGCTCGAAGAAGCTTGACCTGAGTGAGCAGAGGCACCTCGGCGATTTCATCCAAGTACACGGTTCCGCCGTCAGCTTCATGCAAAAGCCCCTTCTTGTCGGCAACGGCTCCGGTAAAAGAACCCTTCTTGTGACCAAAAAGCTCGCTCTCGAAAAGGGCCTCAGGAAAGGCGGCACAATTAGCCACCACAAAGCTTTTGTCTTTACGATTGCCAGTACAGTGTATCGCCTTGGCCAGAAGATCCTTCCCGGTTCCCGTCTCACCCTCCAGCAGAATGGTTATGTCCATGTCCTTTATTTGGCGGATGCTCTCCAGTATGTCCAGAGTCGTCCTATCTTGGGTGATGATAGCATCGAGGGAGAGATCCTCAGAAGAGTCCTTGCAGGTGACTAGGCTTGCGGGACGAGGCGCCTGGATCTTCTTCTCTAAAGCAGCGAGCACTTCAAGATCGCCTTTTTCGTCCAACTCCTCGAATACGCTCTTAGCCTTGCTCAGGAAATCTTGCGCAGCAGCGGGTTCTTCGTTCCGGATGAAGAGTTCGGCAAAGCCGACGTGAACCCTGGCCAGATAGTAGGGCGGGTCCAGCTGAGATGCCAGGTCCTCTGCTCTTCCCAGAAACTTCATCTTCTCCCGGAAGTCGAAGAGGTCGCACCTGCTCATATCGAGATAAGTCTTGACCAGCTCATACTTGACTCCCATCTCTTCCATCATCTGAGCGCCTCGCTCGAAATAGTCCCTCACCTCCCCTGCCTGCTTCCCGTCCTGGCTGTAGAGTTTCCCCAGGATTCTGTAGACAACGGCCTCCTCTATTTTCTCGCCGATGTCTTTGGAGACCTGGAGGGATTTTTCGCAGGAGGATAAAGCCTCTTGGTAGTCGCCCTCCTCTGCCTGCTGGTCTGCCAGAAGCCGATAGGCCTGGCTTATAATGGCGCTTTTCGGCGCAGTCTGCTCTCCGATTTTGATTGCCTCGCAGAAGTGATCACGTGCTCCCTTCGAATCCCCTCGTGCCAGTTCAAGACTGCCGGCATATTCATGATAGATCGCCAGCTCCCGAAGAAAGCTGTTCTTCATAATCAGGTCCAACGCTCTCCCGAGATACTCCCGCGCCTTTTCGAGTCTCCTGGCTGAGATGGACAGACTGCCAAGCGACAGCAGCGATCTGCAAGCGTTAATGCTTACTCCCAGGGCCTGGTTCGCTTCAAGGCTTGAGAGCAGGCTCTCTTCGGCCTCAGCCCATCGATCCTGCAGCATCATTATGGTGCCAAGATTCCCGTACAGACGGGCGGTTAGTTTCCGATTTTTGGTGCGCCGACAGAAATTGAGAGCATCATTTATGTACTCGGTGGCGCGGCCGTAGTCGGAGCGGAAAAAGGAGATACGAGCAAGGTCATTGTATACGTCTGCCACCCCTTTTTCATCCTTAATTCGCCGGTAGATGGATGCGGTGCCGGTAAGTTCAATCTCTGCTTCTTTGAACTGGCCCAGTTGAGCATGTATTATCCCTATAACGTGCTGTATCTGGGCCAACCTGGCGTGTTTCTCAGTTTTTCTGAGAATCTCGTAAGCCTTCTTCGCCTTGGCGAGGGCCTCTCTAAGCTTGCCCAGCTTGCGCAAGGCACACGCCCCCAGATAAGCAAGCTCGCCCGCCTCGGTAGAGAAATCCTCCGCCGCTCTCAGGGCTTCCAACTCCCTTATCTCCGCGAGAGCCTGCTTGTAATTGCTCTTGCTTAGCAGAGACTCCACTACGCCCAGCTTAGCGTCCAGACCGCTGATGTGCGCTTTCGAGTTCTTGAGCATTTTCCTCTTATCTTGGGTCGCTTCCTCTTGTACAATCACCCATCCCGTTAATCCTGGCTGGCGTGGGTCGAACTTCAGGCGCCTTAATGATAATGATCTTGAAAGGGCCGATCAGAATCAATGTCGGACACGCCTTATCCGGCACCAGTGTATCCGCGTCGGGCGGAGCATCATGATCCTGCCAGGGATGTTCGTTGGGAGGGCACAGGTAATTGATGTTGTTCTTGCGGCTCAACGCTGCTTGACCCGGGCTGACTGTGCAAATAATAAACAACAGCAAGCCCAAAACCACGAGGAAGGTTCGAATCCTCATTTTAATCTACCTCCTTTGCGACAGTATATGTTCTTCAGGCTTCTTGATACAGTGACTTGAGGGGCGGCCAATGCCCAGAAAACAGGCTGCGACAGGGCAGTAGACTAAAGAGGTGAAATCCTATGCGAATAAGAGGTAAGCCCTTATCCTTGGCCTTGGTTGGTAGCAAAACAGCTCCCTTCCACCTAAAGAAACGTTCTTCCAGAACCTTACTAGGGGAAGAGCATAAGAAATGCAAAACCGACAGCATTCCCCTCTCAACTGTCATCTTCAAGATAACACCCTATTTCCCCCTGTCAAGAGAAATTTTCGTAAATTTTTGCGTCTGCCGAAACACTTCGCAGAATAGGCCTCGTGTATGGCCCACGATTCGGGGAGTAATGTCAGATAACCAACCATTGGTCAACGGATTATGATGCATGTCGGCCGGCTGAATGGCTGTATGATTGGCGTAGATGATAGCACGTGGCGATTCCAATAGCCGGAATGCGTGCCATAAAAAGATCATTATTAAACAGAAAATACTTGACATGAATTTGAAGCGAGGTTATATTTGCGTCGAATCAGTTGAAGGAGATAGACATTCTGAAGGGCTGTTGGGCCGACCATAAGAGTCTGGTCGCTGGATTTTCCATCTGCGGATAAGGTTTCTTTAAGATTGTCTGCAGCTTGCCGGCGGCAGCCGCGCATGGATAGGTGTCCGGTTCGCGGAGTTGGACTCTCTGTCAGATCAGAGGAGAGCTTGTGGCTCAATCTGCCGATTATTATCAGCCTGTCCCAAAGGCTGCAGTCGCTGCGGTAGTCTCAAAGAGGAACTGCGACGAGTCGGTTCTGGCAACTTGGGCTCGCAGTTTCATATTCGCCGGCAGCTCTGCTTTTCTTTTATCGGTGGCCAATCTGTTTCCCCACTGGTGGTATTTTTCCTTTTTCGCACTAACTCCGTTCCTGTTTAGAATTATCAGGGCAACGCCTGGTGAGTCTTTTCGGTTGGGCCTTCTCTTTGGCCTCTCCTTCTTTGGCGCATCGGCAACCGGATGGTTAGGGATATCTCCTTTTGTTGCGGTGGTCAGGCTGCTTTGCGGAACCGCCCTTTTTGCCCTCTTCGGCTGGACGGTTGGCCGGGCGCGTCAACGCTGGGGCTTCAATCCATCGCTGATTGCGGTACTCTGGGTAGGACTGGAGATGGGGCTGACCAAACTTGGATTTGCCAGTGGGCTTGTCGGGGAGACGGGATTGGCTCACCCGTTCTTGCATGGACTGGCCGGTCTTCTCGGTCTCCTGGCGACCTCGGCCGTTATAGTTCTCTTGAATTCGCTGTTGGTTCTGGCCATCGTCAATACCATTCAGGCAGCAAGAACCGGGATTAAGACAGCTATCGAAGACGTAAGAACATGGGATCTTCTTTTTGTTTTCAACTTTTTCACTCAAAAAGCTTATCTGGTGCCGGAAGGCCGTGCCCCGCCTATTCTCCCCGAAGCTGCATGTATGACAGTCTGGGCCTGAAAGGGCTGCTGCGTGTAGAAAACATCGAGCCATAAGTCTTGCAGGTCAAGCGTGCCCGTCTTGCGATAAACTCAGGGCGGTGAGCAAAGCCGAGCCACAGAGCTACTTGGCGAGAAGGGTCGTCAACTGGCCGTGGGGACGGTTGCTCTACGATGCTTTATCAACAGGTTTCGGAGTATCAAGCTTCAGCTTGATCGTCGCAAACTAAATGTAGGCGCTCCAGTCTGGAAAGGCAGGAAGATGAAAAGGAAAGAAATGGAAGTTCAGTTTGTCAATGAATCAAGGTTTTGCAGACTCTGAAAGGAGAGTAAGGCAATGACCAAGCGAAGCTTTTGTCTTCTGATCGCGCTCGCGACGATTCTGCTAGCTGTAGTTGCAGAGCCTGTCTTGGCCCAACAGAGTACCACCGGGCCTTTTCCACCACCAGGCATAGACCGCGGCATTCGACCCACCACCCGGGCACAGGTGGTGGTTCCCGGCGTGCCCGCCTATCTCTGGCATCACGGTTGCGGCCCGACGGCAGTGGGGATGGTAGTCGGATACTGGGATGGAAAAGGGTTTCCGAACCTGGTTCCGGGTGATGCCTCTACGCAGACAGCGGCGGTGGACGCCATGATCGCTGACGACCGAGATACTGCGGATTGCACCTTGCCTGATGGTGATCATTATCAGGATTACTCCTGCCCCCTGGATTCCGTCGCCAGCGGAATTTTGCCAGACAAATCCCAAACAGGAGGGGCCCACACCAGCAACTGCGTGGGCGATTTCTTTATGACCTCCTGGAGCTTACGTAATAACTACTACGGCTGGAGTTGGTTCAGTGATGTCCCTGGCTCCTTCACCGGCTATGTCGCTGATGTTGAGCCTGAATACACTCCGGTTGCACTTAATAAGACCTTTAGTGAACTCAACTGGGCTGTCTATATGGCAGAGATCGACTCCGGAAACCCGGTAGTGATGCTTGTAGATATCAACGGCGACGGTGATACGGACCACTTCGTCACAGGAATCGGATACGACGACGCTACCATGGAATACGGGATATACGATACCTGGGACACCAACATCCACTGGTACCTCTGGCGGGGACTGGAGCCAGGGAATACGTGGGGAATCTATGGCGTTACTTTGTTCAGGGTCAGAAGCGGCCCGGCTATTCCTTCCCTCTCGCAATGGGGTCTCATCGTGTTAGTGACTTTGGTGATCGCAAGCGGGGTCCTGGTTATGATGAGGAGAAGAAGAGCTGGGGTTCAAGCGTAAGGAAGGCCCCAAGCATGAGAGTGCCGATGTCGGCGTAAAAGGGAGGCACCAAAGCCCCTTTTGGAGAGATCCGAAAGGGGCTTGCTATTGCAGCAGCGCTATCTTCGACCGTGGTCGAATCTGTCTTTGGTCCTCGCGAAGAAACGAGCTTGCGCCACAGACCTCGAGGGATTATCTTGGGTAAAACCGAAGAAGAGGATAAGCCCGGCTGGCTTTAGCAGATTTCAATCGGGCAGAAGCCGTGAGGTCGCTCTGATCGGAAAGTGAAACATTATGAAGAAAAAGAAGAAGGTCAAGAAAGACAAGAAAGACCAGGCCCGGTCAGTAAGAGCAAAGCTGAAGGCGCACAAGGCCATCGTTAGATTCTGCCTGATCTTCGTGGGGCTTCTGATCGTCCTGGCGACCACCTTTCCCTACCTTACCGACAAGTTCAATCCGCAGGTCTATTGGTTGAATGCAGCAACTGCCGAGGTTACCGGATTTTTCCTGAAGCCTTTTGGAATGACCACCCGGGTGAGCGGAACCATAATCTCGTTGCCGAACTTCTCAGTCGAGGTGGTGGGCGAATGCACCGGACTCTATGAGATGCTCATCTTTTTTGCCGCCATGATAGCTTATCCCGCAAGCTGGAAGAAGAAACTGATCGGGGCCGGGCTGGGCATACCGTTTCTTTATGCCGTCAACATGGTCAGAATGATATTCATAATGGTGGTGGGCAACTGGTCCCCCAAGACCTTCGATTTCATGCATCTCTATTTCTGGCAGGTGGCCATGATCCTGATAATCGTCTCGGCCTGGGTTTTGTGGATCGAGAAGGTGGTACATTATGAAAGAAAAACTGTGGCTGTTCGTCGTTAAGTTCATCTTGGTCTCCGCCCCGCTGTTCCTCCTGTGGCAATGGAAGGGAGAGGGTTGGTATCTCGTATTTGTGAACCACCTGTACAGCTATATCTTTGCGAGAATCCTGGGGTTAAACATTCAGTTTTTTGCTCCGCCGGTGGCGGTTTTCCTCAGCCTGCTCGCTTTCGTTTCCCTGATGATAATCGCAATAGGAATGAGTCTCAGAGCCAAAGCTTTACGTTTGTTAGTGGGGCTTCTGATCATGGTCTTCTGGCATGTGATTCTCGTCGAGGCCGTTTATCTTTTGCACGAGGGACCTGGGGTTCCGTCCCCCGCTTTTGAGAAGCTGAGTGGTCCCCTCTATATCTTCACCGGCGCGCTGCCTTTCGTCTTGTGGATTCTCCTTGCGCAGGAACAGGTGGCCGGACTTTTCCAGCGCCGCAAAGAGAAGGCTTGAACGGCTTGAGCCCTCATAACCGAGTCTTCTCAGATTCACAGCCCCAAACGGAGGAGCCTATGAGCGATAAATTCCATGTCACCACTTCCAGCCTCAAAGCAAGGACCGAAATCTGGAAGAAGGAGATCGCATTCTACAACATCCGCCGGGCCAGGCCGAGCTTGAGAAGCTCCTGTCTTCTGGTGGTGGACATGCAGAACTTTTTCTTAGATCCAGGAGGTCCCGCCTTCCTTCCCGGAGGACTGGCCGTACTCCCCAACGTGAGTAAACTGATACAGTCCTTCAGGAGGAGGAAGCTCCCGGTGATCTATACCGCCCACGTGCACAAGAGCAAGGAACTGAACGGGGGGATTATGGGCTGGTGGTGGGACGGGATGATCCTGGAAGGCACCTGGGAAGCGGAGATACATCCAGACTTAGCCCCCCTTCCTGAGGAGAAGATGGTCTATAAGCATCGCTACAGCGCCTTCTACAACACCGACTTAGAGACCGTGCTCAGATGTTTGAAGGTGACCGACCTGGTTATCACCGGGGTGATGACCAACCTTTGCTGTGAGTCGACGGCACGCGACGCTTACTTTCGGGATTACCGGGTCTTCTTCCCTATGGACGGCACCGGCGCGGTAAACGAGGAACTGCACCTGGCCACTCTTAAAAATCTGGCCTATGGGTTTGCCTTTGTGACCACCACAGATGAGATTCTGCGCGGATTGCTGGGTGTGAATAAGCGCAAGCAGCGATCGAAATCCAAATGATCGGAATGGTCTTAAGTTTCTTCCGGCTATTACCCAACCTTGTTCTCGCAGCTTCTTTCTCTTGTGCCGGTCGAGGTTGAGGCTTAAGTGATGACCATGGATTCCAAGGCAGCAGTCAGAGAAGTTTTGGAGGAGGATTCAACCAATGAGGATTGAGAAGTATCTTGTTCTCCTGTTTGTCATCGCTCTGGCGGCTCTGCTGTTTTTCTCAATCCTGGAGGTCAGCGTGGCCTCAACCCTGGGTTTTCCTTTGGACGACTCCTGGATATTCTGGGTCTTTGCCAAGAACTTGGCTACAGGGCAAGGATTTTCTTTTAACCCGGGTGACCCTGTCTTGGGAACCACGAGCATTCTCTGGGTTTTCATACTGGCCGGATCGTACCTTTTGACTCACAACGTCATCTTCATCAGTAAGTTTTGGGGCATTCTTCTTTTCCTATTATCAATCTTTTTGACCTACAGGATTTGTCTTTTCTATACCCAGAGGAGGGAGATCGCCTTCTTGGCGGTTCTGACTTTTGCCCTGGCTCCCCCTCTGATCTTTGGTGCGCTCTCCGGCATGGAGATATCACTGGCCACTCTTCTTGTGTGCCTGACCCTATACTTTCTTCTGAAAGAAAAGGGGAAGGGCAAAAAGATATTCCTGGCTCCGATCTTTGGCGCCCTCTGTTTCACCGCCCGCCCTGAGCTTATCTCGCTGTACCCTCTGCTTTTGGCACACGATTGGGTCAACAGGGAGAATAGAGGAGATCAGAGAGAGTACGGCGCCGCCTGGTCGACCATTCTCAAGAAAGCGTTTACCTTTATGATATTCTTAAGCCCTGCCTTCATCTTCAGTTACTTTGTGACGGGCAGCCTCCTTCCCAACACGCTTGCCGCCAAGACGATGGATTCCGGGTTGATCTGGGCGATTAAAAACGGCAACTTAGATGAGCTTATCATCTCCCTGACCCTGAATCCCGTGGTTTGGGGCGGGACCATGCTGATTTCCCTTGTTTCCCTCAATGCTCTTTGGGCAGTTTTCTGGGGTAGGGGAGTCGTATTCTCATTTTTGAGGAGGGATACATTCATCTATCCTTTGATTTTCCTCCTTATTCCCATGCTTCGGGGTGTCGTAGCGCCTGTCACGAACTCATTTTACGGAGAGCAGAGATATGTCTCGTTTTTGCTTCCACTCGTGGCTGTCTTTTTTGTCATGGGGTTGAGTCGATCTAAGGAATCGACAGACGCAGGGGGGTTGAAGAGTAGCGTAAGAAAGTGGCTGTACTGTCTGGGGGGAGTGGCCTTTGTCGTTTCAGTCATTTTTTATCTGAATCCACTGGTTGCAAAAGATGAGATTCTCCGGTTCCTTGCAGGATCATTCTTTCCATCCGTGCTTAACTTTGCCAGCTTCAAGTTCGTCTTTCCCTTCACCGTCTTTTTCATCATTCTCATGGCCCTGCTTGGCAGCGCCAGGTTCTTCACTGAGCGCCCTGCCGGCAAGAAGGTTGCCTATGTACTTCTGATTGCAGGAGTCATTCTGCAAGCGGGTTTCTTGCTCAATCGCGGACAGTTTTACGCCCTGTCGGTAAAGAACATAAACGAGATGCAGGTTCACTTAGGCAAGTGGGTGAGTCGTAACATTCCCCAAGGGTCTCTGGTAGCCGTAAACGACGTGGGGGCCATCAAGTTCTTTGGGGATCGCGAGTGCCTGGATCTTGAAGGTTTGGTCTCTCCAGAGATGGTACCTTACAAGATCATGGGACGAGAGTCACGCATCGTATATCTGAACAGGCATCGCCCCGATTATTTCGTGATCTTTCCCCTCTGGTATCCTGAGGTATACACCTATCTGGGCTTGCGGGAAAACGTTCTGTACGAGGCGAAATTGGAGGACAACGTTGCGTGCGGGGGTGCAGTAATGAAAGTGTCAACGCCGGACTGGAGACTCTTCGACAGCACCTTTCAGAACACCGGGATTCTGGACGTCAGACCCTATATTCCCACGAAATCTTTTAGGAGAAGATGGTACGATGCCCAGCAGCGCCAGGTGCTTCCGCCAGATTGGAAGGTCTACGAGAGAATGGCAAGAGAAAGCTGGATTAAGAAAGATTTCAAAGAGGCAGAGAAGTTCTTCCGAAAAGCGGAATCATACGATCCGCAGGATCACGAGTTCTATCTATACATGGCAGGGTTTTATCAAGAGAAGGGCAACCAGGGCCGGGCAAATTGGGCAATTCAGAAGGCAATGTATCACCAGTTATTTCCCCCAGCGTTGGAATCGGGCAACAAGATTGGAAGGTGAGGCGGTGGCAAGGGCTAATAGCTCTGGAACAGTTTCCCCCACTTGGTCTCAGACCATTCCTTGAAGATCTTTGTCCCTTTGACGGGCCACCAGAAGCGGTCATGGTAAAAGGCAGAGCCGAAGACGAAAATGTATACTAATGGAGTATGGAAGAAGAGCCTCTGAAATATCCGAAGCGGGGAAAACCAGAGAAGATCACCCACCCGGCTTGCCATGTTATCACCCACGCTGAAGCCGAAGTTTACCCCGGAGACGTCTTCACCTAAGACCTCGATCTCCTCCATTCTCCCCTTTCCCAATCCCCTCTCGTGAGCCAGCCGGATGTACTTTATGCTCATGGGATCGAATCCCATCATCTTTGCCGCCACCGCGTCTATGGCCACCGAATCTGCTGAGGCTAATATGTAGTCCTTTATCTCCGGCTTCATGGTGCGGGGACCGGGGCCGTTTCCTGCGGTGGTCCCGTCCATCACCGCAAAGACTCCGGAATGAATCTCCTTCTGGATGGCCAGAAGATCAACCAAGGTCTCGTGAATCCAGGTATGGGTATAGTGCCTTTTGGTGGTCAACAATCCACCGAAAGCATTCTTCATGGCGCCGGTGGTGGTGGTATAGATGTGGCATTTCACGGTAGGGAGGTGGACGATATTCTTGTCAAAGAAGAATTCAGGAAGGAAAATCCCGTGCTTATAGATTTTAGGCAGCGCCAGAAGCTCTGCCTTCGGCTCGTATCTGACCCATTTGAAATCGTCAGCGAAATTGAACCTTACCTCGATGTCATGCTTCTTGAAGACCCCGGCGTACTTGTTCAGCCTCTCTCCCTTGGGTGCGTTGGTGACCACGGTCTCGTTCTCCACCGCCACCAGCTGGTCATATCCCAATCTCTTGAGGCCCTGAATGGTACCCTCTAACTGCCAGGGCGTGGTGTTGGCCCCGGGAAAGGGATAGTGCCAGGAGATGTTATCCTTGAGGATAGTGGTCTTATCCTTGGGGAGATGAGTCTCCACCTCTGCCAACCTCAAGAGGTTCTGATAATCCTCCAGCACACTCTCGGGTGAAGTCTTCACCACCGCCACTTTCGATCTTGCCACAGGACCTCCTTAGAAAACGCGAATGATGGATGACGAATGACGAATGAGGAATAAAAGCATTCGTCATTCGTCATTTCGTAAGTCGAGCATAACAGAGCAAACTTTAGAATATGTAAACGATCAAAATCACCGTCAGAAGCCAGAGGATGATATTCGCCAGGATGGGCCTGTCTGTCAGAAGCATTCTGGTGGGGCTTCCGCCTCCTTCCTTCTGATGAATAAGATAGAGGTACCGAAACACTCCATATAATACGAAAGGAATGGTCAATTCCATGTGACTCGTGCCCAATTTCACCTCCACCTCTGGCGAGAGCGTGTAGAAAGCATAAGCTACCACCGTAGACGCCGTCACCACCGAGATCATCTGGTCTAAGAAATAGGGGCTGTATTCAGAGAGACTCTTTCTATGGTCGGTAGCCTGGCCCTCCAAGAGAACAAGCTCGTGTCTTCTTTTGCCGAAGCCCAGAAACAAAGCCAGAAGGGTGGTGCAGACCACTAACCAGGCAGAGATCTCCACCCCGATCACCACTGCCCCCGCCACCGCTCTGATAACAAAACTTAAAGCGATGCACATCACGTCGATTATTACCACGTTTTTCAGATACACCGAATAAAGCAGGTTCAAAGCGAAGTAGCCCAGCCCGGTTAAAGCGAAGAAGGGATTTAGCCAGAACGAAAGGCCAAGGGAGACAATGGCCAGCACGACGAAAAGAAGGACGCCCGTAGAGACCTTGACCTGGCCTCCGGCGATTGGACGGGTCGATTTCAAGGGGTGCTTTCTATCACTCTGCACATCCATAATGTCGTTGAAAATGTAGACGCTGGAGGAGAGAAGGCAGAACAACGCGAAAGCAGCCAGAGATTTCAGAAAGAAATCCGGCTTATCTAAGTTTTGGGAGAAGATGAGCCCCGCGAAGAGAACAAAGTTCTTGACCCACTGCTGGGGGCGCAATGTGGCAAAGATAACGCGCATTTTCCTTCGAACCCTCCGACCTCTTTTAAGCAGGCAAAGTCTTGACATCCAAAATCTAAATCAAAAATTCAAAATTCACAACCAAAAACTGTAAATTCTTCGCATTTCAGCTTCCGACGAGATTTCTCCAGCGGGCCAAACGGGCGACAAGATTGCGCCGGATTGCATCATAAAAAGTCTCTCTCAAATGAGAATGAAATTGCCGCCTTTTACGCAGACACCGTCCTAAAACGTACCCGGGACCAGAACTTAACTTAAGTTAGGTTTCGGTCTTTTTTCCGGCTGGAATACCGCGTGCATTCTTGGCCTGGTCCAGCCCAAATGACCGTTGCTGGCTTGATTCTGATAATGTGCAGAGCCAGATGACGCTCAGTCTCTGAGTCTATCTCATGCCGGAGACGTCTTGCAGGTGGTCTTCGGACATGGGGATAGATATTCTTCAGTGTGGGCTTGGATTTACTGAGCAACGGGGACCAACTTCTCCTGATACATCACCGACCTGTTCTTGCCGACGCTTTTGGCTTTCAGAAGAGCCATGTCTGCTGAGTAGATGAGGCGATCGACTGCGCGGGCATCATAAGGATATATCGCCCCTCCCAGGCTCACCGTGATGTTGTGCTCCTGTTTTAGGCGCTCGTCCCTGAAGGCGAAGTTTATGATGTGCTTGCGCAGTCTCTCCATGAATTTCAGACATTCTTCCTGATCCGACTCCGGCATGATCACGCAGAATTCCTCACCTCCGTAACGGCAGACCACGTCGATCGACCTGACCGTGCGGATGAGAAGCTCCCCCAGTTGCTTGAGCAGCTGATCGCCTGCCTGGTGCCCAAAGGTATCGTTGTAGACTTTGAAATCGTCAATGTCGAAGATGACCAGAGCCAGTTTTCGGCTGAACCTTTTTGCGCGAAATACCTCTTCGGTCAATCGCTTGTAGAAATAACGATAGTTGTAGAGCGCAGTTATGCTGTCGGTATGAGAGAGCTCTTCGATGCTTTTGAAGTGTCTTATGTTCTTGTAAGTGATGACCGCCATGTCGACTAAGATAGCCAGAATATCCAAGTCTATCTGCCGATATTTGGCTCCGTCCGTCTTTTCGCCCAAGAATATTATCCCGAAACTGTTCTCCGAAAAGGTAAGCTTGGCTCCGATCTGAAAGCCGGAGGCTAAGAGAGCCTTCAAAAGCTTGTCCTCACGGGCGAGCTTTTGCATACTGTAGAGCTGCCAGATCTGCTTCTCATTCTTAATCCAGTTATATAGAGCTTTCCCCATGTCTATCTTCAACTCGGAGATGGTTTCCTTTCCAAACAGATCCGAGGTATGGGCGCCGTAGAAGTATTTTCCCACGACGTCACCGTTTTGTGAGTGAGGGAACATCAGGAAAACGGATTTTGCCCCCAGATGATCCTGCATCATCCGGGCCAGCAGGGAGAAGAGCCCCTCCTCCTCCAGTACCGAGTAAAGGTTTTTGACCAGCTCCGACACCGCGTTGAGATCGAATATCTTTCTCTTGAGATCACGGTTCAGAAGCGATGATTCTGCTGTCTCCTGCTTCGTGCCTGCGTCAACCTTCTTTTCCAGTTCCTTGAGCTTTGCTGCAAGCTCCTCCTTTTCCAAATTCAGTGCGATCTGATTCAGCACAAGAAGCGGTAACCTTTCGTCGCTGCCGCCTTCGGTTTGTCCGATCTGTCTCGAACCGCCAGCGCGAGCCGAATGATCTGTGGTGGCCGAGAAGACGACGAATCCCCACAGGTCCGCTTCTGTCGTCAGCGGGATCAGGCGGTTGAATTGATGCTGTTTGTGCAGCGACCTCAAGGAGGGGGGAACCTTAGCTGATGGCA
Source organism: Candidatus Zixiibacteriota bacterium (assembly GCA_049643405.1). Lineage (GTDB taxonomy): Bacteria > Zixibacteria > MSB-5A5 > MSB-5A5 > SM1-73 > SM23-73-3. The sequence continues at coordinate 27,759 of JBARPX010000082.1, forward strand.
GGAGTTCAAGATTCATCGGAGCATCCGCCGACGTTACCTGCGAGATGAATTCGGAGTTGGATTTGATGCTTATTCTGCCTCTCTGAGGGAGATTGATATTGTGGGTTAGGATGCTCTGGTATACGTTTTTCTTTTTCGCAAAGAGAAGGAATTTGTCCGAGTTGAAATGCTCATCGAATATCTCTGCCAGTCGGGATGTGATCTCGGGATATTTGTCACGGACCAGCGGAATCCTGGGAAGCTCGACAGCCAGCTCCGAGAGCCGGCAGAGCCTATCGATATTCCGTTTCTGCTTTTCAGCCAGCAGGCGATACCTCTGCTGCAGCTTGGAGAAGCTCAAAAGAAACCATCCCACCAGGAAGAGCACGAACAAGAAGGCGAAGGCCAGCTTAAGGTAGATGGAAAAGTCAATCAACAGAAGGACTCCGAAGAGAGCCATAAGAAAGATAAGCTCCGCTGAGAAGAGAAGATATTCTTTTCCGAATGTGATCAGCTTAGGCATCAGGATGACCTCTGAACATGCGAAAACAAAGGGCCCGCTACGAAGCGATGAACCCTAATCTATTATCGGCTTGGCGGGGGATATATTGATGGAGAAAAGGCAGGGAAAAGGGGGTGTATAGGTCTGGGACGAAGGTCCGACGCCTGGGATACGAAAAAGCCAATCGACAAATTCCGGCTATCCGAGGCCGGCCAACTGATGAAGGACCAAAGACAGGAAGATCAGCCCAGCGGTCTCAGTGCGGAGCCTTCTTGAGCCTAAGCTTACAGGTATTGCGCCCAGTGCCACAGCTTCAGAAAGCTCCTCATCGGTGAAACCGGCTTCCGGGCCAACTATGAGAAGGACCCTATCGGGTCTTGTCTTGAACTGCTCACATTCTGTTACGCTCTTGGCGTCCTTATCCAGGCTGGCGATCAGGCAGAGGTCAAAGTCGCCTATTTGGGGAAGCAGTTGGTCAAAGGGGGTTACGTCGTGTATCTCAGGCAGGACGGTTCGGAGCGACTGTTTCATCGCGGCGATGGCCATTCTCCTCCAGCGGTCAATCTTGCTTTTCTCTCTTGAGGCTTCGCCCATTTTGACCAAGTTTCTCTCTGTCACGATAGGAATTATGGATGACACTCCGATCTCGGTTGCCTTCTCGACTAAGAAGTCCATTCTTTCCTTGCGGCAGATGGCCTGAGCTAAGGTAATATGGCATTGGGGCTCGTTCTCCATCCGCGTGCTCGACAGGATTTTTCCCTGCAGGAAGTCCCGGGACGCCTCTTCTATCAGGACCCTGTATTTGGTACCGAGGCCATCCACCACGTCGATCTCGTCCCCGGCTCCATGACGCAGCACTGAAAGGATATGCCTTGCCTCGTCCCCGTCGATGGTCAGAGTTTCTTTGTTGATCTTCTCCGGATTGGTGTAGAAG
>JBARPX010000083.1:0-23799 GCA_049643405.1 Candidatus Zixiibacteriota bacterium
GTGCTCCGCCATCATCTGGGACGACCAACTACTTTTATGGTGAGCTTCCGAAGCATACTCAGAATACAGGTTCGAACGTACATAATTCTTTGCCTGAGAACTGTTTGGAGGAAAAACGTGAAAAAAATAAAAAAACCACCAGAAGCACCAGATGCACCAGAAGCACCGGTCAAACATCTCCGTTCTGATGCTTCGGCTGTTCCTCAGACGGCGCCTATCCAAACGTTGTGCCGATCCAATGTCCAACGTTGTGCGTTATGATTATCACCACCACGGCAATGAGTAGGTGCTCCCCCACTACCTTCCAGGCGCTCTCCTTCTGTTCCTTGGCAATGTAAAGGGAGAAGATGGCCAGCATGGACAGCCCCCAGGCTACGCCCACCACGATGGCCGTCCCAAGAGGCAATAAAAGGATAGGGACGATGAAGGTTAGAGCAAACACGAACTTGAATAAGAAGGTAAAGATGGTCGACTCCCAGATCTCCCTGGTGCTGTGTCTGTTCTCGGATTCCTCGGAGACGTGAATGCCCAAAGCGTCGGAGAATGCATCAGCTATGGCAATGGTAAGTACGCCGCCCAGAACCACCAGCTTTGAATGGGTGCCCGAATGCAGGCCCACCATCAATCCCAGGGTCGTGATTATTCCGGAAGTTAAACCGAAGCTAAGACCTGTTTTCAGAGAATGTCTCATTATAAGACTTTATCGCCTCCAACCTCAATAACGTTTGACTGCCGTGCAGTTTCCGACGAGATTGTGGTAGTTGAAAACCTGCATTTTGGTGGCCGCACGCCTTGGCGTGCGAAGTTTCCACATCCAATCTCCGTCGCTGGCGCAAGGTCGAAGGTTGCGGTTACCGCTCACCCGTGGACGCTGCAATCCTTTGCCCAGCCTCTTACCTGGTTCATTTCAGGCGCGACTTGATGTTTTGATACTTTTCTTCACCATAAGTCAGCTTTCGATCCGCCAATCCAAAAGACCGGACATGCTCTTCCACTTTCGCTATCCGGTCCGCGGTGGGAGGATGGGAAGCTAACAGTTGATCTACGAAACTGTGTTTTCTCCCCTTTTCCATCTCCTTGAATTTTCCAAAGAGTTGAACCATTCCCCGGGGATGGTATCCTGCATTGGTCATGTAAAGCGCGCCGTCGTAGTCTGCCTCGAACTCGTTCTTCCGGCTATAGCCTTGCATTATCACGACGAAGCCGGCGCTGATGGCCTTTTGGGTTAACTCGTTTGACTCTCCTAATGCTATGGACAGGAGCACCTGCAGGCCTAGAACTTTCTGCAGTCTCTTTACGCTGTGCCTGGCCACCACGTGTCCTATCTCGTGTGCCAGGACCCCGGCCAACTGAGCTTCATTGTCCATTGTCTTCAGCAGCCCGGTGTACACGTAAATGAATCCACCGGGACAGGCAAAGGCATTGATTTCAGGAGACTCCAGAACCTTGAAATGATACTCGACGTCTCTCCTGTCCGAGACTCCGGCGATTTCTTGACCCAGGCGGTTGACATAGTCCGCCAGCACCGAATCGTCGGTCACCTTTTGCTGCGACTCAATGTCCTTTACCAGACTCTCGCCGATCGACACCTCTTGCGAGGTGGATATCAAAATCAGGCTCCTCTTTCCACCTGGACCCGTGGTGGCACAGCCGAGTAGCAGTAGGATAAGACAAGCGACGATCCATAAGTTAATGCGGGACTTTTTCATAATCTTAATTATACCTCCCTCATTTGCTTTAGATCCCTTGTACCTCTTCTGCTCTCTACTGGTGGAGAAAAAAGGTTCTCCAGGGTCCTTTCGCCTTTTAGACTCCCGGCGACATTATACTACGTCTCGCCATTTTCTGCAAAGGAATCTTCAAGATTTTCTGCCTGTTTACCAAGTACGAGCAAAGTCTAACTCCATTAGGTGAAGTCTTATCCTCTCACGCTTTGCCTGACCCGGCCGAAATGGCGGGTACCGAAATGGCCAGCATGCTGCCGGAGATTCTGAGCCGCTCCGGGAGATACTGTCTTCGCCACACGTGGTAGAGTCACCTCTTCTGACTACGGTGAAGTGGTCGCGCACCAAAGTAAGGAGTTTCCCTATTACCTTTGCCTGCAAGAGGGGGGACTCAGCCTACTTTCCTCATGGAGTTAGGTCGGTTAGTATATTCCTCTATTTTTATTTTAGTGTTGACATGGTAGGGATAATTGCCTATCATTCTCATCAGCTTGTTTCTTGGTCAAGCCTATGAAAAGAAAATATGTCCACCTTAGCAAAACTCGAGAAGAGGCTCTCCAGGTGGGCAGGAGGAAATCCAAGAATCCGATCGTTTTCACCGTAGAAGCAAAGAGGGCGTATGAGCAGGGAATTACGTTTTACCACATAGGATTAGTGGTTCTCACGGAAGTAGTGCCGGCTGGTTTCGTCCAATCCGCTGATGAATAAGGGTAGCAATCAAGCTATAAGGAGTCGAAACATGGACAGGGAAAAACCCTCGGTTGCCGAGAAAGCAAAGAAGATGAACTTGAAAGGGATGTGGATACACGACTACGAGCAGCTGCTTGGGGACTTAGGAGAGAAGCGATATAAAGCCCGACAGCTGGCCGCATGGATTTATGCCAGGGGAGCCACCGATTTCTCCGAAATGACTGAGCTTTCCAGAGACCTCCGGGAAAAGCTCAGCCAGATAGCCACCGTTGATTGCATCCGCCAGGTGAAGAAGCAGGTTTCACAGGTCGATTTATCCGAGAAGTTTCTCTTTGAGCTGTCGGATGGGGAGAAGGTCGAAACGGTCCTGATGTGGGAGGCAGACCGGGTTACCGTGTGCCTTTCCACTCAGGTGGGATGTCCGCTTGGCTGCACATTCTGCGCCACCGGGCAGATGGGCTGCAAGAGGGACTTAACTGCCGGTGAGATTGTCGACCAGATCATTGCGTTGCGAGACAACCGCATCAACCACGTGGTGCTGATGGGGATGGGAGAACCGCTCCTAAATTACGATGAGGTGCTCAAGGCCATAAGGATAATGAACAACGAGATGGGCTTCTCGTTTGCGGCAAAAAGAATAACCGTGTCTACTGCGGGCATTCCTGACATGATCGAGAAACTGGCCGAGGAGAACCTGAAGCTCAAATTGGCCATATCCTTAAACGCTCCCACGGATGCCAAAAGAAGCAAGCTTATGCCGATCAATAAAAAGCATCCCCTGAAGGAACTGCTTGCAGCCGTGAAGACCTTTCAGAAGAAGACAAAGAGAGGGGTCACCTTTGAGTACGTCCTGATAAGAGACGTCAACGACTCGGAGAAAGACGCCCTGGCGCTATCCAAGCTGGTCCAGGGCATCCGCTGCAAGATAAATCTGATTCCTTACAATCATGTTCCTGATTTGCCCTATCAGAGACCCTCCGAGGAAAAGGTGAAAGCCTTCCGAGATTATCTCTATCCCCGCGCTCCCGCCGTCACCTTAAGGCGAAGCAAGGGCGAAGATATTCTGGCCGCCTGTGGACAGCTGCGAGTTTAAACCTAAGCGATCTCTGACCGACAGAATTCTCTTCGCTGCATGGGGATGCCTCACCCCGATGCAAATAAAAGCCACAGGTCCGTGTAGTCTTGGCAGACAGGTATCCAGTACCGGAAAACTCGAAAAAATCTCCCGTCCTTTCACCCTCTCTCCACCACTTGGCGAGGGGAAAGGGGGTCAGGTCACAACGCGAATATGGTTTGAGAAAATCCAGCCCTTCTTGCCCCTGTACGCCTCCACACGGTAATTGCCTGGCTGGCGAGTTGAATATTCCAAAGATCTCCCCTTCTTTTCTAAAGTCAGGTTTCCGTCACGGAGAAGCCTGATCTTGCACTCTCGTGGAGTGCGGACGTGCAATCTGACTTCCCCCCTCAGGCAAACGTTGTCGCCCGCTCTGGCAAGCTTGCCTAAAACCTCGGCGTAAAACGAAAATCCCCTGGCGTCACCTCGGCGATGGTTCGATATGAAAAGATGGCACTCTCTGATGGCCTGGATTACCTGTCTTTTGGCCTGCTCATTGTCCGGGGAAAGAGGCTCTGTAAGAAGTAAATGCATGCGCAGGGATTGAAACTGAACTTTATAGGGAAAGATTATAAAGGTAAATGGTCCCAGTTTATAGGGATGAGCATGCACGTCCACCCCGCTGATTCCGCACACCTTTCTCTGCTTATTCAATTCATCCCATATTCTCAAGGTCTTGGTGGTGGGGCTGGTCAAGTACCTGCGGGGAGAGAGAAACATCTTGAGTTGATTGAACCGATTGACACCCTCCATCCATTCCGACATCTGATTCCAGATCTCGATTCCGTCGAAACCTTCCGCGTCCCAGGCAGTCCAGGGAAAGGGCGGGAATTGTGGCAGGTCTCTGCTTTCGTCCGGGTGCGCGATGATTCCCAGCCCACCCATCCGTTTGACGGTCGCTACATATTCTTTAGCGGGAAGCTCCCCCGGCAGGACCTCGTTGATGTCAAACGCCAGGAAGTGATTTATGTTGTTTGGATCGTGTATTTCATACCCGATGAGCACAAAGGTCTCTCCGTGCCAACCCTCCATTCCGAGATGAAGGGAATTCAAGGTCATGTGGTCGGCAAACAGGAGAAAATCCAGCTCCAGCTTTTGCCCGATCTCGATTATCTCCGGGACCGATTTGCTGCCGTCCGAGTCAGTCGAATGAATGTGGGTGACGCCCACATACTCATGCCAACCCGATTTGTTCTCTGGATAGGACAAAACTGTTCCTCCAGATGGGAATCGATCTCAGGTCTCTCGGCTCAAGGTTTTTCTCTCGAACCTATCAGGAACCTTCAGTAATATAATAAGACCCGACACCATCATCAAGATCAGAATTGCCACGGCAAAACGATACTGAATGGTCAACATCACCTGATGAGAAAACCCAAAACCAAACCCTCTTAAGAGTGCAACCAGATTTTGAACCATCCAGTTGTCCGCCTTAAAGTAAAGAACCGCCGCCCCCCAAAGCAGTGGCCCAGCCACCGCGGCAACCTTTCCAGACAACGCATACAGACCAAAAAACTGACCCAGAGTCTCTCGGGGCACCAGCCCGGCCAAAAGGGGACGGGAAGCTGTCCAGGTGGATCCCAGGCAGATGCCTATCAAGGGACCCATGATCCAGAAAACCGTCTTGTCCACCGTAAACATAATCACCAATAAGGAGAATATCCACCCCAGGACAGCCAAGGTCAATGTTTTCTTTGGACCGATCCAATCAGTGACGTATCCGCACAAAAACGAACCGATCACCGCAAACGTGGTGGCCACGATGAAAAACCAGATCTTCACCGAGTCGGGTAAGCCCATCACCATCTGGGCATAGACTGCCATGAAGATGACGATCGTGGCGATGGCATCTGAAAAAAGATAATAGGCTACGAGAAATCTCAACACCCCGGGAAATTTCCTGGTATTGGCCAGGCCTTCCCAAACCCGCCTGAATGCCTCTTTGAACTTGATCTTTTCCAGATTCCGTGGCATGCCGTCCTTGACCCACAGGAATATTGGCAGGCTGAACAGAAGAAAAAGCAGCGCCGTGGGAATGAATGCGCTCTGTCTTCCACCCTGACTAAAGGAAAGTTCCAGACCAAAGATGTTACCGTCCACAAAGGGTTTAACCAGAAGCAGCCCGGCGATGGCTCCCACGTATCCCAGCCCCACACCCCAGCCGGAGACTTTCCCGATGCTTTGCGGAGTGCTCACCTGAGGGAGGAGGGCATTGTAGAAGACCAACCCTCCCTCGAAACAATAATTGGCCAGGGCAAATAAGATCAACGCCACCGAAATCTTTGCGGTAACGTCGCTCATCGCACTGCTGGCTATCCCTAGAGCAAACGTTGCCAGGATGCATCCACCGGTTAGAATTGCCAGAGGGGGCATTCGTTTTCCCTTGGCGTCGGAGATGGCGCCCAGGGCCGGCATGGTTGCGGCAACCATGAGCATGGAGATGGCATAGCTGATGCTGTAATATATGTCTTCCACCTTGTTCTCCACCACCAGCCACTGGGCGAAATACATGGTGACTATGTTCATGGAGAATATAGTGTTGGCAAAATCGTAAATCGCCCAGCCGGCGACAGTTTTTTTGTCTGGTGGAAAAGACGCACTCATAGGATTCTGATGACGAAGCGGTGGGGTCAGCGTAATCGAGCCAACATCTCACCTTGTGGCGATCAATATTCCCAGGGCGATCCCCAGGATGTCTGCAACTATATCTTTATAACTGAATCGTCCGCGGGGAGTCTTCATGTCGTGGAGTTCTTTGCCCAGTCCCACGCTGAAGGTCAGGATGGCAGAGAAATATGCCGAAGTCTCTTCTTTGTTATAGTAGAAATCTCGGAACACGCTGTATGAGACCCCCGACAGAAAAGTGCTGACCACCAGGTGTTCTGCTTTGTCCCGGGCAAACCATTTATCGGGAATCACGAGGGTGTCGGACTGAGGAGAATGAAAAGAGATGGAAACATCACAGTCTGCCTGGCCCCAGGAAAGCTGCACTAAAAGGGTCAGCCACACTAAGACAACAATAACTCTTTTCGCCTGAAGGTTTTTCATTGCCATGTATGAACCATTCGTAGGGCTTGAATGCCCTGCACTATGAGTGAGACTTGAACCTCGACGCACACGTGGCAGCCGCACCCTTCAGGGTGCACAGCAGAAACGCGGGTTGACCTGTCCTGCCCTTCGGTCCTGCCTCGCACTGAGTGCGCTTCCTTCTATACTGAGTCTCAGGACGAAGTGCGGCACGAAGTGAGACCTCAGGGTCGAAGGAAAGGACTCAGCCCGAAGGAAGCCTGCGGCTACCAAGTCAACAGAATCTCAACCTATAAGCCCAACTCTTCATCGATACCTTGCATCCCCTCCAGCGCCAACCTTACAAACTCCTCCAGGGAGAGTCCGATTTTTTCACAGGTCTTGATATCTTCTCTGCTCGCACCTGCCGCAAATCTCTTTTCCTTGAATCTATTTAAAACGAACTCAGCGGTGACGTTTTTCAACTTCTTGGAGGGATGCATCAACGTAGCGGCCACTATCAATCCGCTCAATGGATCACCGGCAAAGAGCGTCCAGTCCATCTTGGATTCCGGTTCCACCTTGCGCGGGTGAGCCTTGATGGCATGAAGTATCTTCTCATCCAGATCGTAGTCTTTTAGCCATTCGCAGGTTAAGAGGGAGTGCCGATCAAAGTCGCTGATCGTCTCATCGTAGTCCAGATCGTGCAGAAGACCGGTCAGGCTCCACATCTCCACATCCTCGTTGAAGTGCTCGGCCACTTTCTTCATGATCGCCTCCACCGCCAACATGTGCTTGACCAGATTTTTTCCCTTAACCTTAGATTTTACTATATTCAAAGCCTCTTCCCTCTTCATTTATTACCTCGTTTCTTGCTAGAAAGTCTGCCTAATACAGTTTTTCATTTGTCTTAAGGTCAATTCACTAAGCCCAATGAATTGGGCAACTACAAATTCCTTTGCTACAATATGTGCAAGTGTGCTTCTGCCGAAGCAAAACTTGCTTCAATCGAAGAACTCCCAGTAAAACCCCCACCAAAAGCTTCTCCCTGGCATGGGATAGTCGCCCATCGACCGGTAAACCTGGTCGGTGATGTTACGAACCATATAGTAGAAATGGAAATCCAGGAACCGGACGGTTATCTTTCCATTTAATATGGCCACACGCGGCTCCCTGTCCTGTTCGTATTCGTCCATGAATCGCTCGGATAAGACGTTGGTCTCCAACCTCAACTTCACTCCGATCTCCCTTTTCAGAAACTCATCTTCAATTTGCAGATAAGCGAAGAGAGAATGCTCCGGAGAAAACGGCAGCCGCATTTCTCTCTTGGAATCTCTGCTACTTTTGAAACTGTACGAGACGTATGAACTCAGGTGGTCGAAAAACTCAAGTCGCAAATCTAAGTTTGCCCCCCAGATTCTTACCTCCGAGTTTATCGGCTTGAAGTGTCCAAAATAAACGCTGGTATCGACGTTTGACCAGAAGATGAAATCGCTGATCCTGGAGCCGAATAGATAGGCGCTTATCCGGCAATTTCCTTTTTGTAGGTTTGCTCCAATGTCGGCCGTCAGACTTTCTTGCGCTCTTAGTTTGTTGTTTCCCTCCTCAGTGTAATCTGTGGCGGTATCTTTGAATGCCGCGGAAAAAGGAGGCCAAAACCGGTCCATCGAAGTCGGATAGCCTACAGACCGCGCCAGGGTGGAGAACACCTTAACGCCCTCGGCAACTCGATGTGACACCCCTGCGCATGCAGAAACACCGGCATTCAATGCTTCCTCCTTGTCCAGGCTGGAGCTCAGAAGCAGCATGGTGGCTGGACGCACCTGGATCAGATCCGCAATCAGAAGATGGCCTCCGTAAACGGCGCTCTTGGTCGTTAACGCTTCAAGGCTCTTTCTCTCCGCCTGGCCTTCGACCTTGACGTGATGCCTGCCCCGGAACTTCAGAGTCCGGGTTGCGGCCAGGTTAAACGTCCGCTCGATCTTCTTGCTTTCGAAGCCGTACGATGCGCTCTTCACCTCTTGATTTTGCTTATCGTATCGGAGACTCAGAGTCGAGGACGAATTCTCCTTTCCCTGCATAATCAGCGAGCCGACTGCTCCCCAGTTATTAACCTTCTTTCTGGGGTCACGAAAACTTGCGTCCGGGAAGAGAGGGAGTCCCATCTTGGTCCTGTTTTGATAAGCGGCAACTCTGAGATGGATTCTCCGGGCCAGGTTGACGGTGGTTTTCCCCCAGAGGAACGAACCATCGTAATCAGAGTTGGCCAGACGACCGTTTGACTTTTTTAGCTCCGTGGTAAAGTAGAACTTTGCCCGGGAGGTGAGTCCTCTTCCCAGCTCAACCTGCGTTCTATAAGATCCATCAGGACCTCTGCTTGTCGCCACTTCTGAACGTGGCTCGACCCCATCGAAATCCTTTGTGATGATGTTTACTCCGCCAGTTCCTAATCCTTGTCCCCACAGGCTGGTTAATCCCAAAGGAATGAATTCCACTCTCGAGATATTGGACAGGGAGAAGTAATTCAAATCCAGATATCCCCGTTGAGGAAAATAGAGATCCTGTTGCTCATACCGATTACCATCTACGAAGATGTTGATCCCTCGAGTATTGCCGCCGAAGGAAGCGATCTCTGGCTGCCACCACGACCCCACCCCAACCACATCCACCAAGCTTCGCATCTCGAGAAGCTCACCGACGCTCTCCGCAGCGGAATTCTTGATATCGTCGGAAGTAATTCCGTTCCCCAGAGAAAAACGACTTACGATCTCCTCTCTGAACCCATCCTCTTTTGCAATCCATCCGGAGTCGATCATAGAAGCCGAATCAGATGCTTCTACTTCTGCAGGCAAGCCAAGTGAGTCTGAGTCCGATGTCTCGAGAGAGTTGTGGGGCTGGGGAAATGCTGTGGAGCAAAATAGAAAAACGAAAAGGATGAGTGATAGTTTATTTCTCAATCAAGCTCCCTTCGAGATAGACTTCCCTTCCTTGAGCAGCCTCTCCACCGCCTCTATCACCATGTCAGGTTCGATTAGGTCCATGCAGAATCTGGATCTCTTGCCGCACCTCTTTTCACCGTGCAGGCTGCAAGGACTGCACCTGACGTCGGCGCAGAGCACCACGTTCTTTGAACCAACCGGGGCAAAGCCCAGTTTCGGGTGGGTGGGGCCGAATATCGCCACCACCGGCACCCCCAGGGCCGATGCAATATGCATCGGGCCCGAATCATTGGTGATGAGACAATCGCATCGTTTGATCACGGCCATAACCTTTTCCAGGGGGAGGTCAATCGCTTTGATCAGCTGGCCAGTCGGAATGTCCCTCCCCATCTCTTCAACCAACTCGGCTTCACCTGCATCGCCCAGCAACACAATCTTGCAGCCCAATTTCTCAATCAGGCTCTGGCAAACCCGGGCAAATTTCTCCTCGTTCCACCTCTTGGTCTCCCATTTTGCTCCCGGATGCACTCCCATCACAATATCATCCTTTTTGACCTGCTGTTCAAGCAGAAAATGATCCGAGAAGGCTACATCCTCTGGATTCAGAAAAACCAGGATGCGGTTTTCCGTTGTGTTCACGTTGAGCTGTTTTAAAACTTCGAGATAAGAATTCACCGTGCTGACCGGTCTGGTTTTGAGGAATTTGAAATGAACCATCAGGAATCGGAACAGCCAACGTTTGTTGTGTTTTAGTTTGATTCTGGATTTGACCAGGTGGCGTACGAGGAAGCTTCTCAGATTAGAATGGAGATCGACCAGTAGATCGAAATCGTGAGATCGCAACTCGGAGATCAGGCTCATAAATCCAGAGAGGCCTCTGTCTTTTCCCGCGGGATCGAACTCCACCAAAGAAGAGATTCGGGGATCATTTCTCAACAGGTCACCATATTGAGCCTTGGTAAGAAAAAACAGCTCGGAGTGCGGGAACTTGGCTTTAAGCGCGCCGATCACCGGTGTGGTTAGTATCACGTCTCCTAAGGAGCTGAGCCGAATGATCAAGATTCTGTTGATCTCTTTCTGCATGGTTCGGTCTGTTCTTGCAGTCTGTCTGAGAGGGTGAACGTCACGTCGGGACATTTATGCTCACGATGTTCATCTTGAGAAAATCAGGAAGAGGAGTCCCACGGCGAAACAATAGTACGCGAAATACTGGAATTTTCCCTTTCTAATCACCTTTAAGAGAAACTTGATGGCCACATATCCGACGGCAAATGCAGTCACTGCACCGGCGAGGTAAATGCCCAAATCGTGACCTGGATTGGCGTAACTTGACACTTCTTTCAACTCCACCAGTGAGGCTCCCAGAATGGCGGGCAGGGAGAGAAGAAACGAGAACTCTGCTGCCCTGGACCTGTCCACCCCGGCGTAAATCGCCGTGCTTATGGTGAGACCGGAACGGGAGACGCCGGGAAGCATGGCCAAAGCCTGAGCCAAGCCCACCAACAATGCATTACCTAAATTAAACCTTCCGCGTCCCGCCTTGAAGAACTGTGTCAGAAACAAGGCCGTGCCGGTAAACAGCAACATAAGAGAAACCAGGAGGATTGAAGAGAAGCTCGTTTCTATGTAACCTTTGAAGAGAAGCCCGGCCACCGCGGCCGGAATCGACCCGACCACGATCATCCAGAGCAAACGCAAATCCTCAACTCCCGACGCCACCGCTTCACCCGTAAGAACTGATCTGGCCTTAAGCCAAACCGCTGTGGCCATCGACCCAATCTTACGTCTGAAGACCACCACCACGGAGAGAAAAGTTCCCAAATGGAGAAAGACCTCAAAGCTGATATCGTCAAACTTGACCTTGAGGAGGTACTCGCCCAGAACCAGGTGCCCGGAACTGGAGATGGGAAGAAATTCTGTCAGGCCCTGAACGATTCCCAGGATAATAGCTTCAAGCAGGGTCAAGAAACTCCTCACTCAAATGCGGTGACCTTATCGAATTCTTCAAAAAAAAGCTCCGGCAATCCAGAGCTTCTTCCGGTCTCCTCACACAGGGGTTTTAGAAGACACTGTAGTTTACTCCTGCGATAAAACCCACGTTGTCGTCTATTTGCAGCTCGCCGACTAAAAACAGGCCCGAGGGGAGCTGGAGTCCTGCTCCCAGGGCCAGGGCCACATCAGTGTCACTTTCGCTCCCGTTTCCATTCTCCCAGCCAAATGGCCGGACGCGCGGGCTCTTGTAGCTGTGCCTCTCCCATCGTACGTTCAAGCGCCCATAAGGGCTGACAGTCTTGTCTTCCATATAGGTGATCTCATAGGAGGCGATGACGTTTCCGCCCAGGGAGACCAAGCTGTAGTCTGAGACATCCAGGTACTCGGTTCCCGCTCCGACGGAAACGTCCAGCGGATCACCTGTCTGTTGGTCCATGAACCAGTATTTGATGTCGCCCCCCATGGTAAGCCCGGTGTTGCTAGCACCGTATCCCGGGCTCCAGTCGATCATCCCCATCTTAAAACCCAAATCGAAGTACTTGACTATCCCATAACGAACCTGCCCGAATACGGAGAAGGCGTCCTCGTAAACACCCAAATACGCCCCCAACAGAGCCTCACCCTTATTCACCGTTGGCGCCGGAGTGAGCTGACCCAGAAACTGAGCCGGAGCAGAAGATATCCAAAAAAGGCTCATTATTATTACTATCAGAAGAGTTTTTTTCATCGTCATCCTCCTATGACCGGATCATGGTACCTGAGATTATAACATACGGCTCTCGGTTTGTCAAGCTCGGCTGCTTACGGTTTGGAAAAACTCGCTCACGGGACTCTCTGGCCAACGCCGGGCAGAGAGCCCCACCTCACCATCCGTTTTCTCAAAGCATCCCGCCAACTCTTTAGGGAAGCTTGAAGGTAAGACCACCTAAGATGGTGGTGTAGCGGGTGGACTCCCCTTCGGTCTGGATGGATGTGTGCCTCGCCTCGGCGAAAAGCTCGATAGGAGAGGCTGGAAAGGATAGAAGAATCCCTCCCACCACATGAAAGCCCATCTTGTTCTGATCTTCGGGTATGAAGATGTCGTAGTCTTTATTGGAGATTCCGTAGACCAATCGGTGTATTCCCGCGCCAGCTCCCAGGTATGGCTTCAGCACCGGAATGGAGTAAACGTACTTAGCGGTGGCGTTAAGCGAGAGATCGTTTACCGAGAATTCGGTCCTGGTAAGATTCTCCAGGACGATCTCCGTTTCCTTCCAGGCATACTCTACCGACGCTTCGAAGTGCACAACGCGCAAGGTCCCGATTTTGAGATGCACCCCCACCACCGGCATCTCTTTGAGCCAGTCCTGGTCCTGGGTGGGAATCAGATTCAGATTGTCATTTTTGTAATCCAGGATCATCCCACCTCTTACGCCAAAACCCAGGCCGGTTAGGCCCCAGGCCTGGTTGCCAAAAAGCACAAACAGAAAGACACATAAGGTAAGGGTCTTCTTCATCATCTCCGCCTCTACTTGGTTAGGTATTGACGTTCACTGCCTGAGTATTCTTTATTTCAATCCCAAAAATCCTATCATCCTGCCCGCATCCTCTTTCTCACGCCGGTAAGAATGGTACAACTGCTCCTCGCAATGGGTGCAGTCGCCGACAACGAATATCTTATCCTCTTCTACTCCGCAGCCTGCAAATTGTTTCAGATTAGCGCGAGCCAGATCCAGCGTGCGGCCTCCGTCGTGCGAGCGACTCACGCATTCGGCGTCAAACAAGATTGCCACATCGTCTGACACCCGGTAACAGCAACTCTGAATGCACGGGCCCAGAAGCACCGTGAAGTCCTCCGGCTTGCAACCAAACCGGTCTCTTGCCGTCTTAAGGGTCTTGGGAGCAATTCCCAGAAGGGTACCCCTCCATCCGGCGTGGATCATACCTATGACCTTTCTCTTCGGACTCACCAAGAAAATGGGCAGGCAATCGGCCACCGCTACGGATATGAGAACGCCGTTTCGGTCGGTCAACACGGCGTCTCCGACGTATCTTCTCTTGAGTTGGCTTTCCGAGGTTATGGTCACACATTCGTCCCGGTGCATCTGGGAAAGAGATATATGTTTGGCCCTACGATTGACGATCGTTTGCACAAGCTTTTCGACCGATCCTCTGCGCTCATCCGCACGGGGGTTCTGGTTCTTCACGACAAAGCCATGCAGGATGAAAGGAAAAGCATTCAGGGGAGGAAAGGAGAGCCACCTGATGTTCTCGGTCTGGTTGATCACGAAGTCACTTGGCCGCATCTTTTTCCGTTTCCTCGATCCGCTCCATGCCCTTAGACCTTCCCACGTCGATCACCCCTTTGACCCTTCTTATCTTTTTGAGGGTCTTGTTCAGATGACTGAGGTTCTTTACCTCGATGATGAAGCTCCCAGTAGGGGTGGTCTCGCGACCCTTTATCTCCGCCGCCCGCACGTTGGTATCGGCGTCCGATATGGCCTGGGTGATGTCCCGCAGCATGTTTTTGCGATCCTGCACCAGAACCTCCAGTTTCACCAGGAAGGACTTGTCCTTTGTCACGTCCCAGGTCACCTCCACCTTTCTATCGTCCTCAGTGAGCATCTGCAGGGCATTGGGGCAATCGGAGCGGTGAATGGAAACCCCGCGCCCCCGGGTGACAAATCCCACGATCCTCTCTCCCGGCACGGGCTGACAACAATGACCGAAACGGAACATCATGTCGCCCATCCCGCCGATTCTTATTCCCTTGGCGCCACCCCTGGCCTTATCCACGAACTTCTGGATGACTGAAGGTTCGGCTTCCTTTCTTTTTTCCGGAGGGATCAACTTGCCCAGGATGTGTTTCACGGAGGCCGTTCCGTTTCCCAGGGCGAAGAACATGGCCTCAGAGTCATTGAAATTCAGTCCCATGGCCAGATCGGAGGTCTCCTGTTCAGGAGGGGGTTTGTGGTGGTGTTTTTTGAGCTCTCTCTCTAAGATCTCCTTTCCCAGGTTTACGCTCTCCTCGTACCTTTTCTGCCTCAACCAGTGCCTGATCTTGCTTCGTGCCCTGGTGGTCCTGACGACTTTGAGCCAATCCTGGGAGGGTGCTTGATGTGGAGAGGTGATTATCTCCACCTCCTGCCCGCTGGAAATGACGGTGGACAAAGGCGCCATCTTGCCGTCCACCCT
This sequence comes from Candidatus Zixiibacteriota bacterium, assembly GCA_049643405.1. Classification (GTDB taxonomy): domain Bacteria; phylum Zixibacteria; class MSB-5A5; order MSB-5A5; family SM1-73; genus SM23-73-3. The sequence goes on from JBARPX010000083.1 coordinate 14,640, forward strand.
GGCGCCGACGCAGTGATTGCCTACCTCGCTGTGTACCGCGTAGGCGAAATCCAGAGGGGTGGATCCCTTGGCCAACTGCTTCAACTCACCCTTGGGAGTGAAGACAAAGATGTCGTCCCGAAAAAGATCGATCTTGAGATACTCCAGAAACTCCGTAGGATTGGTCAGATCCTTTTGCCACTCCAGAACCTCTCTTAACCAGGTCATCTGTTTGTCCGATTCATCGGGCTCCCTTCTCCCTTCTTTGTAAAGCCAGTGAGCGGCTATACCGTATTCGGCCATTCGATGCATCTCATTTGTTCTTATCTGTATCTCCACCATCTTCCCCCGGGGACCGATTACCGTAGTATGGAGGGACCGATACATGTTGGTTTTGGGAAGGGCGATATAGTCTCTAAAACGATCCGCCACCGGCATCCACAGGGTGTGGACTATACCCAGTGTGTGGTAACACTCCCCCTCGGAGTCTACCAAGATGCGAATAGCGAAAAGATCATATATCTCCTCGAAAGGCTTTTCCCTTTTCTTCATCTTGCGATAGATGGAGTCAAAGTGCTTGGCTCGTCCGGTTATCTCCGCTGTTATCCCCACTTTCTCCAACTCCCCTTTCAGCGGATCGGTGATCTCACGGATGTAAGCTTCCCGGTCCTCTCTTCGTTCATTGACCTTGCGCACCAACTCCTCGTAGGCTGGTGGATCAACGTATTTCAAAGAGAGATCCTCCAGTTCCCACTTTATCCTTGCCATCCCAAAGCGATGGGCCAGGGGAGCATAGACCTCCCGGGTCTCCCGGGCTATCTTCGTCTGCTTGTTTTTGTCCAGGGAATCCAGCGTCCTCATGTTGTGTAGTCGATCGGCCAGCTTGATGATTATCACCCGGATGTCCTTAGCCATGGAGAGCAGCATCTTGCGGAAATACTCCCCCTGCTCCTCTTCCAAGCTTTTGAATTTCAGCTCTCCGATCTTGGTGACGCCGTCCACCAACTCCGCTATCTCCTCTCCGAACTCCTCTTTTACCTGTTCGATGGTCACGTCCGTATCTTCAACTACGTCGTGAAGAAGCCCGGCGGCGATGGTGTCAGAATCGAGATGCTGCTCGGCCAGAATGAAGGCCACCTCCAGACAGTGCTCCAGATAAGGTTTCCTGGACATCCGGTATTGCCCGCTGTGAGCCTTGGCTGAAAACTCATAGCCTTTCCTGACTAAGGGGATGTCGATATTGGCGTTAAAAGCCTCCACCCCTATGATAAACTCCGCCAGATTCACTCTTTCTCACCTCTCGAATAGCTTTCTCACGTATCCTCAAGAATTCAAAGGATCCTGATATGTAGTCGCTCGATTCATGGTTCAACGAGCTCACCATCCTGTCTTCGACCCTGCACTTCGTCCTGAGGCTCAGTGTCGAAGGAAGGCTCAGACCCGAAGGGAGCCTGTCGAAGGATCGAGCCAAAGTTTGGTCTTCCCCGCATAACTCTCCAGTCCGGCACTTAAATCTCTCCTCCACTTGAGGATTAAACTGATTCCTTACGTTCAGGGCGCTGAGTTGACTCGACTGAACTTTTGTTTTTCAACACGGCGCGGACCTTGGCAACCACGTGCTCGGTCTTGATCTTATCCATGCAGTCATAGTGAGGACAACCCTTGGGCTTGCACTTGAAACAAACCGGAACCGGAGGAAGAACCACCTCGTGTCCCTCTCCGTAAGGCCCCCACCGAATGGGTCCGGCTGCAAAGATGGGGCAGAAGATGGCCACCGTTGGCGTTCCCACTGCCGCGGCCAGATGCATCGGCCCGGTGCTGTTCGAGACCACCACGTCAGCATTCTCCAAAACCGCCGCCAGCTGCCTTAAGCTTGTTCTCCCGGTTAAATCGACAACCTCATGCTGCATGTTCCTGCTGATGATGTCGATCAATCCCTTCTCCCCTTTCGTCCCGGTGAGAACTATCTTGGCGTCAAGCTCTTCGACTAGCTGATCTGCCACCTGGGCAAATCTCTTTGCCGGCAGGTTCAGAGCTGAATCTCCGCTTCCCGGATGAATCACCACCACGGTATGGTCCGGGGTGATCTGAGATTCCGTCCAGACTTGCTGGGCGAAAGCTTGCTCCTCCGGGCGGAGATACACCCTGGGAAGAGTCCTTTCAGGCCTTATCCCAAGAGGTCTCAAGAGATCCAGGTTGTAATCCGTCTCGTGCCGCAGATTCATCTTTCTGTGGGCATAGACCTTCCGGTTGAAGAGCATCTGATAGAATCTGTAACCGGTCCCGACTCGATATCTTATTCCGGCGAGCAAAAGCAGCAGCGCCAGCCTGAACGTCGGCCGAAGCAATACTCCTGCGTCGAACCTGCTGCCCCTTATCTCTTTTAACAACATGAGAAATCCTTTTATCCCCTTGTGCCGATTTTCATGGTCGTCAATTATCACATCGTCAAGATTGGGGTTACCTTTTACCACGTCCGCAGCGTAGGCGGAGACCATCATGACAAGGTGCGATTCAGGAAACCGGGTCTTTATCGACTCCAAAACCGGGGTAGACAAAACCACGTCTCCCACCCGATCGGTCCTGATCACCAGGAACCTTTCCTTTCCTGTTAACTTAAGCTTTCTCACTTTTCTTCTGCAAAAGGAATCGCAAGTGCCTACATTAGAGTATACGATGTGTCGCATGGCGAAGCACGGATTCTTTTAAGGTGGCGGAATTCTCTCAATGCCTTCGCCGGCTTTAGTCTCTTTAAGGTGCCACAGCTTAACGTATTTTGAGAAGACGTGGAATGATGAGGAGATGGCCAGAATCAGTCCCGCTAAACCATCTAAGAAACCGCGCTTAAAAAAATACATCTTCACAAACGTAAGCAGGGGCCTGAAGAGAACATCCAGAATGCCTGCTCTTCTCCCCTGTCGGAAGAGTTGGAGGGCATCCAGGGAGGTATACTGGTTTAGCTTCCTCAGATAGTGATCCAAATCAGGATCGGTGTAGTGCAGGAGGTCGTTTCTCAAACGCCCGGTGCTTCCGTTCACCTTCACCTCCTCATGAACCACCCGGTCGGTGAAGTCTCCCCTCTCTTTTTTGAATAGCCGTAACACCAGGTCCGGATACCATCCACCGTGCTTGATCCATCTGCCCAAGAAATTCGACCGCCTGGGAATGAAGTAGCCGTCCAACGAACCTTGAGATTGCGTGATCCTCTGAACTTCCTCTCTTAGTTTTTCCGGCACCACCTCATCTGCGTCCACCGACAGTATCCAGTCTCCGCTAGCCTTACTCTTGCCGAACCCTTTGGCCGGGCCAAAACCGGTCCACTTCAGTCGGTGGATTTTGTCGGTAAATGCAGACGCGATTTCTCTGGTGTCGTCCGTACTGTGCGCATCAACCACCACGATCTCGTCTGCCCAGCTTACACTCTGCAGGCATCTTCTTATGTTCTTAGACTCGTTGTAAGTAATGACCACACACGATATCTTGCTCAAGATTCTTCACCTCTCGCTTTAACATTAAAAACTGTAGTCAACCCAAGGATTAACATCAGCAGCATGTTCACCTCCGCATCGGTATAGTAGCACTGAAGCAGGCTGGCGAAAAGGAAGGCCACGATGGCAACTATTCCGCCCATCTGCATGGAGCGAGCGAGACGACTGCTCCTATTCTTGAGTACTGACTTGACGGTTGAGTACAGGAAGACCACCCAGATGCTCAGGTAAGCTAAAAGCCCTATGAGGCCGGTGTTGACCGCCACGTTCAAGAAGTCATTGTGCGGGTGACAGGTGGCGTCATACACTCCGTCCACCTTATACTTATCGAACAGCACGCCCCAACCGCCCAAGCCGACTCCCCAGATGGGGCTCTCCTTTATCATCCTGATAGAGGTCTGCCACAGTCTTATCCTGGTGGATTCAGGCCTCTCCTGGGAGAGGTTGATCTCCTTAACCCGGTCCCAGCTTGTGGGCTCAATCACGTAGATCAACAAAACCAGGACTATAATCCCCACCATCAAAAGGAGAATGAACTTCCCTCCTTTGAGTAAACCGAACGCCAAGATGCCTATCACCGCTCCCAGCCACGCACTGCGGGCATAGCTGAAGACCAAGGAAAGCCCCAGCACTACTGGTGCACAGACGTCGATTATTCTGTGTACCCCTGCTCTTTTGGCATGAAGGAATAAGACCGACGCCAGCAGGAGAACCAACATAAGATAACCACCAAAGGTCAAATGGTGACTGAAAAACCCCAGGCTGATGAAGATGCTCCCTCTTGGCTCAAGCAATTCGTTTCGATACAGATCCATCCCGGAATAATGCTGCCAGATGGCATAAAGCCCGACTAAGGTCGAGACAGCTATCAGAATAGTGAGGAGCTTTTCAACCCCCCCCTCCTCCTTCACGTTGTTCACGATTAGAAAGAAGATCAGAAGCAACCATTCCTCTTTGAAAGCCGAAAGACTGTGCATTTTAAACGGGGAGAACACAACCGCGATCACCAGGGCGGCGATGTAAAACAGGATTGGCAGATTCAGAGGTGTACGCACCAGATTCAGCTTGCCCGAGAATATGATCTTGGCCAACCAGGCCAAAAGCCCCAGGACCACCATGGTCTGCGCGCCGGCAATGGACCAGGGCGAAAAGAAGGCAAAACCGCAGAGGGAGATCCAGATAATTCTCTCAGCGACCCTTATGCTACTTTTCATCTCCATTAGACTATGCGAAAAGCGTGTTAATTCAATAAGCTAAAATAAACTTGTTCGGTCTCACGGGCAAAAACGTCCAGGGTGAATTTTTCCATCACAATGCCGCGGCTCTTTTCTCCAAACTTCTTTCTTTTGTCTTTGTCCCGCAGCAGTTCTACAAGGGCAGAGGCCAACTCCTGCCATTTCTTCGGTTCCACCACCAGACCGTTGACCTGATGCTGCACCACCTCTGGAATGGCGTTGACGTTGGTTCCCACCACCGGTTTGCCCATGGACATGTATTCTAAGGCCACCCGACAGATGGTCTCCGATCCCACGGATGAGACCACCCCAATATCAAAAAGGGAGATGATTTCCCTGACATCTCTTGTTTTCCCCACAAACCGGAATTTCTCTCCCATATTCAGTTCTCCTGCTCTCTCTCTCAGTTCCTCTGAACTTATCTGTGCATTCTCTCCGCATATGATGAATATGGTATGGGGAACCTGCCTTAAGACATAGTTTGCCGCCTGAACGAAATATTCATGCCCCTTCACCGGAGAAAGCCTTCCCACCATTCCCACCACCAGATTCCCTTCCGGAATACTCAGTCTCTCCTTCCATGTCGTATCGCTCTCTCTCGGCGAAAAGAAATCATGATCTATTCCCACCGGCACGGTTGTGACCTTCTCATCTGGCATCCGCAGATTCTTTATGTAGCTTTCTCTCAGAACCTCGCAGGTGGTGATGACTTTGGCGGTAAGCGCGCTGTTCAGGTAGCGGTTGAAAAAGTTGCGTTTCGGCGTTCGTACATCCCCTCTGGTTCTTATCAGCGGAACTGCGCGCTTGAGGAACTTTTTCGCGAGTGCGGCAACCAGATGACCTTCTCCCCGGTGCGCATTGATGACATCGATTTCCTCTCTCTCAATTAAATCTCTCATCCTTTTCACGTTATAGGCTATCATCCACGGACTGGTGTAGCTCAAAGAAAGGTCTTCATATACAGATAGCCCCTGCTCTCTGGCTTTCAGAAGCGGTGGACTCAAAGGGTCGCCCGCTACTATCACCTTGTGCCCCCTCCGTCTAAGGGCTAAAGACAAGCTCACCGCGTAATAGGCACAGGCATTGTACCACCTAACGTTGATTAACTGCAAGACGTTCAATCTTTTCGACAAGTCTCCTCTCTTCGCCTTTCTCCAGATCTTTCAGAAGCTGAAGAAAGGCTGTTTGAACATCCTCTACGGTGATTTCATCCAGGCAGGAAAGGTCCTTGCATTTATGTTTCATCCTGTCGCAGTCAGGACAATCGGTTTTCTTCTTCAGGAACTTGTGTCGGGTAGGTTCGGGATAGGTCCAACTCACAGGATCTTGAGGCCCGTAGACGGTGATGGTGGGCTTGCCCATGGCCACGGCAATGTGTTTGGTGCCGTTATCGTTTCCGATATGAAGATCGCATTCCCGGAGGATAGCACCAAGTTGAAAGAGATCTTCAGTCTCCGGTGAGATCACCGGTTTCTGCTTCATCAGACTCTCAACCCTCTCCACCGCTCCTCTCTCCCCCGGCCCCCAGACTAAGATCACCGTGGCTTGAAATCGTGAAACCAGCCAATCAGCCAGCCGGGCAAACCTCTCCAGGTGCCAGCGTCGGAAATGCCTGCGGCTGGTTGGGGAGAGCGAGACAATCAACTTTCCAGGGTCGACTCCCGCCTGTTGAAAGAACCTCTGGGAAAAAAGCCTGGATTCTTCCGGAATGAGAAAATCGGGTTTCGCGTCAAGGGTTTCTATTCCCAGCATCTTCAGCGCCTCAAGCTTATGGACGGCCGAATACTTCGGCTTGCCATCGTCTTGGATCAGGAGGTTATAAAAGAATTTCCGCCAGGGAACGTCGTACCCCATTCTGCGCCTGGCTCCCGAAAGAAAAGAAATGTAAGCAGTTCTCGGGTTTCCCAAGAAGTCCACCACCAGGTCAAATCCTTTCTTTCTGATCTCCCATATTTTTTTTAGGGAGTAGAGAGGATTTTTGTATCTCTCCCTCTCAAGAATGATGACCTCACTGAGATAGGGATTTAGGGTCAGAAGATCCGAAGACTCTCTTTCGACAAGAAAAGCGATGTGGCTTTTCGGAAAATGTGTCTTTAGCGCCCTTATGACCGGTGTGGAGAGAAGCACGTCGCCGATTCGGCGAAGCTGGATTATCAGTATTTTCCGAGGGTCTGCCATCACTCGATCTTTGGATTGAAGACGGGCATCTGAGGATTTGACGATTGGCTTGATCTCCGCTGAAATCCGGCCAACGGGCTATCTGATTCTCCCGCTCGACCCAATGAAATCACATCATAGATTTCACCAAGCGAGCCTCGGTCTTTGCGAATACTGCTTGATCACGAAAAACCACACAGGCAGGGCTAACCGCCCTGCCCTTGTGCCCTGGCGAAATCCATCTCAGCTGACGGCCGACTCTCGGGTGAGACATCTGAGTCTTTCAGTCCGGTCTAACGTGGCCCGGATCTTTTATTCCTTCAGTTTCTCCTCCACCCTCTGAATATTCTGCCGGACGAACTCGATCTCTGTTTTGGCCTCCATCTTTTCAAAAAGGGAGAGTGCGCGCTGGTAGGACTCTTTGGCTTCGGCCAGACTCCCTTCCTGCTCCAGCACCGAGCCGATGTTGGTCAGGTCACCGGCCTGTCCCATCAGGTGGCCGATGGTGCTGTCGATCTCCAGAGCCTGGCGGTGATACTCCAGTGCTCTTTTCACATCTCCCATCTCCTGGTAGATCATCCCCATATTGGTTAGGACGCTGGCCGCGTTACCATAGTCTCCTGCTCTCTGGAAGAGCAGCAGTGCCTGCTCGGAGAGAACCAAAGCGCTATCCAACTTTCCTTTTGATCTGTAGGTCAAAGCAAGGTTGTTCAACTGGGCTGCCTGTGCCAAGATCGGGGGCGCTACACCAGGCACGTCGAGCTCGAGAGACCTCTTGTGGTAAACCGAAGCGCTGTCCACCTCTCCCTTGATCTGGTATATTAAGCCTATGGCAGCCAGCGTGTTCCTCTGACCCTGGAGGTTTCCCATCTCCTGGTACACCTTCAGCAAATTGAAATAGTTGTTCAGCGCACCGTGCGAATCCTTTTCCAGTTGGAAGGCCAAGGCCAGGTTGGAGTAAGTCACCGCCAGCGCGGTGTCATTTTCCGTTTCGTGGCCTAACCTCTCTGCCTGAAAATAGTAGTTTATGGCAGACGTGTATTCCTTTAGATGAGCTTCACAGTTACCCATCAATATGAAGAAGGCCAGCCTTTCCTCATCGTACAGATTCAAATCCAGAGCCTGCTTGAAGGTCTCCAAAGCGTCGGTGTATTCCTCGCTGATTTTGTACTCCAGTCCCACCCTCAGGACATGTGCTACCTGAGGTCTGTCGGCTTCATTCAGTTTACCCATGTAATCCTGAATCTGCGAGAGCAGTCTTCGCTCCTGCTTTTCCTCCCTTGTGGCCGGTGCCTCGGCTTCGGCAGTCTTTCCACCTTCAGTCTTGTCTTCTCTCGAGCAACTGAAGCCAACCGTAATCAACACAATGACCAAAAGAAAAACCATTCCTTCGCTTGCCGCGAAACCTGCCAACGTTTTTCGCCACGCGTTGGCAAGAGGTTTTCGAACACCTGGAAGGCAAATCAGGATACCAAAAAAGGGAATGATAGTGAGCCACATAACCTGTCTCCTTTGTAATTATCTGCTTGCCCTGGCGGCTTGACTCCGCGTCCTTCGAGGTTAACGCTTCGAAGAATCAGAGCGGTCCGCATAGCTGACCGCAAGGAAATCCTTGCGTCAATCGAGTATACAGAACGATCAACTGTTTGTCAAGAGGAATGGCGAGGCGACTGGCGGAGGATTCAGCGTGAACGGGTTCACCGTGAACGGGTTCACCGTAAACGGGTTCACCGTAAACGGATTCAGCGTGAACGGATTCACCGTGAACGGATTCACGGTAAACGGATTGAGCGTGAACGATTCACCGTGAATGATGATGTTTGACCGGTGCTTCTGGTGCTTCTGGTACATCTGGTGCTTCTGGTGGTTATTTTATTTTTTTTCTCACTTTGCCTCCAAGGAGTTGTCAGGCAAAGAATTGTGTACGTTTGAATCTGCGTTCTGAGTATGCTTCGAAACTCAGCATAAATGCTTCGAAACTCAGCACAAGTGGTTCGGAAGCTCACCATAAAAGTAGTTGGTCGTCCGAGAGGATGGCGGAGCACCCGTTGGGTGTTTTCGCCCTTGTGAATCCCATGGCGGAAAGGGTCCCGCCAAGGCGGGAGTAAGTAAGCCGTCCTTGTTTGGATCTGGCTTGATTGAAAGTGTCGGTGTTAGTCTCAGGGTCAGAATGAATCAGATGGTTCATATCGAATCTCTTTTCCGCATGTTTAGGAGAGCATTCGGTTGTCTGCATTGCTCGCCAGGAAAAGCGGACTTGAAGGCGAGCGGAAAACAAGATGTGCCCTCTATACACACTGG
>JBARPX010000084.1:0-23634 GCA_049643405.1 Candidatus Zixiibacteriota bacterium
AGCGCCAAATCCAAAAGCCTCTGGTCATCGCTGGCCCGGATGTATTCGCCATTCATCCACTCCAGCTTTTCCTGGTCGAAAATCGGATTGGATGGATTCACACCTTCAAGCGTGAACAGCTCTATCATCTGATCTGTGGAAAGTATCTCCCTGTCATCTTTCGGCGACCAGCCCAGAAGAGCCAGGTAATTTACAAAAGCCTCGCGCAAGAAACCCTGCTCCTTGTACTCCATGACCGAGACCGCCCCGTGCCTCTTGGAGATTTTTGCCTTGTCCTTGCCCAAAATCAACGGAATATGAGCGAACTTGGGAGGAGTTAAACCCAAAGCATTATAGATTAAGACCTGCTTAAAGGTGTTGGCAATGTGGTCGTTTCCCCTGATAACGTGGGTTATCCTCATGTCCACATCGTCCACCACGCAGGCGAAATTATAGGTTGGGGTCCCATCCGATCTGAGGATGATCAAATCGTCCAACTCCTTGTTTTCTTTCCTGGGTTCGCCATAGACGAGATCGGAAAAACTGGTTTCCCCTTCAGGCAGCAAAAGCCTAATGGCTTTGGGTGCGCCGTTCTTTATCTTCTCTTCTTTTTCTGCGGCTGAGAGTTTCAGGCAGGTTCTGTCGTATTTCCAATCGGCCTTTAGAGCGATGGCTTGCTTTCTTTTTTCCTCCAACTCCTGAGGAGTACAGAAGCAAAAGTATCCCTTCCCGCTTTCCAGGAGTTGCTGCGCGTACTTCTGATAAAGCTCCGTTCTCTGAGACTGATAGAACGGCCCCTCATCCCAATTTAGGCCCAGCCACGTCAAAGCCTCCAGGATGGCGTCGATCATCTCCCGGCTGGAGCGCGAAGGATCGGTATCCTCGATCCTCAAGATGAACTTTCCCTTATGATGCCGGGCAAAGAGCCAGTTATAGATGGTGGTCCGGGCAGTGCCCACATGCAGGAAGCCGGATGGGCTGGGAGCCATCCGTACTCTTATCTCACTCATATTACTGATTCCCTAACGTCCCCTCCGATTCTGTTCCTGACGGCTGTGCAGGCTGTATGACCACCTTAGCTTTTTCCTGCTCCAGGTGAAGCCTGATGCCTCCCAGTCCTCTGGCCAGGAGATTGTAGATCCATCCGAAGATGGCGGCGGCCACAGCGCCAACCACGGCGTAGAAGAACGCCAGGAAGAATATCATTATGAAACTCACTGCCCCGGTCAAGCTCCGCATAGCTCCAAACTCGCCGCCTATCTGGCCAAGAAGCCCACCCACCATGGTAAGCAGAAAGGCGTAGAGGATTCCGGCCAGTAAGCCGAATATCCCGCAGAGGATGAACGCGATCTTGACCACTGACCAGACGTCGATCTTTTTGATCTCGTAGGTCATGTTCCCTCCCTCAGTTTTGGAATTCTTATCTTCTATCGGAGTTCGCGCCTTTTCGCATTAGTCTCATGACGTTCGGATTATACCAAATGTTCCATTTGATGGCAAGAGATTTTATCTGTATGCGGAAAACAACAGGAGTCAGGTAGTCACTGCCGACACCTTACGGGATTCCATTTCTTCCGATCGTGCAGGCGCGACTCCCCGGCTCAAAAAAATCACCCAGTTCCCAAGCCCTCCCCGATTTTGAGTCATCAAAGATGTAAGCTGATTACGTATTCACTTGAGAGAGGCCCAATTTCCCTTCTAAGACTGCCTGGCAAACGAGTTCAATCTGTGTCAACGGAGGCAGGGATGAAAAAAGCCCTTGTTTTATTCTTCGCTTCCTTCGTCCTGCTGGGCGTAGGGATTCCGGAGTCTTTTTCAAGAACAGAACTTCCCCAAGCGTTAAGCCAAGAGAGTGACGCCGCGTGGGTCATGCCTAACGTGCAATATCGGGTCCACACGACAAGCAACCTCTGGCTTTGCATCTCGAATTGGGGGTTTCTGGGAAGCCAGTGGAGAGAGCTGAGTGACCCAGAGACAGGATTGCCTCTTCCATCTTCGCCGTTCCCGGGAGGGTCCGATCTGGAATATCTATTTCAGGGAGGCATATGGATTGGGGCAGTGGTTAACGACACTCCATATGTATCTGTAGCACTTGATGGTTGGGAATGGACTTACGAGCTGTATCCGGACTCCGGGGTGACCGGTTCGATCGGGGAGAACGAATGGTGGGGCGACCAGGAATTCGTAGCCGTATACGCTGATACCTTGGTCCCGGATTGGGGGCCCTATCCTCCCCCGGACGAGAGACATCGTCCCCTGGGCGTGAAGATCGTACAACACAGCTACGGCTGGGAAACTCCTGGATACAACGAATTCATCCTACTGGATTACACCATCGAGAACATCGGAGGCGACACATTATACGAGCCATATGTCGGATTCTACATGGACGTAGACATAGCCCATGTCAACGAGAATCCCTACGGCTCCTACGGTCCCCAAGATGACATCACCGGATTCTTAACCGTTCACCAGGGAGACACTGTGAATATTGCCTGGGCAGCGGATAACGACGGACACGGGTCCGAAGATGGCGGAATCACGGCTACGGAGTTTACTGAAGGCAAAAGCCCGACTGCGGTAGTGGGAATGAAGCTTCTGGATGCTTCAACTCAGGGAGTACAGTTGTCCCGCAACTGGTGGTTTCCTTGGGGTGCTGGGCTTCCTCGTGACTGGGGACCTTGGAAGCACGAGAATCAGGGCATATGGGCGCAGGAGGACTGCAACGTTTCCGGAGACAGTCTTTTCCCGGAGCAGGTTCTGGGCACACCCGGCAGTCACTGCGCCAAGTATTTCCTGATGTCCAATGGAGAAATTGACTATGATCAGATACTCTCCTGTGTGGATTTGACCGAAGGAGATTGGCTGCCACCCAACGCGAGCTTGTGCGCGGACTTCGCCAACGGTTGGGATACCCGTTTTCTCTTCTCCTTTGGCCCCTTTGAGACGCTTTATCCCGGAGACAGCCTTAATTTCGCGGTGGCATGGATTGCGGGAGACAGCTTCCACGTGGACCCTACCAACCTGGCACAGGATCCCGATATGACTAACCCGGAACGCTTCTACCTGAATTTGAATTTCTCCAAACTTGTGGAAAATTCGCAGACGGCGCTGGCAGTGTACCAGAGCGGGTACACTCTACCTCCCCCTGGTTCCCCTAAGAACCTGCGGCTAACCGCCACCACCGACTCAACTGTCTCGCTGAGTTGGTCTCCGAAGCCCTATCATAGTCTACTTGGATATAACCTCTATCGCTCCACAGTTCCGGGAGAGTATGATGATCCTCCGATTAATGGGTCAGTCATCACCGACACGGTTTTTGAAGATACCGGATTGCACGCTACTGAAGTTGTTTACTATTCTGTTGCCAGCGTGGACACCTCTTATGCACAAGGTGCCTTGTCGTCGGATTTGGAGATCACCGTGGGCAGGCCGTCGGTACCCACCGGCCTGGCTGCTGAAAGCCAAAAAGACATGGTTACCGTCTCCTGGCAGCACAATCCGGAGGGTGACGTCATCGGTTACAAGATTTACCGAACAGAAGATTGCAGTACCTACGTGCTGGTGGACTCAGTGGGCTGGCAGAGCCTGTACTGGGACCTGAGCGTGGTCAACGGAACTATATACTACTACCGGATCGCGGCGGTTGACTCCACTCAATTAGAGAGTTTCCCGTCTGACACCGTCTGGGCCCTGCCTATGGCCTTTGATCAAGGGCTCGCTGTTTTGGACTTCACTAATGCCAAGCTCGCCGATTGGGACTTCCAGTATGGCGATAGCGTGGATGCCTTCTATAGTAGGGCACTCCAATCATACGAATTTGACGTGATTCACCATGACAGCTGCCCTCCCCCGGAAAGCCGCGTGTCGTTGCTGGAACTCAGTCCACACCCGGTTTGCATCGCCCATATCGAAGACCTGTGGCAACTCTGCCCTCTGCTGGACGAGAATTCCCAGGTTGTCCTGAGAAATTATCTTAGGTCGGGGGGAAAGCTGATCATCGAGGGCAGGTCCGGCCTCCTTCGTGACCTTGGCATTTTCTACTATGGATGCTTGGAGCTGACTACGTACCTATCGTGGTTTGAGTTCGAATACGACTATCTTCGTCTGGAGGTGGTTTGCTCGGATCCATCCATCCCTCCATCCGACATAGGTTGTCAGTTTGTAGGTGCCAGGTCTGAGCTTGCAGGGTATCCCGATCTGGATGTCGATACCACCAGGGTGAACGCCAGCATGGATTCGGCTTCTTACCAGTTAGATGGGAAACTGCCGGGCATCAGCTATGTCATACCACAGGACTGGAGGGAAGTGGTTTACTCTTACCACTCGGCATATCCGGATACATCCAGCTACGAGGGGATGCCCGTCGCCATCAGGCACCTGGGACCGGATCACCAGGTGATCTTCTTCTGTTTCCCGCTTTATTTCATCCAAGAGGATCAGGCGACCCAGCTTCTGCATCAGGCGCTGGCTGATCTGGGCATGTACCCCACCGGATTCGAGTCCGCCGAAGGTGAAGAGAACACGCCGCGATCCTTTTCCTTAAAGCAGAATTATCCCAATCCCTTCAACCCGGAGACGATCATAGAATACAATCTCCCTGAGGGTTGCCAGGTCGAGATTGTCGTCTATAACATCTTAGGTCAAAAAGTCCGAACCTTGCTTGAGGAGTATCAGAAGGCTGGTCGGCATCGCGTGTTGTGGGATGGCAAGGATGAGAAGGGGAGGGATGTTTCCAGTGGAATCTATCTGTACCGGATAAAGACCTCTGAATTTGCGCAGACTAAGAAGATGGTATTGCTGCGATAGGTTCGCTGTCAACGGATTAAACGGATGAAATGTATTTCCCGGGTTGTGGCGGGGTAAACTGGTGCCGTCGGTTCGAGTTGGCCAGGCCCCGACTAGTGTTTCTGCTGCCGGGTAAGTGCACTCCGCAACGGCAGTAATGACTGGGGCCGGAGTGAGCAACAAAAATGGGGCGGCCTTCAATGGCCGCCCCATCGTCTCAGGGTAGGAACCAGCACCTCATTTTTTCTTTTTCAATTGCTTCAGTTTCTTTTGGAATTCCTCATTCTCAGGATCAAGACGGACCGCCTCCTCCAACTCGGCGATTGCCAGGTCTACCTCCCCTTTGAGATCATACACCATGCCCAGCCTCCAGTGGGCAGCCGCCCATTGGGGTTCAGCCTTCTTCGGTTCTACTTTGAGGTACTCCTTGAAACACCACTCTGCTTTGTCCAGGCTGTCTTCCGCAAAAATATAGTTCCGACCCATCTGATACAAAAGACCCAAGTCGTCGGGGTACTCTCTGAAACTCTTCTCGTAAGCCTCCACCGCCTCGTGATATCTTTTTTGCCCGTGTAGAAACTGACCATACAGATATGTGGCCCAATGGCCTGAGGTGGTGTCTAACCGAACGGCTTCTCTTAGAAAACTCTCCGCTTTAACGGTGTCCTTTCTGTTTTGCCAGTAGAACGACCAGGCTATGGCGCCGTATAGCGAATCTATGTCCTGGATGATTTCAGCCTGCTTCTTAGCCTTTTTCTTATCTCCACCCGCAATTCCGGGAGCCATCAACAGGTATTGCGCCAAATTGAGGCGGGCATCTATGTTGGTGGAATCAAGTGAAACCGCCTTCTCGAACTCTTTTCTGGCCCTGTTCGCACGGAAAATGGCCTTGAATTTACTCCCCTTTTGCGCTTGAGTTCCATGCGCCCGGCCCAGCCAGAGATGATACTCCGAAACCGAGTCGGCCAGCTCCACGGCCTTCTTCCCGTACTTGATGGCATTGTCATGATCCTCCAGGATCACAAAGGTCTTGCACAGGAGGAAGTTCGCCTCGGCGTTTTCAGGCTCTTTTTCTATCACCTTCAGCAGGACGTCTTTGGCTTGCTCAAACTCTTGCTCTTCAAGGAGCCGCCTACCCTCGCCGACAGTGAAGTCCTGTGCAAAGAGCGTTGCGGCCGAAGGTACGCCGACACCTATGACCAACACAACCAGTACCGTTTTTAGTATTGTATGAAGAACATCCACCGACACAGGTTCCTCCTTCCCATGATTCTATCTCAATTTACGTTCAGGTTGAATTCTTTGTTCCCGGAATGATCTTGACTACAGAAGTTGAATCAGTTTCTCCATCTCGTCCGCGGTATTGTAGAAGTGGGGTGCCACCCGAATGCTGCCTTCCCGCAAGCTGGTTATGATACTGTGCCTTCGCAGCTTCTTAAACAAGCCCTCCGTGTCTTTTCCGGAAAAGGAAAGAATGCAGGAGCGATAATCAGGATCCAGCGAGCTTGTCATGTGATAGTCCTTCTTTTTCAGTTGTTTAATCAGCAGATCGAGCAGACTCTGGTTGTGGCTCTGGATGTTCCTTATGCCCACCTCGGAGAGCAACTTCAACGAGGAGTGCATGGTCCAGATCTGAGAATAGGGATACGTTCCTATCTCGAATCTTCTGGCTGAGTCGAAGGGCGGAAGGTCGAATTTGAAAAGATCGGAGAAATCCAGCTTCCAGTCGACTCCCAGCCAGCCGAAAAAGGAGGGGTTGATCTCCCTCTTTGCCTCAGAAGAGACATAGATGAATCCAGTGCCTGGTGAGGATAGAAGCCACTTCTGGCCTCCGTTGGCCATGAGATCGATTTTGCATTCCTTGACGTCGATCGCGAGATTGCCGATTCCCTGAATACCGTCCACCACAAAGAAGATATCCTTCTCCTCGCAGATTTTTCCGATGGTCTTAAGGTCTATCTTGAAGCCGTTGAAGAACTGCACAAAGCTTATGGCCAGAACCTTAGTCCTCGCGTCAATGGCTCCGATGAGATTGTCGATGTCGAAGCACTTGTTTTTGCTGGGGAGGAATTCGACCTTCACGCCTTTTTGCCTGAGATTAGTCCAGGGGTACGTATTGCCGGGAAACTCCACGTCGGAGAGGAGGACCTTGTCACCCGGCTTCAGATCCAATCCCCAGGCGGCCACGTTCAGTCCGTAAGAAGTATTCGTGGCAAAGGCGATCTCGTCCGGTCTGGCCTTGATCATTTCCGCCACCATGACCCGGATATCATCCAGTTTTTCGAAAGCCATCCTGTCCATGTCTTTGATCTTCTCCAATCTCAGGCAGTCGTAGTATTCCTTTGTGGCTTCCCAGCTTCTTTGCGGCAGCGGCCCAAAGCTGGCGTGGGCGAAAAACGTGACCTTGTCGGTGAAAGGAAATTCGTTTCTGTATTTGGAGAGATTGATGTCCGTTGGTTTCATGTTATCCTTAATTCTAGGTTAACTGAATTAACCTCACCCCCTATCTCCCCCTCTCCATGAAATGGAGAGGGGGACCAAAGGGGGAGAGGTCTAACATAAAGAAACTACGCCCAGAGGGATTCGAACCCCCAACCCTCTGCTCCGTAGGCAGATGCTCTATCCAGTTGAGCTATGGGCGCAGGTTCTCTATCTTTCTACGCGAGGAATATAAGCGGCATTTCAGCAAAATGAAAGAGAAATTTTGAGTGGAAAAAGAAGGGTGGAGCTTAAGCTCCACCCTTACACATTCTTCTCTCGTGCAGGTGCAGGGCGGAGCGGGGATGCCGGTAGGCCTCGGGAGTCGCGATCCCAGAAGCATAAAGACGCTCCATCATTTCCTGGTCAAGTTCAGATCACAAGTTTCTGGGGACTATCTAATCTGTCGGAAGGATGGAGTCGCCCTTGGGCCAAGGGCCATTCAGCATATCCCCAGAAGAATCGGAAAGCGAGCAGGTGTCAAGGTCTCCCCCCACCTCCTCCGCCACTCCGCGGGAACCTTCTGGGTCAGGTCAGGCGGCAATGGCCTGGAGACATCAGGTGCGGAACTCGTCCACTTGACCCGCGTAATTCTGTAAATTCCCGCACCCGTAACTCTGACAATTCTAAGCACGTCATACGCTGACTGTGTACTCTACGATAATGGCTAAAGCATTGCGGTGAGTGGAACAGTATCTCCCCACATAATTGGAGAATTAGCCATGACCATGCTTGGGGTTTCAAAAGACGAGCGGCGAACGGCCACTTTGCTGGACGAGGGTGAGATCACAAGCCAAAATCAATCCGCCATCGCGCGCATGCAGTTGATTAAATCACTTACTCCAACGGTTGCTATGCCAGACGTGACATCAGACATGGCATAGGGAATAACCAACTCGTTATTATGGATGATAGCACCGCAGGTATAAACGACATTGGGGACATATCCCTCACGCTCTTCCTCACGCGGCGCAAGTAACGGCTCTTCCAGGCGTGCGATGATTCTTGCAGGGTTGTCAAGATCAAGCAGCATGGCGCCAATGCAGTACTGACGCATGGGCCCGACACCGTGGGTGAGTACGATCCATCCTTCATCGGTTTCCAGGGGTGAGCCGCAGTTGCCGATCTGAATGAATTCCCAGGGGCGTGTTGGTTCCTGTATGATTTTGGATTCCTGCCAAAAGTGGATATTGTCTGAAAACATGATGTGATTGTTTTCTCCGTCCTGGCGCGCGAGCATGACGTAGCGATCATCAATCTTGCGCGGAAAAAGAGCCATACCCTTGTTCTGTACCGCCTTGCCGTTGAGGGTTAAAACGTTAAATTTGATAAAATCCTTTGTTTCAATTAGCTGCGGGAGGATATTAAAGCCGTTATAGGCCGTATAGGTCGCATAATAGGTAACCTCACCATTGTCATCAATGAACCGCACTAACCGGGCATCTTCAATGCCTTTGCTTTCGTTTTCCGAAACCGGAAAGATAACCCGTTCGGAAATTAGATGATCGGGTCGGAAATTCATCTCATAATTGGAATTTGCAAGCCAGTACATGACCTCGAAGGTCTCGTTTTGGCGCGCCTCAGAGAAAACGGGTTGCGAGGTAAGCGCTCCAATCTTTTCCCTTAATTCATTGTAGGTGAAGATTTCCGGCAGATGATCAAGTAGGTATGCTGTTATCTCATTGCGGGTATCCATTTCGCTGAGCTTCAGCTGGAAAAGATGCCGGTCGTAAACCGGGTCTACATGGAGATCCGGTATTTCTACATAATCGCTAATGGGGTCAAAGAGAATCGTATTGTCCTGGTCAAGACGACCGCTGCGAAATACAAGAGAAGAAACATGACCTTCGCCGATTGCCCGCAAGCTGATGATGAAGCGCAAGCTGCCTTTGTCAAGTTGGCTCTGATCAGGGTGGGGAACGATTGAAGGGTTAAAAAGGGCAGCCGATTCAATGGAGTACTCCATGGTAAAATAGGCTCCGATAAGAGCCCTTTTGGTCTCGCTGAGTACGGTATTCCGAGGAACATAGTCTCTTACCTTATTCAAGTGAAGCTCAAAAACGCGTTTGATGTCTCTGTGCCGTTCGGAAAAATCAAGCATAATTTGTTCAAGCAAATTTCCGGCCGTTGTGTCAGGCAAGTCAACTATGCGTTGAATGATTTTAGGTATGCGATACGCGCTGTGGGGCATTAGAAGCCTGGCAATGACGCGTGAGGAGTCACCCAGGATTTTTCTCTTTTTGCGTTTGATTTTTGGATGCATACTACTTTCTCGGTCATCAGACATGGTTTCTTGATAAATATTCCGATTTAGGAATGTCCCCTTGCTTTTTTACAGTGCTGACCTGGTATTTGTAAGACATAACTGTACAAGGTCATCAATCACCGCCGTGCCGGCGCACATGACGGTATCAGCGCCGCCCCAGTATATTTTCACCGTACCGTCGTCTTCAGGAACAGCTCCGCATGTAAAAACAACATTGGGCACGTAGCCGCTCACCTCCCAAGGGGCTTCAGGCTGCAGTATCCACTGATCGGAAACGCCGACGATTTTCGCCGGATCATTAAGATCGTGCAGGG
Organism: Candidatus Zixiibacteriota bacterium; assembly: GCA_049643405.1. GTDB lineage: Bacteria > Zixibacteria > MSB-5A5 > MSB-5A5 > SM1-73 > SM23-73-3. The sequence goes on from JBARPX010000084.1 coordinate 9,826, forward strand.
CCACACCAAGGCGATACACCGCACCAGCCATAGTCTTAAACACTCCATGGTAAATATGCAACCAGCCCTTGTCGGTTCTGAAGGGCGGTGCACCGGGCCCGATTTTCATTTCATCCCAGTGATAAGGAACCGGCTTCATAATCACCCGTGAATCGCCCCAGTGAATCAGGTCGGGGGAATAGGAAATCCAGATAGACCAGGGTGAATTTTCCGAATGCGGCCGGTCAAGACGCGCATACCGGCCACCGAACTTTGCGGGAAAAATGACGACGTTGCGAAGGTCGGCCTGGGTTATAAGTGCAATGCGTTCAACTTTTTCAAAATCCTTGGTACGCGCAAGAGTAATCCGAACGCCGTGACGTGAATACGCGCTGTAGGTGAGCAGGTAGTCGTCCTCTACGGGACAGATCCTGAGGTCCTCGACTCCGAACTCTTCATATTCCGCAAATGTATTGCCCGCTGCAGGTGTGAGAAAGGGTTTGGGATGAACCGCGAAGGAGAAACCATCCTCGCTGTCAGCCCTGCCGATGATGGAGCGCCCGTTATGCCTGTGCGATCTGAAAAGCATAATGTAGCGGTCGTTATGTTTGACGACGCCGGCATTATGAACCGTGGCTACCGGGTAGGGGACATCGTCCTTTGTGAGAATCGGGTTCTTATCGTAGCGCTTTACAATGGAATCGTGAATAGTCATAGTCGGTGCCGGTGTTCCTCTTTTTCCATCTTTTCGAGAATCGTCTCATAGACCTGAATATACTCTTCAACCATGTGACTGGTCGTGAAATGCTGTTCGACGCGGCGACGGCAGCATGCCCGCTCAATATCTCTTATATGTGCAACAGCATCTATTGCCTCATTCACTGTATTCACGAGAAAACCATTCTTGCCGTTTTCTATAAGTTCGGGCATACTTCCCCTGTTAAAAGCGATCACCGGAGTACCGCAAGCCATGGATTCTATAACAGACAGGCCGAAAGGCTCATTGAAATTGATGGGATGCAGAAGCGCGGTTGCCTTACCAAGAAGCTGGTTGCGCTGAACCGGCCCGGCACTACCGACATAAACAACATTGTTGTTGTCCAGGTGCGGTTCGATGTGCCGGCGATAGTAGGCATCATCCTGGATGATTCCCGCCAGGATCAGCTTTTTGTTGCAAACCCTGGCGATTTCAAGGGCTTCTTTGGCGCCCTTGTCATGGTGAATGCGCCCGAAAAAGAGCAGATAATCGTCCGGATCAGGCTGAAAATCAAACTGGTTTACATCTATCCCGTGATGTATAGTCTTGATGTAGTCAAGCTCCGGCGACCGATCGGCGTCGCTGATGGAAACATAGAACACTCTGTCGTTGTATTTTTCGTAAACAGGCAGAATCCCGGGCGATGAAAAGCCGTGAATGGTGGCAACGACCGGGGTGGTGATAAGGCCGGTATAGGTCAAGGGCAGGAAGTCGAAATTATTATGGATAATGTCAAACTCTTCAGCATGCTCAAAGAGTTCCGAAATGTGCAAGCACTCCCATACTTTTGACATAATGGAATGGTCTTCTTCATAGCCCCGGGCGCAAACGGCATGCAGCTTGCCGCTTGTTTCCGAATCGCCAGTTGCGAAAAGGGTAACATCATAGCCGCGCGATACCAACCCTTCGGTCAAATGGGAGACGACACTTTCCCACGGACCGTAGTGTCGCGGCGGTGTGCGCCAGGCAATCGGCGAGAGCATCGCAATGCGCATAGCCAATCCTTTACGCTAACCGGTTGATTGGGACGATGGTTGTCTTAGAATCTCGTCGGCATAGAGCTTCTGCAAAGTCATAAGCGAAAGCAGCCATGCAAGCGTCGACTCGGCGCCTTCATTCTGGTTGATGCCGTCAGCCATCAGCCCGTCACGGCAGCCGCCGGTCTTCGGATCATAAAGCGGCATATTCAGGTCGTTGTGTCCAAGAAACCAGTTAAAACACATGACCGCATTGTCGATCCATGTTTTGTCCCGGGTGATATTAAAGGCTTCGACACAGGCTTCGATCATGGCATTAGCCTCGATGGGCTGCTGATCGAATCGGGCCTTTGTGCCACCTTTCTCATACCATCCGTTACTGCCGATGGGTGCGAAGTGGTTGTCTTCGGTCTGGATAGCGAGCAACCATTTGAGCGATCTGAGTCCCATATCGACCATATCACTACGCTGCATCCATTGGCCGGATAGGAGCAGGGCATGTGACAGCTTTCCGTTGGCATAGTTCAGAGCGTTTTCCAGCCAGGGCCAACTTTCCGTTGCATTGTTTTTGAATTGATCGAAGAGCCTGTTTGCAATGATTTCTCGAACTCTGCGCACTTCACTGTCGCCTGAAAATTTATGCAGGTAGGCGTGAATGCCCACCAGGGCAAAAGCGATAGCTCTGGGCGATTCAAAGTGCTCCACAGCTTTCATCGCCTTGTTGAAAAGCGTCATGCTCATCGCCATCTGTCCGGAATTGTCAAGAAAAGCAACAGCCTTGCCAAGGCCCCAGAGCGCTCTGCCGTGAGCATCCTCGGATCCCACCTCCTCAGTCCACTGCCGTTCATAGGTCATGAAATTGCGAAATCTCCCCTTCTCGACACTGAAGGAATGCAGTAGAAAGCTGAGATACTGGCTGCTGAGCGAATCGAAGTACGTGCTGTCTGTATCCAGATATTCCCGGCCCATGGCAGCAACCATCAGCGCTCTGGCATTGTCATCGGTGCAGTAGCCGTGGTCACGATCTGGAACGGTATGGATGGCATGCTGCAAGACGCCGGCATCATCGGTCAGGCTCTTCAGGTGATCAAGCTTCATCTCCGGGAGATCGAAATTTGTGATGGATTTGATGTTTTCAATATACAAGTGTCGGGGACGGGGGTGCCGGGAACGGTTGAGCTGAACCTCGCTGAAAACCTCGAGATATCTTCGGGATACCTCCTTCCAGATCGCCTCGCGACAAAATATATAGGCCTTCTTGCGCATCGTATGCAGGTTCACATCGTTGGCAAGGAGGTCGATAATATGTTCCGCTATGGCATCGGGGTTCTTGAATGGAACGATTATTCCCCGTCCTTCGGCAAGCATCTCGGTCGCATACCAGTACGGGGTTGAAATAACTGCTTTGCCGGTTCCCATGGCATAGGCGAGCGTCCCGGATGTAATCTGGGACTCTTGAAGATAGGGGGTTACATATATATCAGCGGCGCCGAGAAACTCACACAACTCTTTCAGTTCGACAAACCGGTTATGAAAAATGACATGATCGCTGATATTGAGTTTGCGCACGAGCTGCTGCAGGCTGATACGGTATTCCTCCCCATGCACTTTAATAATATGCGGATGTGTTGCTCCCAGGATAATGTAGGTAACATCGGGATGTTCTTTGGTGACGGACGGTAGCGCCTGCAGCACATTTTCAATACCCTTATTGGGGGAAAGAAGGCCGAATGTGAGAAGCACCTTTTTGCCTTCCACGCCGAACTTATCTTTGTAAAAGTTGGGATCAATGAAAGGCATATCCGGAATGCCATGATGGATAAAGGCGATTTTCTCCTTCGGAACGGCATAAATATCTTTGAGGAAATCGAAAGCCTTCCGGCTCATCACGATCAGTTTGTCGGACAGGTCAGACAGCTTGTGCATGACTTCACGATATTCCGGGGCGGGATCTCTCAATACCGTATGCAGCGTTGTCACGATCGGCATGCGAAGCTCTGCGAGAAGTTTCAAGAGATGGCTGCCGGCCGGTCCGCCGAAAATACCGTATTCATGCTGCACGCAGACAATATCAGTCTGGCCGATATTGAGAAACTCCGATGCCACACTGTAATCGGCAAGTCTGTTCTGGTTGACCACAAATCGCACTTTTCCAGGATATGCATATCCCTCGGGTCTGTCATTCATGGCAACCGCCCAGCAGTTAATATCGGGCGCTTCTGCCGATAAGGCCTCAACAAGATCAGTAGTGAATGTCGCAATACCGCACAGGCGGGGCAAATAGTTGCCGATTACGGCAACGGAGCCGATTCCCTCATAATACCGAATAGCAGATGCCATACTAGCTCCTCATTTTCATATCACGCGGCAACCCGCCCTCCGTAACGCTTTCTTACCTTCAAATGATCCCCACTCCCGCTATTCTTAGCTTAAGAGCAAGTAGAGGTGCCAGGATTCCAGCCTTCGTGAATTCTTTGACGAACAGAATAGTCAGCCGCGAAAGCCTGTTCCCACCTCCTGAATACGCTGTACGTCGTGGACAAGGTGGACTAAAGATGTTGAAAGCTAAGACATAGTTTGTCTGATGGCAAACGCTTTCTTGCAGTTTTGTCTTCTCTGTGTACCCTATAGAAAACTATGGTCGCGTTAGTCGTAGTAAGACACACGTCCAGTGTGTTCCCTCCCTCCTCTACGTCTACCGAGGTATTGTATGTCGAATAGCCGGCTTTCGAAACTGATAACTCCCTGGCTCCCACGGGCACACTCAAGAAATGATATGCACCGTTCGCGTCGGAGGTGTCCGTCGCACCGTTGCAGATAGCCACAGCGTCGGGAATGGGCAGACGCGTACCCATGGCATACACGATTCCGGCTACGTCTCCAAACTTTTGCTGCGGCGTAGCCTTCTTCGATTCGCATCCGGAGAAGATCAGAAGGATCAACACGATTAACCAGCAGAATCGCTTCATCTTGCTCCCGTGAGCTTCCCGCCTGGCTCGCGGTTCAAGCGGGCCAGGGGAATTCTTGTTCCCAGAGCGTCGTAACCCGCGGCCGCCTCTCTCGCGGCGAGCCCGCCCTGCCCAGTTAACCTGGAGGCACACGCTTTTCAATTCCTCTGCATAAACAATATATGGAGGATCTCATCACAAGGAAAGTGAGATCAAGTGTGGGAAAGAAGCGTGGAGCTAAAGCTCCACCCCTACAATTTCTCGTGAATATCGAGGGGCAGTGTCTACAGTCGGATGGTTTGACTGCGCTTGTCGCCGGTGGATATCATGAAGATAGGAGTTTTTAGTTGTTTGCTAATGAAATCCAAATAGCGTTTTGCCTTATCCGGCAGTTTCTTGAAACTGGTTGTGCCCTTGGTGGTTTTCTGCCAACCGGGAATCTCCTTGTAAACCGGCTTGCAGTTCTGTAAAATATGCAGGTCCGGAATGAACTCCGTCAGAGTCTTGCCCCTGTATTTGTACCCGACACAGACCTTGATTTTGTCGATGCCATCCAATACGTCCAGCTTGGTCACGACCATCTTAGACACGCCGTTGATTCTGAATGAGTACTTGAGCAGCAAAAGATCCAGCCAGCCGCATCTTCTCGGTCTGCCGGTGGAGGCGCCGAACTCGTTTCCCTTCTTCCTGAGCAGGTCTCCGAATCTGGTCTTCTCCTCGGTAGGGAAAGGGCCATCCCCCACCCTGGTGGTGTATGCCTTAACGACCCCGATCACATCGCCGATCAGCCCCGGGCCTATACCCAGTCCGGTGCATATACCGCCGACGGTTGCATTGGAAGAGGTACAGTAAGGATAGGTGCCAAAATCAACGTCGAGCAAGGTTCCCTGCGCGCCCTCGAAAAGTATACTCTTGCGCTTTTTTGCGGACGTATCCAAATACTGGCCCACATCAGCCAGAAGCGGCTTAACCTTCCTTGCCAGTTTCAGAACGTCCATACACTTATTCTTGAGGAAAATCAGTTCATGCTCAGCCAAAAGCCCCAGAAGCCCCTGCTTGATTCTCAAATTCAGTTCCACCCTCTGCTTAAATAGACGGGGGTATAGAAGATCGATCGCTCTTATTCCCTGGCGGGCTGCCTTATCCCGGTAAGCCGGGCCGATTCCTCTTCCCGTCGTGCCGATCTTGTGCTTTCCTCTGGCCTCCTCCTCCAGTCTTTCGATCACCTTGTGGTAGGGCATGACCAGATGAGCATTGTGACTTATCAGAAGCCGCTTTTGAAACGTTATCCCTCTTTTCTTCAGTTCCTCCAGTTCAGAGAAAAACTGCTCCAAATCGATCACCATGCCGTTCCCCACCACGCAAACTTTTTTCTTGTGCAGGATTCCGGTGGGAACCAAGTGCAATATGAACTTCTCATTTCCTATGACCACGGTGTGGCCTGCATTGGCACCCCCGGAATACCGGGCGACTATATCCGCCTCCTCGGTCAGGATATCGACGATCTTTCCCTTGCCCTCGTCTCCCCATTGCGTTCCCACAACTGCGCGATTCGACATCTTCTCCTCCCGCTATACTTGCGCCCCGCCTGGGTTTCTATTGCGATATCACCTGTTGAATCCAGTTCAGTATCTTGTCCTTTCCCTCGCCGGTCTTGGCTGAGAATAACACCAGCGAGTCTGAGTCGAGCTTCAAGACCTCACATGTCTTTCTGGCGCTCTCCAAAACTGCAGATCGAGAGAGCTTGTCTTTCTTGGTCAAAACGACCAGCTTATTCTTTCCGTAATGATCGAGCCATTCCAAGAGCTGCAAATCCGGATCCAATAGTCCCCGCCTGGAATCGACCAGTAGAACCGTTCCCTTTAGATTTCCCCTTTCTTTCAGATAATCCTCCACCAGCTTTCCCCAGCTTTTCTGCATTGACTTAGGGGCTCTGGCGTAACCATATCCGGGCAGATCCACGAAGTAGAGATTTTGGTTTACCAGGAAGAAGTTTATCATTCTGGTCTTGCCCGGAGTTGAGCTGGTTTTTGCCAGGCCCTTGACGTTGACCAGCTTGTTCAACGCAGACGACTTTCCCACGTTGGAGCGGCCGGCGAAAGCCACCTCCGGCAGACGGTCTTGGGGGAGGGTCTTCAGATCGACCACGCTCTTCACGTAGGCGGCGCTTTTGACTCTGAAAGGCATAATAAGCTTTGGGCCCTTTTTTCTTTTAAGAGTGGATGGGCAAGATTCTGGCTTTTGGTTTGTTTGAGGGTCTCGGGTCCGAATCCGATGGTCAAAAGACTGTCAAGATAATGCTTGAGTTCTCCATCGTGCCGCCTACGCCGCCTTCTCTCCCTTGTTTCGATAGGTGGGTGGAGCCTTGGAGAGAATTGTCTTGTCAGTTATGATGCATTCCTCTACGTCCTTTCGAGAAGGGAGCTCATACATGATCTCCAACATCGCCTCCTCCATCCCCGACCTCAAGGCCCTGGCTCCGGTTCCCCGCTTCTGCGCCACGTCCACCACCGCCTTCAGCGCCTCTTTAGAGAAAGTAAGTTTTACTCCCTCCATCTGGAAGAATTTTTGATATTGCTTGATCAGGGCGTTCTTCGGCTTGGTCAGTATCTCCATGAGCGCGTCCGAATCCAACTCGTCCAAGGCACAGGTTATCGGAAGCCTTCCCACCAGCTCGGGTATCAATCCATATTTCACCAGATCGTCCGGTTCGGCCAAACTGAGTATCTCCCCGATCTTCTTTTTTCCTTTGACGGCGATCTTCGCCCCGAAGCCCATGACCTTGTGGGTGACTCTGGATTCGACGATCTTTTCCAGGCCGTCGAATCCCCCTCCGCAGATGAAGAGAATGTTCTTGGTATTGATCTGGATGAAATCCTGCTCCGGGTGTTTTCTTCCTCCTTTAGGCGGTGCGTTGGCCACCGTCCCCTCAAGTATCTTCAGCAGTGCCTGCTGGACTCCCTCGCCGGAGACGTCCCGAGTGATGGAAGGGTTTCCCTCTTTGCGGGCTATCTTGTCCAACTCGTCGATGTAGATGATTCCCTTTTCCGCCCTGGCCACGTCATAGTCAGCTGCCTGAAGCAGCCGTACCAAAATGTTCTCCACGTCCTCGCCCACGTAACCGGCCTCGGTGAGGACAGTGGCATCCGCGATGGAGAAGGGGACGTGAAGCATCCTGGCCAAGGTCTGAGCCAGAAGGGTCTTTCCCGTGCCGGTGGGTCCGAGAAGCAGAATGTTGCTTTTCTCCAACTCAACGTCGTCCTCGAGTTGGGGGAACAATACTCTCTTGTAATGATTGTACACGGCCACCGAGATCGATTTCTTGGCCCTCTCCTGCCCGATCACGTACAGATCCAGAAATTCCTTAATCTTCCTGGGCTTGGGAAGTTTGAAGGCCACCTCTTTTTCGGTTTTCTTTAGATTCCTGTCCAGAACGTCCTTACAGACGTTGACGCATTGATCGCAGATCAGCGCATCCGGGCCGGAGAAGAACTTACCCTTGCGGTCGACCTCTCTCCCACAGAAAGAACATTCTCGGGGGGATGAGCTTCTCCTTCGGGTTTCTCCTTTACGCGGCAATTCTATTTCCTTTCATTAGTCCGAGGCCTATTTCGGTTTCTTTTCGAAGACCTCGTCTATCAGCCCGTAGGTTTTGGCTTCCGCCGCCGACATGAAGTAGTTACGATCGGTGTCCTTTTCGATCCTTTCCATTGGCTGCCCGGTGTGCCTGGATAGAAGCTCACTCATCTTTTTCTTTACCAGCAACAGCTCCTTGGTGTGGATCTCGATGTCGGAGACCTGTCCCTGCACTCCTCCCCAGGGCTGGTGAATCATTACCCGGGAGTGAGGTAGTGCCCCTCTTTTTCCTTTTGCTCCGGCACACAAAAGCAGAGCCGCCATGCTGGCCGCCTGCCCCACGCAGGTGGTGGCCACATCCGGCTTGACGAACTGGATGGTGTCGTAAATGGCCAACCCCGACGGAACCATCCCCCCGGGTGAGTTTATGTACAGGTTTATGTCCTTCTCCGGATCATCCGCTTCCAGAAACAGAAGCTGGGCTATCACCAGATTGGCCACAACGTCCTCAATCGGCGAACCGATGAAGACTATCCGGTCTTTTAAAAGGCGGGAGAAGATGTCGTAAGCTCTCTCTCCCCTTCCGGTCTGTTCTATCACATAGGGAACTAAGGGCATATTCGATCCTTTCTCGTTTGGTTTGTCCGCAACAGGGACGTTAGGCGTCCGCCGTTAGCTGGTTTGCTCTTTTGAATCCTCTTTTACTATCACCTGAGCAGGAATAGTCTCCTCTTTTATCTTCGCACTCTTTCGCAAGAAATCCAGAACTTTCTTCTCCAGAATGTCCTCTCTGATCTTTTTGATCTGGGAGGGATTTTCAACCAGCTTTTTGGCGTCCTCGGCTTTCATCTTATAGTCCCTGGTAAAGTTCTCCACCCAGGCATCCATGTCTTCTTTGGTCACCTGAATCTTCTCTTTCTCCACGATCTGGTGGAACAGGAAATCCCACTTTATGTGACCAGAGGCGACGTTTTTGTAGTCCTCCCTGACCTTCTTTTCATCCACCTTTTTGTATTTTCCTTTTAGATCCTTTATCAAGGAATCCATATAGTATTCAAAAAGAGTATCAGGGACCTCGAAGGGATTGCTCTTTATCACCTGGTCTACCAGCTCATTCTTCACCTCCACCTCTGCATCCCACCGGGCTTTTTTGAGCAGGCCCTCTCTTATCTTGCCCTTGAGTTCGTCTAAGGTCTTAAATTTCCCCACGGTCCTGGCGAACTCGTCGTTTGCCTCGGGCAGGATCTTTTCTTTTACCTCCTTGATGGTGATCCTGTATCCCACCTTCTTTCCCGCAAGCTTCTTGTTGTGAAAGTCGCCGGGATAGTTTACCTCAAACTCCCTCTTCTGGCCGGCTTTCACCTTAAGCAGCGCATCCTGAAATTCCTTGATCATGTTGTGGGGGTCCAGGGCGAGCTCATGATTTTTCACATCCTCCTTTTTCCCATCCTGATCTTTGGTGAGATCAACGATCAGGTGATCGTGGTATCTGGCCTCCCTTTCTACCGGCTGAAGCTGGGCGAGGTCTTCCCGGAGATACTTCAAAGATTGTTCGACGTCGTTGTCCGTTATCTCTTTGACCCTTTTCACCACCTCCAGGCCGGTGTAGTCTTTCACGTCGACCTCCGGCTTGACCTCGATCTCTGCCTGGAATTTCAGCGGCGTCCCTTCCTTGAACTGAATCTCCTTTACCTCCGGCAGGCTTATGGGAGAGAGGTCGGTCTCCTTCAACGCGTCCTCGTAAGCCCTGGGCACCAGCGTCTCCAAAACCTCCTTCTGGATCGCCTCCCCATAACGAAGCTTCACCAGATTCATCGGCGCCTTACCCTCGCGGAAGCCAGGAATCTTGGCTTGACTTTGGTATTTCCGGTATGCGGCTTCGAATTCTTCATCCACCGTCTCCCTGGGCACTTCGATCTCCAAGGTCCTCTTCCACGCTTTTCCTTCACTCACGTCGACGGTCAGTTTCTTTTCTTCCTCATCTTTTGAACTCAAGTCTGGACTCCTTGTTAAGTCTCCAGTTGCCAGTGGGCAGTTTGCGGTCCCTGACTCCCGGTGTCCGATTGACACTCTACAGGTTTTTGTCGGCAGTTTACTGCGAACTGCTTACTGCCTACTGCCAGCTGTCGTTTGTCAACTGCGGACGGGGAGATTCGAACTCCCACGGTCTTTCGACCAACAGCTCCTAAGGCTGTCGTGTATACCAATTTCACCACGTCCGCTTTCGCAAGCAGACAATTTAACAAATCTCTCCCCAAAATCAAGCTAAAAGTAAATATCCACTCGCGAGGCACAGTCACATATACGTAGCTGCAGAGTCAGGAAGTTGGACGAGAACGGCTGGCGGCAGGTGGGGTTTCTTCTGTCTAACCCAAGGGAGTGAATGAAGTCAAGGCCGGGCAGGATGCCCGGCCTACCCGATGGAGCAAAGCGAGAAGCATCTATCTGGTAACCGGGGCTTCCAACTCCGGGTTTGTGCTGGGCAGGATGCCCGGCCTACGAAACCAGACTGACGTGATGATGCTTCTTTGGTAGCCGACTGAACAAGCTCATTTCTGGTCTCTCTTCATAACTGCGCGGAGGTTGTCTCTCATTCTCTCCATCAAATCATACAAGTAGTACACCGGGTACGCAACTCCATATTCCTTTGCAGTTGATGTGGCAGAGAGAAAACCGATCAGGTATGGCCTACCACTGATATGAGCAACGATGGGAGAACCGCTATCTCCAGGCCTGGTGCTCATGTCCAGCAAGATGTAATTTGCCGTTCTTGGCTTCTTGTTGATCAACAACGTGAACTCCTCCGTTGTATACAACCCGATCTTCCCGAATCTGGAGAAGTGATAGTGAGGTTCGTTGTCCGGTAAAGAAAGAGAAAAACCTATCAACTCAACGTCAATTCCCTCCGTTATCCCTTTTTCTTCCAATTCATCTTTGCTCAGCACGGCGCGCGAATGAAAACCGTAAGGCGATTCCCCGGAGCTCATAGTGATGTTGGCAATGCCAATGGGAATCATTATTAGATCAACCGCTGGATTGCGGTGTTCCGTCAGCCATAACCTTCCATCTACCTTCAAGCGCACCACGAACTGACTCGTGTCTGAAATCGCTTGCCCGGTCGGTAGCAGTTTATTTCTTCTAAGAAAAATCGAATCCACATAATCTTTGTTTTTGTCTTGCACAACGTGCTTACAAGTAACAAGGACAAAACCCAACGTAGAATCCATCACCGTAAATCCGGTTCCTTGTCCAGCACCAGGGCTCGTGATTTCGTATATGCATCTCTTGACTGGTTCGGGAATGGTGGTGGCAGCGCTAGACACCCCCGCGAGTAACGCAACTGAGAGAATTAGGACTTTCATATTAGCCTCCGCTTTTGCCGTGCTTTTTCTACTGCGGTACCGCTAATATAACCAGTTGCTCCCCCGAAGACAAGACAAATAAGAACCATAACAGAGTGGCGCTGAACCGAGTTCAGTTATGGTAATGACTGAAGAAAAAACCTCACATGCTGCCGTGTTAAGGGGTCGAACCTGCCCGCACGCTGTTCCAGCGTGTGATTACTACGGAGCCAGAGTTCCTCTGGCTTCAAATCGACTATGTCGGCATATGCCAGCTTACGCAGTTAGTCTCTCTCAAATGACAGAAACTTGACAGTCCCAGCGCTACTATTATATTGCAGAAGGCCGTATTATGAATAATGAGAGGAACGAGGATTATGGAAAAAGACCATAAACACATAGCCTCAAGGGAAGACGAGCTTCTCAAGTGCTTAAAATGCGGAACCTGCCTTTCGGTCTGCCCGCTGTATGCCGAGACAAGACGCGAGCCGGATGCCGCCAGAGGCAGGATGGCCCTAATTGAGGCGGTGCAAAAGGGCGAGTTGGATTTAAGCGAGGTCTTCAGGAAGAAGATAAACTTCTGTCTAAACTGTAAATCGTGCGTAGAAGGTTGTCCCAGCGGGGTGAAGGCGGACGATCTGATCCTGTGCGCCAGGGCAGACTTAGTGGAGGCGGGTAAGTTCACTTTTCTGGAAAGATTGATCTTCCGACATATGATGAAGAGAGGGAGGCTTCTTCCGCCGGTGGCAAGATGGGCCACCTTTGCCGGAAGGATAGCCAATAAAATTCTGCCGGCTAAGAATCCCTTAACTCTGTTTTTGCCCTTCCCGGACGGCTGGAAGGAGCGAATCTATCCTGAGATTGCAAAAAAGCCTTTGAGAAAAAGATTCCCCGAGGTGGTGAGCGTAAAAAATCCAAAGATGAGGGTGGGCTATTTCTACGGATGCGGCACCAATATGGTCTATCCCGAGGTGGGTGAAGCTTTGATAAAGGTGTTGACTCATAATGACATCGAGGTGGTAATCCCCAAGGGACAGATATGCTGTGGCACATCTATCTATAATTCGGGCGATTTCAAGACCGGAATCAAACATGCCAAGAGAAACCTGAAAGTCTTCAAAGATGCGAAGGTGGACTGCATTGTGGTCAATTGTGCTTCGGGCGGATTAACCCTAAAGAAGGAATACAAGGAGCTTCTGGGAGTCGACTTCGATATTCCGACTTATGACATCTCGGAATTTTTAGTCAACGTCATAAACATGAAAAAAGATTTCAAACCGCCGGAGAAGGAAATTGTCATTACCTATCACGATCCCTGCCATTTGAACCGGGGGCAGGGCATCAAGGATGAACCCAGAAAGATCTTAGAACAACTACCCGGAGTTAAGTTTATCGAGATGGCCGATTCGGACAGATGCTGCGGCGGGGGAGGATCGTTTAATCTGAAGTATTATCCCATCTCCAAGGGCATAATGGAATATAAACTGGAAAATATGGAAAAGATCGACCCCGACTTTCTGGTCAGTGGGTGTCCCGGGTGCATGATGCGGTTTGGAGAAACGTTCCTCCAAAGAAAAATGAGACAAGGAGTAAAACACCCTATCCAGCTTTTAGCCGATGCCTACCCCGATGGTGAGAGTTCGTAAGCTAAGCTCAAGGAGACCTGTCTTTTAACCACCATCCGTCAATCATAGTTACTCTATCTTGAATAAATTGAACATCCTTTCGCTTTCCAGGAAAAAAGTGACAGCCTTACCCTTTGCGTTCCTCCTGAGCCTCTCTTTTGCTCTTTTCTGTTCAAAAGCCAGTATAGGATCTGCAGATCAAAGCCCGGGCGGTGAGAACTCCAGATTCTCAGTGGATCTGGTAGTGGACGAAATGTCAGAGCAGAGCGAAGATAGTGGCGGAGTGATCAGGGTTAATGCGGATTTTGATGAGAAAAACAAAAACAGAGATGGCAATCCCCTAACAGATTATCAGCCGGACGAAAAGGAAGGTCACCGGATAGTCGGGGATGATCCGAACCTGATGGATGCGTCTCTCTTGATAGGTGGAGCCGGAAAAGGAAAATGGAGGCTCGTCTTTCCGGAGAACACAAAGGTTTGGAGAAAGAAAAAAGGTGGCAAGTACGTGGAACTGATTTCCTTCCGGTTTTCAAAGAAGGTGAAACTCCCCTTCTCCTGCGAGTTTAAGGTTGAGGGGATAAAGGCGAGCCAACTCACCAACGACGT
>JBARPX010000085.1:0-14481 GCA_049643405.1 Candidatus Zixiibacteriota bacterium
TCCCTCTGGCAAGCGAGGCGAATATGCCACCGAAGCAAACAACAGTGAAGATGGTGAAGGCTGTCTTCGCGCTTCGCAGGAAGGCGGGGTAGTTTTCCGGCGTGATTTCCGCCCGGCCGATGTATACCGCAAACACCAGCATGGCAATCCCCATGCTCAGCATCTGCCCGGTCAGGCGCATGGTGCCCACAGTGGCTGCGGCTACGCCATAGGATCTCTTCTCAACCGAGCTCATGATTGCGTTGGTGTTCGGAGAGGAAAAAAGGGCCAACCCAAAACCGATGACGATCAGGCTGGCGACCACAAATCCTATGTTCGTATCCTGGGTCAGGAAGCTGAAGAGGAAGAGTGCCACCATGGTGAAGCCCATCCCAATGGAGGCAACCACCCTCGGCTCGATTTTATCCGATAGCCTGCCGGCAATGGGGGAGCAAAGAGCCATGACAATAGGCTGGCAGATTAAAATCGTGCCCGCCTGCTGGGGAGTGAGTCCCTTGGTGTACTGCAGATACAAACTCAAGAGGAAACCGACCCCGAAGGTGGCGGCATAATTGATCAACGCGGCCAAACTGGAGAAGGCAAAGACGGTGTTGCTCTTAAACAGATTCATATCAAAGACCGGGCTCTCCCTTCCTATCTCCCACCTGGTGAATGCCACCAGCCCCAACAGGCCAATTAATATCAACCACACGCCGGAGGTGGCGGGCAGAAGGGTAAATCCGTACATCATGGCCGGGAGCGAGAGTGCATATATCACCGACCCGGAGAGATCGAACTTCTCCCCCTTTGCCCCGGCCCACTCCCCTTTTAATTTCCATAAGACAAAGGCGATTATAAGCAAGCTCAGAGGAACGTTAAGAAAAAAGATACTTCTCCAGCCGAGTTGTTGGGTCAAAAATCCCCCTATGAAAGGTCCCAGCGAAAGCCCTGAATAGACAGCGGCAACGTTTATCCCCAGAACCTTCCCCCTTTCACCAACAGGATATACTGAGGTTAGAATTGCTACGGAGGTGCCAAAGATCATGGCGCTTCCGATTCCCTGCAAAACCCGGCAGCAAACTAAAAAGATGGCAGAGGGGGCAAGCGCGGAAAGGAGAGACGAGAAGGCGAAGGTGAGAATGCCGTAAGTGAAGATCTTCTTCCTACCGTGAATGTCCGCTATCCTTCCGAAGGGGACCAAGAACATGGCCGCGGATAAAATATAGGAGGTGGCAACCCAACCCAACAGGACCGCATCCATGGCAAATTCCCTTCCGATGGAGGGAAGCGCGATGTTCACGGACGAGCCCATGAAGGGCGTGAGAAAGGAGGTTAACGTGGCGACAAGCAAAGCAGCGCGTTTTGTGGCGGCATCATCCATAACGGTTGTATTTCCGACAACTGAAGGTTTGGCAGCCGCAGGCTTCAGCCTGCGTCGCAGTAAGATCTGACTCGCTCGATCAACGCAACCTAATGGTCGTCAACATTCTATTTCTACACCCATGACTTCTGTTCTTCCCTGCAAGGGAGCAAGACCGGTTCCCTCCCTGATAAGGGAGGGTCAGGGAGGGTTACTATCGGTGAGTCCAGGTACTGAGGACTACTATTCACTCACCCACTGTTCGGGCATGGACTGCTCACGTGATCATAAGGCCCGATGCCGTACTGTCAACATAATCAGCACATGACCATAAGGTTGTGGCTACCTTCTCGACCGGCCTACTTGGTCCGATTAAGCAGCGACCCGCTTGCCGACTCATAGCCTGACGGTCACGCCGGCAACAATATAACTAATTAGAGCGAAGGTGTAAACCTTATCTACGTCAGCACCCCCTTCAAGCAGTCTGTACCCGAATCTGACCGTCGCTCTCTTGACTGGCTCATATGTCACTGCCAGCAACACGTCTTCAGCTCTTCCCTGGGGCGCAGCCAGCGCGTCCCCCTCCAGCAGAAGCCCGAACCCTTCTGCGAACCTCCACTCAACTTTGAAGTTCACCAGTGGCACGAAACCCGTATTCTTGTTTTCCGTCTTCTGCTCTTCATCCTCCAGGCTGATGGATGCGTCTCTGATTTTGGCTGTAAGACCAATCCCGGCCCTCAGCTTGTCCTTTCGATGGAAGTCGTAGCGATAGGTCAACCGATAGGAATCAAAGCGGTATCTTGCCTTCAGCGGAGCGTTCGCCGCAAATTCCATCTCGTTGAATCGCACCAGACGGTCGATCCGGCCGCTGGCGTCAAGACGAAGGGGAGCTACCAGAGCCGATATATGGTGCCGGTCATTGAAAGAACGGGTCAACCTCAATCTGATGAAATAACCCGGGTCCGTTTCAAGCTCCTCTGAAAGCGAGAACCTGGTTCCTGTTTCTTGGGGAATTTCCACGTCGTTATATCCGCTGAACACCGCGCCGGATTCGACGTCAATGGTCCATTGAGCAAAGGCCCTGGGCAATCCGATCAGAAGCAAGATCGCGGCAAACGCGCCGACTCCCTTCTTTACTTTCTTCATGGGAACACCTCCTTATTCATTTTCACTTGACGGGGAGAGTCCATAGATCTTTCTCATATCGGGTTTCTCGGTGCAATAATAATGAATCCAGACGTAAATGTGACTGAATAGCACAACTGCCAAAGCAGCCTTCGAGGAAAAAAGCAAGCCGGGTATCCATAGGAACAGCAGGCCGACGGTGTACATGGCGTTGGACGTGTACCTGAAGACGCCTTTTCTCACTAATCCTGCTCCCCGGTAAGACGGGTCAAAATGATCGACTCCCATTGCCCGCCTGAGGGTGAAGTATTTCAGGATGGAATAAAAAACATACAGCGCAAGCAACCAAAAAACAATTGACAGGCCATATAGCAGTATTGGATTAGCATCTAAACTATTCTTGTTTGATATCGCCAGGAAGAGTAACAAGGTCAACCTTGAGATCAGAAAGATCAGGAAGATTATAGAATAACAGATAAATCCGGCGCGACCGAAGAGCCTCGTTATCAGGGAATAATGTAACTGCATTCGCCAGCAAAACCAAACATAAAATTGATGCAGGATGGGAATGGCGACTGCTAAGAGAAACCAGGTCTTGGTGCCGACGTTCAAAAAGTCGCCCCTCAGAAAACCTTCGGTTGAACTGATAATGACCAGGCCGGTCAGAAGAACCGGCAAGAGTAAGTAGTGCCAGAGTTGCCTTTCGAAGATCAGCTTCAATTTGCTCATTTTACGTCCGAGGGCACGATGTGGACAGGCTGTTGTCCTTTCGAAAAACTGTATGTCTTTTTGCCTTTTGATGACAGCTTAAACAAACCGGTACTTATAATCTTGGATATTATCTCTTCTTCCTTCAGGTGATGGTCATTGCACGACAGAATTCCGCCCGGCTTTAAAACCCGGTGCAACTCTCCCAGCACCGTATCCGACTCGCTTAAGTGGTGCAGGATATCATACAGAAAAGCAATGTCGATGCTCTTGTCCTTCAATCCTGTTGCACAGTCGGATTGAATGGTCTCTATATTCGTCAGACCTTTCCTTGAGGCAGCACTCCCCACTCGCTGGATTGCCAGCGGGTGGACGTCCAGGGCGTAGACCTTTCCCGAATCTCCTACCAACCGGGCGGCGACGATTGAGTAGCTGCCGGGTCCGCATCCGTAGTCGAGTATGTGGAGGCCCGGTTTTATGTCCAGCTCCCTCAAGATGTTTTTCCGCGGCAGGAAGAAGTCGCGGAACTTGTACATCAGGCACATGGTCTTGAAATGAGAATCGGGCGTTGGCGAGTCCATTGAATCCTCCCTTCATAGAAGTTCCGGCTGGTGACTTAGCCGAAAGCTTCGCGCTAATCGCCTGGCTGCACTGCGCCAGGCTCGAAACCTGTCTTACTTCACCAAATGCTTTTGCTCTCCCACCTCGTACGCCTCCCTGAGCCACCCCAGCACCTCGTCATCTAAGTCTTCCGAAGACTTTATGCTGAAGTAATGCACGTGATTTCGTGGGGAGAGCGACTGGATGCGCGTAAATCTCGGATTTCCCAAACGCCGCGACAGAACCACGTGGCAGTCGAGACTGCGCTGTCTTAAACTGAGCACAGAGAATATCATCCGCACCTGGAAGCCGATTCTGGTTTTGGCCGCCACTACTGTTACCGGCCCGCACCGCTTCACCAGGGCCACGAACTGCTCGTACAGCGATACCACGTTGGAGCTTCTGCCTCTCAGGTGTTGTTCCACCGTGTAGCTTCCACAGGAATGCGTCTGGTTGAGATTGACAAAGCGCCTTTTGCACTTGGGGCAGGTCCAAAGATCTTTTGAGGTCATATTAAATCCTCTACAGTGTAGAATTGGTCGTAAGGTTACGGAGCCGTGGTCGGGTCCCAGCTGGTGCGCAGACCCTGGTCAAATGAATCCAGAGCTCTCATGTCTTCAGGCGAAATGGTAAAATCGAAAACACCGGCGTTTTCTGTGATTCTCTCCCTTTTTGACGACTTGGGGATAACCACCATCTCATGCTGCAGCGCCCAGCCAATCAAAATCTGAGCCGGGCTTTTGGAATACTTCGAAGCCAGGGTCACCAGTTTCGGATCATTCAGCTTGTGCCCCTTGGTAAGTGGACTATATGCTTCCAACTGGATCTTGCTCTTCCGACAAAACTCCAGAAGGTCCTTTTGGTAAAGATAGGGGCTGAATTCTACCTGATTGACCACAGGGATGGTCGACGATCTTTCCAGGAGTTCCTCCAGATGCCGGATCATGTAATTGCTCACCCCGATAGCCCGGCACTTTCCTTCTTTAAGCAGCGTCTCCAAAGCTCTCCAGGTCTCGTTTCGCAGGTCCTGTACCGGCCAGTGAATTAAATAGAGGTCGACGTAAGAGAGACGAAGTCTCCTGTGGCTTTTTTTGAAGGCGGCTAAGCCGCTGTCGTAGCCGTGATCTGAATTCCACAGTTTTGTGGTGACGAAAATCTCCTCTCGCGGGATGCCGCTCTCTGCGATAGCCGTTCCCACGTCCTCCTCGTTACCGTACATGCTGGCCGTGTCGATGTGCCTGTAGCCGGCGTGCAGTGCATGAAGGACCGCATCCCTTGTCTCTTTGCCGCTTTGAGCCTGGTAGGTGCCCAATCCAAAGATGGGCATTTCAACCCCGTTGTTGAGTTTTACCTTTGTGTCAATCCTCAACTCTTTCATCACGATTAACTCTCCCCGCGTTATTCTCCCTGCTTCCCGGTCATCTCCGTTATATCCAGCCTCAATATTCCCACTTCTTCATATGCTTCTTCCGATTTCAGGCTTCGTTCTCTGACCTCATCAGGCTCGTCTTCCAGATGATTCAAAAGAACGTCGATCCCGTACTTTTTCTCCTCCAAATCCTCCACCACATGCATCTTCCCCCAGAAGACCACGGAACGATATGCCTGTTCGCATCGACCCATCTTGTATCCTCCGTCCTCTATCACCGTGGCGCACACGTCAGGATTATGTCTGACAAAATCGATCTTGAGACCTTTGAGCGCACAGTGGAAATAGAGCGCGTTTCTTCTCTCATCGTATCCGTGATTTAAGGTGACGATATAAGGCTCCCCCTCCCGGCACACGGCTATGATGGCATACTTGCCCCGCTTCAGGATGTCAACTAACGAATCTCGATCAGCTATCTCCTGCTCAGTCTTGTTCATATGATATCTTGGCATGCTGTTTCCCCGCACGGACCTGGCTTCGAACTGCAGACCGAAGCCACATCGCGCCGTCACTCTTTTTCCGGTGGAATCCTTTCAGTCACGCAGATCAACCTTTCGCTGCTGCGGTCAAACGGCGTCTTGTCGAAGTGAGCGTAGGCATAGATGACGCTCAGACCTGCCTCTGCCAACATGGGCTTAAGTTCCGGCAGATCGTAAGGT
Organism: Candidatus Zixiibacteriota bacterium; assembly: GCA_049643405.1. Taxonomy (GTDB): domain Bacteria; phylum Zixibacteria; class MSB-5A5; order MSB-5A5; family SM1-73; genus SM23-73-3. The sequence continues at coordinate 5,861 of JBARPX010000085.1, forward strand.
CGCTGCAAGTGGATCTCAACCGCTCCATCCGGGAACTCGAATATCGTCGTGGCGATGAGCTTTTCCGGGTCGTAGGTGCACTTCTGGACGAAGGACTCTCCGCCCAGCTGGCGATGGTATTCTCCCTGGTGGTGATTCAGATAGTGTCGATGGGTATCGGAGTCAAAGATGAACAGACCGGCTTCCTTCATAACGCCTGAGATGCGCCCAATAGCTCCCTTCAGCTCCTTGGGGGTAAGGAGGTAGTTGATGGAATCGAAGGTGCAGGTAACTAAGTCGAAGGTACCGTCGACGGAGAACCGGCTCATCTCCTGCACGTCGAAGAACGCGTCATGCTTCTTGCGCAATCTTGACCTGGCCTTCTCGATCATCTCGGGGGAGCTGTCTATGCCCACGACCGAGTGACCCTGCTTGGCCAAAACCGCGCAGAGAGAACCCGTGCCGCAAGCAAGATCCAGAATCCGGACACAATCCAGACTGCGTTCATCCAGAAGCTCGTTGATCAGGCTGACGTATTTCTTGGCGAACTCACCCCAATCCAGATCATATACCTGGCTCAACCTTTCGTAGATTCTCAGAGTCAAGAAACCTCCATCTTTCCGATCCTTATTCGTGTGTACCTGCTTCTTCGCACACCAGGCACCGCCGATGAACGCCAGTTCACCACCGGTTGTGGTGGACTTTGGAAGCATCGTATCGATTTGCCGGGGGCTTTTCTTCTCCTTTGAATCCTACCGGAATCAGCGAAAGAGGTATGATATGCTCCGGAAGTCCCAGCAGTTTCCGGATGCCATCAACCCGGTCTTCTCGCGGGTAGACGCCCAACCAGACCGCCCCCAAACCCTTGGCTTCAACGGCGATTAGAAGATTCTCCGTGGCCGCAGAGCAATCCTGGACCCAGTATCCCTTGTGTTTTTCCGACCTCAGGTCGCCGCAGACCAGGATTGCCACCGAGGCTTCTTTCAGCATCGCCGAATATGGATGATAATTGGGAATCTCGTCTAAAATGCCGCGGTCCTTGATTACTATAAAGTGCCAGGGCTGCTGGTTGCCGGCAGACGGGGCGCTCATGGCAGCTTCCAGCAACTCTTTTATCACTTCGTCTGGTACTGGCTGTGTTGTATACTTGCGTATGCTCCTGCGGGAGAGAATCGCCTCCATAGCTTCCATCACTTTCCTCCTCGACATTCAGTTTTCATCTTCACCGGTTCGGATCGGACGACCAATCTTTCAGCGCATCCGAGATCTTGAAGGCCATCCGTTGTTTCTTCAGAAGGATCACCTCGTCGTCGGGATAGGTTATAGCCTCGTCTTGCTTATTCAGTCCGCAATCCAGTATCCGGAGCACCTCTGAGCCGTTGTTGATAAACTGATGCGCGATCTCCTTTCCAGCGGGCTTAGCCACGAAGTCCCCCTGCTTGACCGGGGTCTCTTCGTCGTTCATCCTCAAAGTCCCGCTTCCCTCAAGAATCAAGAAGAACTCCTCCTGTTTCGAATGAGAATGATATTTGACGCTCTTAGCCCCCGGTTTCACGTAATCGATGTTGACGTAGATCTTCTCACTGCCGGCTGCAGCTCCTAAGTAGAGCGTTTTCATCTGTGATTCGAACTTGGGATCGTCGATAAATTCCTCCGGCAGGCTGTCGACATTCAGAATGTCTGGCATCCTAATCTCTCCTTCTATTCGGTGAAAGGTACCGCACGTTATCACATCTACGGGGTCGCGTATATCCTCCTTACTTGGCTCGCAACCTTTTGTGAACCGCTTCGCTGGTCAATTGTCGAAGCTCATCGGAGGGAATCCATTTGGCGCTTTTTGAGGACGTCATCGCAGCGTACTTTTTCTTCCTTCTCAGTCACGGCCCGCCTTTTGACTCACTTGTTTGCGAAGTCGCATCGGTCTCCCGTTTCCACACTATCTCAAGCCTCTGTTACAACTCCCTTTTTGGTCACCTCAAAGTCCGAATACGGAAGATATGTACGGTGACGCAACTCGCTATCAGAATGAGGATAATCCTGACCAGCAGAATGTCAACTACAAAAGCAGCGGAAAAGAGTATGGTGATCCACAAAAGGGAGATGGACAGGAGCTTTACCCTTAATGGAACCCCCTTTTTCTCTCGATAATTCTTGATGTAGTTTCCAAACCATCTATTGTTCAAGAGCCAATTGTAAAATCTTCTTGAACTCCGAACGTAGCATGCGGCGGCCAGCAGGAGAAAGGGAGTGGTGGGCAAAAGAGGCAGGAATATTCCGAGGACGGCAAGCCCCACGAAAAGAGACCCCGCAGCAATCAACATCCCTCTAATCAACCTGCTCGATGTTTTGTTTATCTGGTTGGAACCATCACCTCGTTGCTCCCGGTCTTTCTTTTTCACAATGATTCCATTATTTAACTCTTGCTGGGGTGAGGGTTGCACCCGTCTGGACGGACAAGGGGTACACGGACGTGCCCGTCTGGGCAATCCCTGCCCGATCTGGTAGACTCGCTCATATCCGAATCGCCTCGCATATTCCCCGCTTTGAGGGGATATGCGAAGCCCGGATACTACGTCAGAGCACCCTCGAAGAACACTGGCAGTTTTACCAGTTTTCGCACAGAAGCTCGAAGTACGCTTTGGCATGCGCGCAGGCAGGACATTCGTCCGGCGGCTCGGTCCCCTCATGGATGTACCCGCAGTTGCCGCATCTCCACTTCACCGGTTTCTCCCGTTTGAAGACCGTCCCGTTCTCAATATTAGTCATCAAAGCGAGGTATCTTTTCTCATGCTGTTTCTCTGCAACTGCTATTGACCTGAAAGCGTTCGCTATCTCAGTAAAGCCTTCCTCGTCCGCCACCCTGGCAAATCCCGGATACATGCTGGTATGCTCGTGGTTTTCTCCGGCAGCAGAGGCTTTCAGATTATCCTTGGTCTCTCCGATCACGCCGGCGGGAAAGGAAGCTGACACCTCGGCATCGCCGCCTTCTAAGAATTTGAACAGCCTTTCGGCGTGCTCCTTTTCGTTAGCTGCCGTTTCCAGGAAGATGGCGGATATCTGCTCGTATCCCTGCTTCTTAGCCTTCGAGGCAAAGTAGGTGTAGCGATTCCTCGCCTGCGATTCTCCGGCGAAAGCGGTCAGGAGATTCTTTTCTGTTTGGGTTCCTTTTATGCTCTTCATTCTGACACCTCCATTTGTCTTGATTGCTCTGCGTCTGACGTCCGCACGACAGATTCTTCTCGCCCCTCTCTTCAGCACGTCTCAGCTATTAGTATTCCATCATCCCCGGCGTGTCTGAGTCGAACCAGTAGAACTGGCCTGTAAGTGCCTGCTTTTCCGCGGTCAGCAGGTTGTAGTGCCCATCCTCCTGTTCAGCCAGCATCAGAAACATCTTCTTGGCATCAGGCTCTTCAATTTCTTCTGCGGCCTTACTGTAAAACTCGTAGGCCTCTTTTTCCGCCTTGATTCCGATGTCCAAGGCTTCCGCGGCGGTGGTGTTGTCCCTGACCTCCACCTGAATGGCTTTCAGCTTGGTGGGATCGAAGGGAAACTCCTTCCCGCTGGTGAGCTTCTTGTAGTGAGCCTCCAGCAGTTCCCGATGTCTCTTCTCATCGGCAGCCAAGAATTTGAACTTCTCCTTGCCGCTTTGGTTCTTGATGATCTCGGAAAGCCCGGTGTAGAAATCGAAGGCCGACTGTTCATTGTAGATGGCGGTGGCCAAGGCCTCCAGAACGGTCACCTCCGGGCCGACTTTGCCTTCGGCCTCCCTGTAGATTCTCTTCTCTTCTTCCTTCATTGTGTCGCTCCTTGCACCATGTGCCGATCAAGCCCACATCAACACGTTCTCATCGTACTCGCTTTCCAGACGAAGCTTATGCTTGGATTCCTCCTGAGCCAGGACCGCGAAGAGCTTCTTAAGCTCCGCGTCCTCGGTTTGCGACCCGATGTGGTTGTACAACTTGAAGGCATGTTCTTCTCTTTTTATGGCCAGACGTAGAGCGGCCGGATAATCCATGTCTGGCGAGAACTCCTGGTCATCCACGAAATCGCTGATTTTCAGATCGGGAATTGTCTCCAGCTTGTATTCGGTGACGTCCTTTTTCTCCACGCCCTCCAGAATCTCCCGATGCTTCTGCTCCTCTGTGGCCAGCTCCTTGAACATCACCTTGGTTCCCGGATTCTTGGCCAGATCGCTGTAAGTGGTGTAAAGATTATAGGCTTCAGCCTCTTTGCGAATGGCAAAGGTGATCACCTCTTTGAAGTTGCTCAAGTCCATTGTTCCTCCAGGTTATGGTTAGACTGTTCCGCTTCCTTTTCTCCTTACGTTTCCACTTCGAATTATTATGAGTTAGACCAAAAATTCTGGTTATGATAGCCGCTGTATCCTAGGAAGTCGCCCGCTGCCTTCCCTGAGACAGCGACTATTCTTTGGCTCTCTTATTTCTTTCCGATCCACAGTCCGTGGACGTTGCAGTATTCTCTGGCCAAGGTAACCTTTCCTTCGATCTCAAACTCGGCCTCCGGCTTTTGATCGGGGCCTAAGAACTTCCGGTAAATCCCATTATCGGCGTGAACAGCAATCCATTCGATGTAGTGCCGCTGCTCCATGGGATGAGGCACAGAGCCCACCTTGACCTTGACGCCCTTGTCGGTCTTCTCGATCACCGGTACGTGTTTCTCCTTACCCTCGTCAGCGATCTTGGGGGCCATCAGCTTCATGGGCTGGTTACAGCAGACAAGCTCGCCTACACCCTCGTGGAGAACCTCCACGATGTTCCCGCAGACTTCGCATTTATACACCTGCAGTCTTTCGGTCATCTTAACACCTCCTTATTTATCCTGTTACGTATTTCACCTTGACCTCTTAGTTCTCCTTGTCTTTTTCTCCGGGTGATGTTGAATCCTCCTCCCCCGATTCCGACGGAGGCCATATCTCCTCGAAAAAACCCTTGTTTAAGTCCCCGTCATTGGAGTACCAGTAGTTTTCCCAGTAGCCTCTATAGTTCTCGTCTGCTGACAATTCTATCTCAGTTATCCACTTGACCCACTTGTAGCCCCACTTGCCTTCTGCTACCAGTTGAAAAGGAAAACCCCTTTCCGGCGGCATGGTCAGATCGTTCATCCGGTGCGCCATTATTATATCATTTTCCATGACGTAATTCAAGGGGAAAGATGAGGAGTAGCCATCGTAGGCATGGAATATGATCACTTTGGCGGTTGAGTCAATTCCGGCTTCTTTAATCAGGTCCCTCACCAGAACGCCCTCCCACAGTATGGTTACGCTCCAGCCTTCCACGCAGTTCAGCGTCACCACTTTCTTCCGACTCGGACGATTGACGATATCGTCGTATGCATAGGTCCTCGCGGTATCAACCAGCCCGGTAATCGTCAGCCTTGCGCTGTCTTTGTCTATGTACTGGGGACCCTTGATGGAATTCTCCCTGAAATCGTTTACCGACGAAAGCTCGACCTCATCATACTCGTGTAACTCCTTGAGTTCGGCCTTCTCGACGGTGTCCTGTTCGGCTCTGTTTCCGCAGGCTCCGATGGAAACCAGCACAAGAACAACTAAACCCATCTTCAATCCAAGTTTGATCAAGTTCATCCCTCCTTTGCACGATCGGGCGAGCCGGGCTAACCCGTCTCATTTCTTGCCCGATTTCTTGGCTCTTCCCAACTCCTCAGCTTTGGTTTTGATCTCGGTCAGGTCCTGCGTCATCTCGCTCCAGCCGTACCAGAGGGCATAATCCGGGTTGGCGTGGAAGGCTCCCTGGAAGGCTCTCATCCGGTGTTTCAGGAACATCAGAAACAGCCTCTGCTCTATCACCGTCGGCGCATCGTGGAAGGTGAGCAGGTCGGGAAACGGATGAGCATAGTGATCCGGCTTCGCTATTATTCCGTCGTTGTAGAGGCCGGCCACCACGCGGATGGCTTCCGCCATCAACTTGTCCGCCTCTCTGATCATAGCATCGCCCTTTTCCAACTCCGCTTTGGCGAAGTTCACCGAATGGCACTGGTTGCACGTATTTATCATCTCATCCCGCTCTTTTTGCCAATCTTCCTGGGTGAGCCGGACAACGTCCGCCGCCTTTACCACGTCAAGTCTGGCAGTCGGGTTTCCATCCGGGTCCAGCACTCCCAGTCCCTGCAAAACCGTTGCCCGATCCGCGGCCCACTCTTCGTCCTCCGGCATGGGGAGCCTGACTGCCAAAAATCCCCAGGCGGTTCGCACGGCATGATCGCCATCCTGCATATGGCAGGTCTGGCAGGTGGGCGCGGCAACAGCTTCAGGAAGAATTCCGTTTTGTTTCAACAGATATCTAACGCCGTGCTTGGAAGATGAATACATCTCCCACTGTGGATGATCGATGCCCATGTGGCAGGTTCGGCAGGCCTGGGGCTGTTTGGCTTCCTTAGCGGAGAAGATGTGTCGGGTATGACAGGCATCGCAGGAGGCCACGCCAAAACCAGCGCCGTCCCTTTTCAATTCTTCTATCTCCGCCTCTGTCTTGAGTCCGATCTTGTGACATCCACCGCAGCCCTTCATTCCCTCCATCAGCGCCATGGGCTGCCAGTGAGCCGTGGGCATGGCCTTCATCGCCGCCCAGGCCAGAGCATGCTTTCCGCCTTTGAATTGCTCAACCCGGGCAGAGTGACACATGGCGCAAGTCTCCGGCGTCGGAATCTGGACATTCGCCACATCCTGAGCAGATTTGTGCAGATCGCCGTGGCATACCGAACAATCCACGTCATTCTGGCTATGCCTGCTCAGTTGCCAATCGGAAACGATGTTAGGTGTGATCTTTTTGTGACACTCAACGCACGTCTGGGCAGAAGCTCCGGAGGCCAAAAGCAGGCTCATGACCAAAATAATCGTCGCCTTGATTCTCATAACCCACCTCCTGGGATCCTAAGTGTTTTCAGTTGCCTCTCTTTCGCCTGGTGAATCATTCCTCCAATTTCCTTTTCATCTCCTCAAACTCTTCCTTGGTGATCTCGCCCCGGGCAAACCTCGTTTTTAGAATCTCCAAAGGGGTCTCTTTGCCACCGTCAGTTCTGGATTTTTGGCTTTCTATCACCAAATACACGGCTAGCCCAATTACAATCAGAAGTAGAATCCACATGTAGCCAGCTCCAAAGTGCATCCTCCCTTCAGACCCCCACATGTGCCCTTGATCTCCTGCGAAGAAAAATACCATCAGCAGAATGATCAATGCCACCGCCAACAGGACCAACAGACCGGTTTTCATCGTCCGCCTCCTGGTTATTGTGTGGAGTCAAACACGTCTTTTAGTTTCGCCTCAACCTCGGTGGCGATCTGATTCAATGCTTCATTTTCGATCATCCCCATGGCGGTCGAGGGCTTGATAATGTCAAGAACAGTCTTGCCATCCTTCTCGTAGAGCACCACATTGCAGGGCAGAAGCAAACCTATATCCTCCTCCGCCAGAATGGACTTATGAGCAAGCGGAGGATTGCAGGCACCCAGGATGACGTAGTTTTGGAAGTCTATTCCCAGCTTTTCCTTGAATTTCTCCTTCACGTCAATCTTGGTGAGAATCCCAAAACCCTTACTTTTCAACTTCTCTGTGACCACCTCCACAGCTTTGTCAAAGGAGAGGTCAATCTCTTTCTTGAATCCGTAGCTGATCACCTTATCCTCCTTTTCAGGAGCCAGTTTGGTTCGACGAATGCCCGTCGTCAGGGACGACTATCGTAATCTTGCTGCATCATGATCTTACCATTATCAGAAGCATTTTGAACTTCTTGTTTGCACTCAAGGCGTGCGGTTCATTCGCAGGCATCACGATCATCTCTCCCGCCGTTAAGCGAAAGGGCTTTCCGGAAATGGTGATCTCCGCTTCGCCGTCGACGACGTAAACTAAAGCGTCGAAGGGCGCCGTGTGCTCGCTCAATCCCTGCCCCTCATCGAAGGCAAACAACGTGACCGTCCCCGTCTTCTTCTTGATGATCTCCCCACTCACTATTGAATCCTTCTGGTATTCCACCCGCTCCGATAGGCTCATCACCTCTGGCTCAGGTTTCTCTGCACCCGTTTGTTCATTATGACTCTCCATGCTCTCTCCTCTGTTTCCCCAAGCGATTTCGAAAGGCTTACTTCATCCCGTACCAGGGACCCGACTCAAGATCACTGAAGAAGTAGTCTTTGTCCTCTTTTCCCGCGATTTTCTCTCCGGCCTCCTTCGCCAACTGATAGTGTTTTTCGAACTCAGCCTTGTTGCCCGAGGCGGCGTTTGCTCTGGCCATAGCTTCATGGGCAAAGGCAATATCGAAGTCTTCAATCTTGTTCTCCGTGCAGATTTCCAGGCACCTTTCTGCATGATAGAGCGCGGCGTGCGGTCGGTTCAGCACCGCATAGACCCGCGAGATCTGCCATTCACCCCGCTCAAACTCAAGCGGCGTTCCGATCTCGCCCCAGTGAAAGCGCGAGGCGTGGGCAGCATGAACCATCTTGTCGTCTTCCTCTTTGGTTCTGTCCTTCTTCTCCAGGAGACTCCAGACAAGGTTGAAGCAGTCCACCGCCGACTTCTTATGACACTCCTCTAACGAGTATTTCTCCTCGTCCGTCATGGCATCCACCTCCGGGTTTGGCTAACATGTGGAACAACGTGATGAATCAG
>JBARPX010000086.1:0-7438 GCA_049643405.1 Candidatus Zixiibacteriota bacterium
ATTTGAGCCCCTTCTCCAGAATCTCAAATGCCTTCTCTTTCTCCATCATCTTTGGATTCTCTCCTAAGAACGCTTATTTGATCAGCTGCCCACCTTGACATTTCTGACTCTAATCGGTGAGGCGCCCTGGCTGGTGGGCATATTCTGTGCCGGTTGGCCCTTGCCGCAGTTGGGAGTGCCCCAGATCTCCCACTGTTCTTGGTTGCCGATGGCATCGCAGGAATTCCAGAACTCAGTGCTGTTTCCCGAGTAGGATGGACTTTTGATCATATCGCCCAACTTGCCGTTCTTGATCTCCCATCCGATCTCGCAGCCCATCTGAAAGCTCTCCCGGAAATCGTCGATGGACCAGGTGCGAACGGTCTGCATGTAGATTCCGTCGTCCACCTCGGAGATCATCTGCTCTAAGCTTTTGTCCCCGGGCAGGAGATTAGTGTTAGTCATCCGGACTATGGGAACGTTGGCCCAGCCTGACGCCCGCATACAGCCGTTGCTGGACGTGCCTACCTTGGGCGCGGTGTCACGGGAGGAGAGATAGCCTACCAGAATGCCATCTTTGATCAGAAAGCTCCTGGCCGCCTTCACTCCTTCGTCATCGTAGCCGAAGGTCCCCAGTCCAAAGGGTGCCGTGGAATCGTTCACCACGTTCACTATCTCCGAACCGTATTTGAGGCTATTTAGCTTATCCGGCGTGGCGAAGCTGGCCCCGGAGAAGTTCCTTTCTGCCCCGAACACCCTATCCAACTCCAGGGCGTGCCCGATCGATTCATGGATCTGAAGTGATACCTGCGGCCCGTCCAAGATTACGGTGGTGCTTCTGGAGGGACACTCTTTCGCACCGAGAACTGCCACCGCCTCCCCGGCGATCCTTACAGCGTTCTTCTCAAAATCTAATTCCCCGATGAGCTCGTATCCCTTTGTCTGGTGTTGTCCGCTGGAGTTGGGATAGGACCTTGTTCCCATCTCCCTGCGGCTCTGCATGGCAGTGGCGGTGATTCCGGCCCCGCTCTGAACTATCAATTGCTCTATTACCGATCCCTCCGAGCTGGCGAAAAGTTTGTTTCTCTTTATGAAGGTCATCATGCACTCGGTCTGGTTGACGCCGGATATGCTTGCCATGAGACCGTCCAAAAACAATAGAAAATCAAGCTTCTCTTTGAGCGGTATCGAAAAGGGATCCGTAACAATAGGGGTCTGGTACGAATCTACGATCTTCTCGGTGGGAGCGAGGACAATATCTCTATCTTTCACCCGCGAGCTGGCCCGGGCCAGCTCCACAGCCTGCCGGCTTACCTCTTTGACGCTTTCCTCGTTTACATCGGCGCTGGCGGCGAATCCCCAGGCGCCGTTGACCATTACCCTGATCCCCAGGCCGAAATCGGTCGATTTCTCGATTAACTCCGCCGTCCCCTTTCGGACGCTTAGGTTCTCCTCTTCGATCTGTTCGATTCTTATGTCCGCATAGCTGGCCCCTTTATCTTTGGTCAGAGATAAGGCCAGATCGGCTAAGCTCCTGTATTCTTCCATGTCGTATTTTCCTCTACTTTACTTCATAAGCTATGGGGAATGGCAAGTATGAGTATCGTTGCTATGAACGAGACTAACACCAGCCTGGAATAACCCCCATGGGAGACAAGATTCTTATCCTCGCCCCTACCCCAAAGGGTCCCCTTAACCATAAACAAAGTGAAAAGCCAAAAAAGAAACATTATCTGGGATTTGTTATCGGTCACGTCCCTTCCGAAGGGAAACGCCTCCCAAAGCACCCCGAAGGCAAAATAATTCATGGCCCATCCGAAGGGAAAGAATCCTATAAATAGAAAAAGAAGGGTCACGGCACACAGTTTGACCGATTTCTTCAGTGTGGTTTTACCCTTCTTCAACTCTATGGCAGAAAACAAGGTCAAAGTTGCAAAGAAGATGGCCGCAAAGATAGATACAATATGAGGAATGATAATATAGAGTGGGACTTCACCTCTAAACTTGAGCCGAATGGGTCTGACTTGACCCGAATCTCTCTCCGGGAGGGTAACTTTCACCAAACTACCCTCTCGCACAGTGGCAGCTTCGAGGAAATACCAGGCTTTTGTGCTCTTTGGATGATGAGGGATGGTTGCTGCATAGGCATTCTCTTCGCCCGGTTTGGGGCTCATCTTAACTGACTGATATTCTCCGTCTTTTCCGATTTTGTAAACTAACCTTACCTCGGAAGCTCCCTCGACCTTTGCTGATATTACCGGGACCTCATCTCCCACCTGCTTTGGAACCGTATTATGCTCAATCAGGATGCCGTGCTGTTGGACCATCTCGTGGACTGAACGCACCGCGGTGGTCTTTCTGGTGGCAATCAAAAGAAGAACGGTACAGAGAAAAGCAAGTCCGATTTTCCAAAACTTCATCTGGGTTTCCCTTTTTCGAGAAACTGGGCTTTTGATCAACAACTGCTTACCTGCAGACTGATAGATCCAGCCGCAGCCGCAACGAAGGTCCTGCTCTAAACCTTTGAGTTCTGTAACCTCTGTTCCTGTTCTTTACTTTTCAAAGCCTCCACAAACTCATCGATGTCGCCGGTTAAAATGCCTTCAAGCCGGTACAAAGTCAAGCCAATTCTGTGATCGGTCACCCGTCCCTGGGGGAAGTTATAAGTTCTGATCTTCTCCGATCTATCTCCGCTCCCCACCATAGTTTTTCTCTCCCGGGCGATCTTCGCGGTCTGTTCTGCCGCAGCCTTATCCAGAAGCCTTGCCCTCAAAACCTTCATGGCCTTGTTCTTATTCTTCAGCTGGGATTTTTCATCCTGGCAGGTGACGACCGTATTCGTGGGCAGATGGGTGATCCTCACCGCCGAGTCGGTGGTATTCACCGACTGCCCTCCCGGACCTGATGATCGGAACACGTCGACTTTCAAATCTTCCGGCTTTATATCCATCTCCACATCCTCAGCCTCCGGCAGTACGGCCACTGAGGCGGCGGAGGTGTGGATCCTTCCCGAGGCCTCGGTAGCCGGCACCCTCTGCACCCGGTGAACGCCGCTTTCGTATTTTAGCTTGCCGTATACATCTTTACCTTCCACTAAGAAGATGATCTCCTTGAATCCCCCTATTCCCGTAGGATGGGAGTTCATCACGTCCGTTTTCCAGCGGTTCTTCTCCGCGTATTTAGAATACATCCGGTAGAGATCGGCCACAAAGAGCGCGGCCTCCTCCCCTCCCGTGCCGGCCCTTATCTCCATGATGGTATTGCGGCTGTCCATGGGGTCCTTGGGCAAAAGCAAGACTCGCAGCTTTTGCTCCAGCCCATCCTTCTTGGAGTACAACTCCTCCAATTCCGACTTCGCCAGCTCGACTAACTCCTCATCTTTCGACTCGCGGCTGATGCTCTCGTCCTCCTCGATGGTCTTGAGCAATTCCCCGTATTCAGAAGATAGCGAGACGATCGTTGTTAAGTCATTATGTTCTTTTGCGATTCTTTTGTACCTGTTCTTGTCGGAGAGAACCTTTGGATCGGAAAGAAGCTCGGTTAGCTCCTTATGTTTTTCCTCTATCTTCTCCAAAAGATCCAGCATAAGATCACCTTTTCAGTTTGACGATTCTTTATTCGCAGATGCCGAAGAGGTCTTCTCAGATTTCTCCGCGGGATTCAAGGCATTCTTTAAAGCTACCAGGGCTACCTCCATCTGATCGAGCGTTGGCTCATTGGTGGTAATGCTCTGTATCCACAGGCCCGGTGCGCTCAAGAATCTGATGACCTTGCTTTTCTGTCTCTTACCGGACGCCCTCAAAAGCTCATAACCCACCCCTGCTACAAAGGGCAGAAGGGAGAAGTGAAGCAAAAATCTCTTGGGCAGAGTGGGCGGGACGCCGGTTGCAAGATAATAAATCGTATCGGAAAGGGAGTAAACCAAAATGGCGAAGACCACCACTATCAGAATGAAGCTGGTCCCGCAGCGGGGATGTCGGGTTGAAAAGTCTTTTACGTTGTCTACGGTCAGCTCCTTCCCGGCCTCGAAGGTGTAGATGGATTTATGCTCCGCGCCGTGATACTGAAAGATCCTCTTAAACTCGCCGATTCTCGACAGAACCCACACATAAACAACAAAGAGGAAGACCCGGACTAATCCCGCAATCAGGTTAAAGGTCAAAGCCTCTCTTTTCACCCCCAGAAATTCGGAAAACCAGAGAGGCATGAAGAAAAAGATACCGATTCCCAAGGCCATGGCTAAGATAACGGTGAGAGCCATATATACGCTCCTCCAGAAATCCGAGCTTTTCTTCTCCTTCTTCGGATTAGACTTCTCCTCCTCTTTCATGGCTACCTCTGCGGAGTAGTTTAGGGTCCCGATGCTTATTACCAGCATCTCCACGAAGCTGACCAGTCCCCGAATCAAAGGCAATCCCAATAGCTTATATCTCTTAACGAAGGAGACGAAGTCTCTGTTTCTGACCATGATCTCCCCGTCTGCTTTTCTGACCGCGGTGGAGACCCGGTGGGGCGAGCGCATCATCACCCCCTCTATAACCGCCTGCCCGCCTACGTGTATATCAGCCAATTTCAGTCCCTTTCTTTTTCGTAGTTGCTCGATTCATCGAGCAAACACCTTCACGAACCGCTGCGACTGAAGGGCAAATCGACTCTGATGACTTTGTAGCCGCAGACTTTAGCCTGCGAGAACCCTACCAGAGGACACAAAAAGGCGACTGCTGTCCACAACGATACTCACTACCCCTTGTTGACAACAGCCGCTTAAATATCTTGCTACTTCTCTCCGCTGTCCGGAGAGACGTCCGTCTTTTCCTCTTTGGTTTCAGCCTTTGCTTTTTTGGCTTGCGGCTTTGCTTCTTTGACCTCAGTCTTTGTTGGGTTGACTTCAGCCTTGGCTTCCGGCTTTACTTCTTTGCTCTCTGCTTTCTTTTTCTCAAAATGCTCGTACTTCTTTCTAAATCTCTCCACCCTTCCTGCGGTGTCTATCAATTTCTGCTTCCCCGTGAAAAACGGATGGCAGGCAGAGCAAATCTCCACCTTGAGGTCCTTTATGGTGGCCCGGGTTTCGATCTTGTTCCCGCAGGCGCAGGTTATGGTGGTCTCGAAATACTTGGGATGAATCTTCGGCTTCAACTTTTCTCCTCCTTCTTACCTTTGATACGAGAATATAACCAAACCAGTTAAAAAAGCAAGACAAATGTGATTTTTCACCAACGTGCACTGATACGGACTAAGCCGTCTCCCCGTTGATAATTTCGGCAGGTTTAGCAGTAAGAATAGCCCCGGCGTCAGGTTCCCGCTTCACCAGGCACAGTCGATTGTATGCTGAACAGAGGTGCTTGGATTCTCTCCCGGCACCCTCGGACGGCGAATATCAAAAGGCTTGATTTTTGAAATTACACTCTCATAATGCTCCGAACACGGGCGTAAATAAGGATAAGATTCCAATCGGGGAAATCGGATGAGTGAGACACAGAACGCCAGACGTTACAGATTCTTTGGGATAGAGTTGAGGATACTCTTCTGGCTGATCGCCTTGCTGCTGCTCCTTACGGCGGTGGCAGGTTTCAAGAACTCTATCTGGCTGTCCATGCTCTTTCTTCTGGTCCTCATCCTTTTAGTCTTCTTCATCCGGCTGGATTCGTCGTATCACCTGATAATCGTAACTCCCGGCAGCCTGATCTTCGAGAAGATAATCTGGAGGAGGGTCGCCACCTCCTTTGTGCACGTCCCCTGGAGTGACGTGGAAAAGGTGACCACCTTCCCCTGGGGGCCATTTAAGTTAATGAAGTCCACCAGAATCGAAAGCAGGGGGCGCAAGCCCCTCCAGGTCTTCTCCTTTATGGAAGACTATCTGCACTTCCTGAGGGACCTGACCAACCAGGCCAGCTCGGCTCAAGTGGATAAACTTACCTCGGACCTGCCTGCAGGAAGAGCAGATCTCTGATCTTTTCGGGAGGACGCCACCATGTCTCAGCACGCCAGAATCTTTACCCTTGTTTCGATTTTCTGCTGCCTCGTCCCCGGCGCGTACTCCCTTGCGCAACCGGGCATGGATTCGCCCGAGGTGGATTCGATCATCCTGAGGGGAGTGGAGCTGGTTCACGCCGATTCAGCGCTTGAGGCGGTGGGGGAGTTCAAGAAGCTGATCGGGAGCTTCCCGGATGACCCTATCGGTTACTTCTACGTCTCGGCTTCCCTCCAAGTGCTGATGGATGATTTTCGCAATTACACCTACGCTGAAGAATTCGACAGATATATGGACATGGCCATCAAGAAGGCGGAGAAGAAGAAAGAACAGGGCAATCTCACCGCACAAGACTACCTCTATTTCGGTGGAGCGGTTGGCTTCCGGGGAATCCATAAGGCTCTAACCGGCAACTGGATGGGCGCCTTCGTGGATGGTCTGAAAGGGAAGGGTTACTTGGAAAAAGCCCTCGAGCTCGATCCCGAGCTGTACGACGTCTACTACGGGCTGGGATCGTACCACTTCTGGAAGAGTCTCAAGTCAAAAATCTTCTGGTGGCTACCCTTTGTAGCTGACAACAGGCAGAAGGGAATTGACATGATCAAACTCTCCATTGAGAAAGGCAAATTTTCCGCTGAGGACGCCAAACTGGCCTTGGTGCGCATCTGGGTGGAGAACAAGGAGTACGACAAGGCCTTTGCCATGATCGACGAACTCAGAAAGAAATATCCGCACAAACCCTTCATTCTCTGGTTGCTTGCACAGGCGCAACAGGAAAACCAGATGTATGATGAGGCCATCAGTACATATCAGGGTCTGCTTGAGGCCCTAACCTCGTCCCCCTATTATCATCCCGCCGGAGAGGTGGAGTGCCGGTACCTTTTGGCCCGAACATACTACGAGAAGAAAGATTTCAGCCAAAGTTCCGCCCAGATCGACGCAGTTCTTGCTCTCGCGGAAGATTCAGAGGATAATAAGGCTATCAAGCATTTCGTGGGCAAGGCCAAGAAGCTGAAGAAGAGGATAAAAAGGGAGGCCAATATCGGGTGAAACTCAAACTCGCCCTCCTCTGGGCCGCAGCATTCGTCCTCCTCAGCCCACCTCTTTCCTTTTCTGAGAAGTACCTCGACTATGAAAGCCCCCGGATTCAGGCCGTTGTGCTCGAGGGCATACATGCCTCTTTTCGGGAAGACTATGCTCTGGCCGAGAGCTCGTTTCAGACCCTGATTCGGATGGCCCCGGAGGATCCGGCTGGATACTTCTTCTTGGCCGCGTTGTATCACGCGCAGATGATTGATTACGAGAGCGATTTCCGGGAGAAGGAACTCTATGAGAATGTGAAGATAGCCAAGAAATTGGCCCGGCAGAGAATAAAGGAAAACAAGAAGGATGCGTGGGCCCACGTTATCTTAGGCAATTCGTACGGTGTGAAGGCGGTGTATAACGCCACGAAAGGGGAGTGGTGGTCGGGCTTAAACGAAGGGCTTT
>JBARPX010000087.1:0-2472 GCA_049643405.1 Candidatus Zixiibacteriota bacterium
CAAGGTGGCGGCGCGAAAGACCATGAGAAACTCGGGCGTTCCCATCGTGCCGGGAACCGAGGTGGAGATAGGCTCGGATGAGCAGGGAGATTCCATAGCAGAAGAGGTGGGGTTCCCCATCCTCATCAAGGCCGTGGGTGGCGGTGGTGGCAAGGGGATGAGGATCGTGAGGGAAAAGGGCGAGCTTAAGAGTGCGCTAAGAGCAGCCAGCTCCGAGGCAAAGTCGGCCTTTGCCGATCCCAGGATTTATATCGAGAAGTACCTGGAAAGACCGAGGCACGTTGAGATTCAGGTGCTGGCGGACAAGTTCGGCAACGTGATTCACCTGGGGGAAAGGGAATGCTCCATTCAGAGACGGCATCAAAAGGTGGTGGAGGAATCCCCCTCACCGGTGGTGGATGAGAAGATGCGACAGGCCATGGGGGAGGCGGCCGTGACCGCGGCCAAGGCCTCGGGATACGTTAATGCGGGCACCATAGAGTTTCTGGTCGATTCCGACCGGAAGTTCTATTTTCTGGAGTCCAACACCCGGCTGCAGGTGGAACATCCGGTAACCGAGATGGTCACCGGAATCGATCTGGCTAAGGAACAAATAAGAATCGCCAGCGGAAAGAAACTCAGCTACCGGCAGGAGGATATCAGATGGAGAGGTTCAGCCATCGAATGCCGGATCTATGCCGAGGACCCGGAGAACAACTTTCTCCCCTCGACAGGGTTAGTGCATTCATACTGGGAGCCATCCGGACCCGGAATAAGAGTCGATTCCGGGTTGTACGAGGGAGCCGAGGTATCGCTATTCTATGACCCCTTAATATCCAAGCTTCTCGCCTGGGGAGAAAGTCGAGAGGAAGCCATCGATAGGATGAGAAGGGCCTTATCCGAATACCGAATACTGGGGGTGGCAACCACCATCCCCTTTCATCTCAGGGTGATGCAAAACGAGAAATTCAAGAGAGGAGAGATTCATACTCATTTCATCGAGGAGGAATTCGGGAAGGATAAACCCTCCGAGGTGGGAGACGAAGACGAGCGTCGCAAGGCAGTAGCGGTCTTCTCTGCCCTTTTGGATTATCAGGAGAAGAAAAAGATCAAGCCGGTTTTGTCAAAGGCCAGAAGCAAAGAGAGCCCCTGGAAGATTGAGGGGCGAAAGATGGGATTGAGGTAGTTCGGGATGCAAATGTTTGTCTGGGCGGGATAAATTCCCGCCCTTATGGGGAAAGATGATTTGCTACTTACAGTTCATCGAGAGCACAAAGAAAAAGGTTGATGATCTTTTAGTGAACTCAACGTCGTAAACACCTCTCCCCCTGTCCCCCTCTCCATGAAATGGAGAGGGGGAACCAAGGGGGTGAGGTTCAAGCCTAAATAGATGAGACCTTCAGTGGCTCGATTTATCTGACAGATGTTTTTGGAAATAGAGCCGGGCATTCAGCCCGGCGGAGATACGGGTTGAAGAATGAAATACGTGGTTCAAATAGAAGGCAAAAGCTATCAGGTCGACGTCCGTGAACTGGATGGAGAGATACAGGTCTATCTGGATGGAGTGCCGGTCCAGGCAGATTCAGTCTACGTAAAAGACAGAGACTTCGTCTCGTTTCTCTTCAACCATAGATCTCTTGATCTCCAATTCTCCAGGAATGAAGAGAATATTTCTGTCTTCCTTGGCGGCAAGAAATACGAGTGTGTGCTGGAGGACGAACGGTCTCAGAGGATGAAAAGGCTGGGAGCGCTGAAGGTCGACACCAAAAAGGAACAGGAGATGCGAAGCCCCATGCCCGGCCTGATCACGGCCATCCAGGTGAAGGAGGGGGATACGGTGGTGACAGGTCAAGGGGTGGTAATCATCGAGGCCATGAAGATGGAAAACGAGCTGAAAGCCAAACATGATGGAAAGGTGAAAGCAATAAAGGTTAAAAAGCATCAGGCAGTGGATAAGGACCAGGTGCTGATAGTGTTTGAATAGAGAAGATAAGGACATGGAGAAACATGTTACCGCCGGGCACGATCTCTTGAGGAGGTGGAGATGAGAGGTATTTCACTGGTTGTTGTCGCATTATTCCTTACGCTATCATTGTTCTGTATGCATGGATGTGGCGGCTCCTCCAAGGGCCTGGAAGAGCACCCCATGCGATTTGCGGTGATCGGGGATCGTACCGGCCACGCCCAGCCCGGCATATACGAACAGGTCCTCGAAGAGATCCAAAGGATGAAACCCGATTTCGTGCTCACGGTCGGAGATATGATCCAGGGGTACACGGATGACACCATAACGATCAAAGATGAGTGGGAGGAGTATCTGAAATTAATCGAGCCTCTGACCGCGCCCATCTATTTTACCCCTGGAAATCACGATATCGGGGACTCCACCGCTCGTGAACTATACAAGCGATACATCGGCGAACCGTATTACTCCTTCGACGTAAGGGGAGTGCACTTCGTCTCCCTGGATAACAGCATTCCGGACGTAATCGA
>JBARPX010000088.1:0-16377 GCA_049643405.1 Candidatus Zixiibacteriota bacterium
TTACTAGTTCAAATGATAGGCTTTACATAGGTTTTTTGAGTGGCTTGGGCTTTCTCGACGAGTCCGGCGCGCCGACTCAAAGATACTATGATTACTTAGATCAGACGCAGTCAGGTTTCGTATTGGCCGAAGCCATAAAGGAGGTCTATGGAGACCTTTTTGCCATCAACAAACAAGCGCACAAATTAGAGGTGGAGGAAGTCAAAAACAAATTCAAGACTCTAACTCAGGGAAAGAAGTCAGACAAGGTTCTTCGGTTGATGGCGAACACCTTCAGAGCATTATGCGATTTGGCTGATTGGGGCAAACCCGCTAAACCCAGCGAAGACTTTTTGCCTCTAAAAGACCACAAAAAGGAAGTTGGCCGCGAAGGAAAAGACGTTAAGGCTGCTGGAAAAATCGGGGAACTGTCATTGCACTACAATATACAAATACATCTTCCCGAATCCCGTGATTCTGCTGTGTATGATGCTATTTTCCGCAGCCTCAAAGAGCATCTCAAATAGATGGGGGGAACAGTAATGGAAGAGGAACTTTATTCCTTCGTATTCCGGGGCCTTCTCACGGAAGAAGCGCTAGATAAGAGTGGGCGAATAAACCCGTACACGATGTCCTCCGTTTTAGAAAAAGACGTCGCCGAAAGGTTGCCACTCGATCTCCTGGATGAAGTCCTGGTAGGGCGTGCCAAGAGAATGGCAACTGTATATACTGCTATAGCAGCATTCGAGAATTCAGTGCGTGAGTTTGTGTCAAAGAGATTGCTCGAGGAGATCGGGGAGGATTGGTGGGAAAGCTCAGTTTCAGATAAGATAACAAGAAGGGCGGAATCCCGGCGCGACGAAGAAAACAAAATTCGATGGCACACCCCAAGAGGCGACGCTCCTATAAACTACACAGAGTTTGGTGATTTGGTCTCTATAATCAATCAGAACTGGGCATTGTTCGAGGACCATCTTCAATCCCTCGATTGGGTGCGTCAGATCGTAGTGACCCTGGAGCGGTCACGGAATGTGATCATGCACAGCGGCGAACTCAGCAATGAGGATATCGAACGCATAGGAACTTCAATGAGAGATTGGATAAAGCAAGTTGGTGCTTGATTACTGCCGCCCGATTGGAAGGCGGTTTGAACGCCGGCTTGACGTGCCTCCCCCGTCCGCGGGGGGCTTTTCCCAAACTCAGTATTCACCCCACCGGTACCCCTGCGCACCAATCGATCTCAGCGCAGGTGAAAAATTTCACAAAATCCTCTTGCAGAGCCGTCTGTATTTTGGTATATTTACATTGTCGCAGAACTTTCTGAAAGAGGAATATCAATATGGAAATCGATTTAAAATACGGCCGGTCGCACAAGCAACTGAAGCTGGATGACAAGAACCTGATCGGGGTTTTGAAGCTGAAGGAATCTTCCGGCATCGCTGACGTCATCGCGGCGGAAAAGGAGGCGTTAGCTAATCCCATCGGATCGAAGAAACTCTCCGAGATTGCCAAAGGCAAGAAGACCGCCTGTATTGTTGTTTCTGATTACACCCGAGGCTGTCCCTACAGCAGACCGAACTTCAACCTGCTCCTCCCCCTCATCGACGAGCTGCATGCAGGTGGAATCAAAGACGAGAACATCAAGTTCCTGGTGGGAACCGGAGCGCACAGAGCACACACAAAGCAGGAAGATATCGACAATTACGGCCAGGAGATTGTAGACAAGTACGAGGTCATCAGCCACGACTGCGACAAGAATAACGTCTCGTTAGGGAATCTCTCCACCGGAAACGAGCTTCTGATCGACAAAGTCTGGGTGGACGCGGACGTTAAGGTGATGACCGGCTTAATCACCACCCATTATTTCGGCGGCTTCTCGGGCGGAAGAAAAGGAATACTCCCCGGAATCGTCGCCCGGGAGACCATCCGCAAGAATCACGCCATGATAGTCGATCCCGAAGTGGACATCGCCAAGACCAAGGGGAATCCCATCTCCGATGAGATGGACCAGGCTGCTCATAAAGCCGGGGTGGATTTTCTCTTGAACGTGGTGATAAACGACAAAAAGGAGATCGTAAAGATCGTGGCCGGCGATTTAGACCAGGCCCATGATGAAGGCTGGAAGGCCTGCCGGGATCTGTACTTAGTCCCCTTTAAGGAGAAGGCCGATGCGGTCTTTGCCTGCGCCGGAGGATATCCCAAGGACGTTAGCCTGTACCAGTCGCAGAAGACCATCAATAACGCCAAGCTGGTGCTAAAAAATAGAGGCACAATAGTCCTCATCTCCCAATGCAGCGAGGGAATCGGATCGGACACCTTTGCCAAATGGCTTGCGGAGGCCTCGTCATTGGATGAGCTTTTGAAAGCCGATCCGGCCAAGATCGTGGTGGGCGGGCATACAGCGGTCGGAAATGCCAAGGTATTGAAGAAATTCAACATCCTGGTGGTCTCCAGCATCCCCAGGGAGCAGTTGGAGATGAGATTCTACGAGCACGCGGAAGGAATAAATCAGGCCATAGAGTGGGTCAAGAAAGAGCATGGAGAAGATTTCAGATCATACGTGATGCCACAGGGGGGATTGATTTATCCCTGCCCGGAAGGAGAGGTTTGCTCTGCCTGAACTCAGGGAACAGTATGGTCGATTTGAGCTCTCCCCCGTTCACAGAAGAGAATCCGGTAAACCTTTAACCTATATCAAACCAAGGAGTGACACGATGGCAGACACTTACGTAGACGACGTAAAGCTGGCCAAGTTCTGCACCGAGGCCTTTGTGAGATTGGGCGTGCCCCGCAAGGATGCCCAGGTTACCTCGGACGTTTTGGTGGCTTCGGACCTGAGGGGAATTCCCTCTCACGGCGTTGCCCGGCTGATGAGATACGTTGACGGTATCCGCAAGGGGACCATCCTTCCCAAGGTGAAGCCGAAAATCATAAAGGAGACCTCCTCCACGGCTGCGATCGACGCCAAGCACGGTCTGGGCCAGCCGGCCAGCTATTTCGGAATGAATCTGGCCATAAAGAAGGCCAAGAGAAGCGGGGTGGGATTCGTGACGGTGAGAAACAGCAACCATTACGGGATCGCCGGTTACTATTCCATGATGGCGCTGAAGAACAACCTAATCGGCATCTCCATGACCAACTCGGCTCCCTTAGCCGTTCCCACGTTTGGCCGCGCCAGCATGATCGGAACCAATCCCATAAGCGTGGTAGCCCCGGCCAGTAAAACCAGGCCATACGTGCTGGACATGGCCACCACCGTGGTCCCGCGCGGAAAGCTGGAGGTGCTGAATCGACTGGGCAAGCCGCTCCCTTTGGGCTGGGCAGTGGATGAGAAGGGAGTCACCACCACCGATACGGGCCGGGTGCTGGACAACATGGATAAAGCTGCCGGCGGAGGAGTGCTCCCCTTAGGTGGCGCAGGAGAAGACTTGAGTGGACACAAGGGATACGGGCTCTCTTTGATGGTGGACATGTTCTCCGGCGCGCTCTCCGGGGCAGACTTCGGTCCCTGGGTTAAGACCGCCAAGAAGGACGGAAGTAAGGGATTCATCAACGTGGGACATTTCTTCGGCGCAATAAAGATAGACAACTTCATCCCCTTGAGAAGATTCAAAACCACCATGGATGAAATGCTGGGAGGCCTGAAAAGTTCCAACAAGGCCAAAGGCGAAAAGAGGATCTTCATCCACGGAGAGAAAGAGTTTGAGAAGTCTGATATGTACAAGAAGAAGGGCGTTCCTCTTCAGGAGAAGGTGGTAGCCGCTTTGAAGGGTCTCTCCAGGGAATTGGGCATTCCTTACAATATCAAAAAGTAAGCGAAGCTCAAAGCCCCTCGCCGAAGAGGCTGTGTCGCAACCTTCAAAAACGTACAGTTGTCATTCTGAGCGAAGCCCTGCACCTTCTTGGTGCAGGGCGAAGCGAAGAATCTAAAAATTCCAATAAGTTACAAAATCGAGATTCTTCTCCCGCCAAAGGCGGGATCAGAATGACATTATGACACACCCTCGAAGGCGGGGGGGCTTTTTTGGACCTCACCCCCTTTTGTTCCCCTTCAGGGTGTCCTTCGATCCCGAAGATCTTCCTTCGACATCCCGCCTGTGGCGGGAGACGAAGTGCAGGATCGAGGGAAATCCGTTTCCTTCGACCCTGAGGTCTCAGGACCGAAGGGCAGGGTGAACCCCTCTCCATAGTATGGAGAGGGGGTTAGGGGGAGAGGTCTTCGATTAGACCGATATTCTAAACAGGACAATTTTGGTTACGTATAAGTTATAAGTCCTAGTATACGAATCACATTCTATCAGTCGTCGAATTCTCTGAGAAAGGTGACCGATGAACAGCAGCCAGGAAAAAGAGTTGAGGAAACTGTTTGAAAAAGACCAGGTATTGGTCTCTCCCGAGGAGAAACTGACCTACTCGTACGATGCCACCAACAAGAAGTTCCTGCCGGATGCGGTGGTATTTCCTCGCAGCACCGAGGATGCGGTGAAGTTGATGAAATTCGCCCACCGGGACAAAATTATCGTGGTCCCCCGGGGGGCAGGCTCAGGCTATACCGGAGGAAGCCTTCCCATTCAGGGGGGAATCGCAGTGAGCTTCGAACAGATGATCAAGGTCCTGCATGTGGATAAGGAAAAGAAGTTCGCCATTGCCGAATCGGGAGTGATCACGCAGGAGTTCGCCGACTACGTGGGCAAGTTCGGGCTCTTCTATCCCCCCGATCCCTCCAGCGTGAAATTCTCCACCCTGGGGGGAAATCTGGCCGAGTGCGCAGGGGGACTGAAAGGGCGCAAGTACGGAGTCACCAAGAATTATGTCTTGGGGATAGAAGCGGTTCTCTCGAATGGGGAGATCATTAAGACCGGAATCATGGACGGAAACGGCGAAAGCTCTTATGACCTGCAGGCGCTCCTAATCGGATCGGAAGGGACTTTGGCCATGGTCACCAAGATTGCCCTCAAGCTGCTGGACAAACCCAAGTACGAAAAGACCGTTCTGGCCACCTTCGACAAGATGGGAGATGCGGCCGAGGTGGTGGCGGCCATAACTGCCGCCGGCGTGATTCCTTCGGTGCTGGAGTTTATCGACGGTGATACCTTAGAATGCGTGCTGGATTATATCAAACTCAAGGGCATAGAAAAATCCGAGGCGGTGCTTCTAATTGAAGTGGACGGAAATGACCAGGCGGAAGTAGACCAGGAATTCGAAGAGGTGCTGAAAATCTGTAGGGGGAAAAACTCGAAGAGTTTGCAGGTGGCCCAGACTACAGAGGAGAAGGAAAATTTGTGGAAGGTGCGAAGATCGATCTCCGCCTCACTCTTAAAGATCGCGCCCACCAAGGTTAATGAGGACATCTGCGTTCCGGCCAGCCAGTTGCCGGCCATCGTGAAAAGGATAAAGGAGATATCTGAGAAGCACCAGGTGAGCATAAACACCTTCGGGCATGCCGGAGACGGAAACCTGCACGTTACCTTCATGTGCGATTCCCGCAACACCGAGCAAATGGAGAGGGTGGAGAAGGCTGTGGACGAGCTTTTTGAGCAGACCCTGAAACTTGGGGGAACGCTCTCCGGCGAACACGGAATCGGAGTGACCAAATCGAAATACTTGGAATGGGAGGTAGGGAAGGAGGGCATCCGGATGATGAAGAAAGTCAAATCCGCCTTCGACCCCGATAACATTGTAAATCCAGGAAAAATCTTCGCGTAGTATCTCATAAGAAACAAGGGAAACATGACGCCAGAAGGCGGTGGGTGCCCTCCACCCACCGCCTTCTTTATGTACCACTCCCTGATCCCCCCCACGTACGTCCGAACAGGGGCGTCTGCTCACCCGCACAGGCGTCAGGGGGAAGGGAAATAGCCGGTTATTGTGAGGAGTCCCAGCCATCGGCGGGACGACGAAGCAATCCCATGGAACTGCCATCGCCGAGGGATTGCTTCGCCCCCCGTATGGGGGACTCGCAATGACGTGTTGCGTCTTTCTTGCGGGTAATCCTGTTCTGTTCTGTGAGGTCACACTGATGGCGAGTAAAAACGGACAGCCACACTTCGTGCCGAGGCAAGGGCTGCCCCTACGATTTTCGTGTTCAGTCAGGTCACGCTGACCGCACCCCGTCAGCAAAACCTGACACAACGCGAAACGCGAACGCGGACTTCGCTTTTCTGAAGATAGAGAGAAAATCCTGAGTTAAGAAGAATCAGAACCGGCTTAGAAGCTTGATTTCAAACCCATCCAGAGCAGGCTTATCCACGCATACGCCCCCTGCGCAGACTTTGCCTTTGCGTCTTGAGCCGACGCTCAAACTGAGGTTATGATTCTCGCCTAATGACAGATCAAGCGTGGCAATGAGCCAATCCCTTCTGCCCTCCCAGTTTTCGCTGACCTTCCACTGTGTGGTCCGTTCATGGGTTAGGGTAATCGACCCGGTCGGGGATTGGGAAAAGGAAAGCGACAGGATCTGATCGTAGTAGGTGAGTTTGCCATCGTATTTCTCGGTGTACAGATGTTCGAGTATGAAGTTGACGCTGTTGCTCTCTGAAAGGTAATACTCGATATCAAAAAGCGGAGCTAAGCGAACAGGGTCCCCTTCCTCCTGCTTGTTCTCCTGTCTGCTGAAACCGCCCTTGAGCGTTGCCCGATCCTCGTAATCATACTCAAGCTCACCGTAGGCCTCGGAGAAGATGAGTTCATCATCGCTGTCGGCGGTGTAGCTGTAGTTGGCCAGGACTGACAGTCCCTCAAGCGGAGAACTGGTGAGCTCAGCCTGAATCCCTCTCTCATCGATCAGCGCAGGCTCGTACGCGTGCCGGTTCAGCAGGGTATACGCGTGTTCCTTGGCCAGCGGGGGAGGATTGTTCAGGCTCACGTTCTGGTTGGGATTGAAGAAGCTGAAATCATCATAATCCTTGTACTCCAGCGCCAGACCCAAACCCGCGGTGTACACGTTTGCCGACAGATACGTGCCCTCTCCCTCTTCAGGAGTATATGGGAGGTGCGGGTTATACTTCCTGGCATACTCGGCGTAGACGTCCAGGTTAGGCAGGTTCAGGCTAACGTTTCCGCCGCCCAATCTCACCAGCCCGAAATCGGTGATATGGGTGCGGAGGTAACTTCCTCCCACAGTCATCCAATCGGTAACCGCAACCTTCCCGTCCGCAGCATGCAAGGGGTCGTCAAGTCGCTCATACTTCCCGGCGGCGGTCCCACCCAGCAAGGTCAGATTGAACCCCTCGAAGTCGATGGTTCCTTTTACCCCATCCAGATTGTTGTCGTGCCTCAAATCCCTGTTTTCGTACGAGCGAAGGATCAAGCCCCTGCCGAAGACGACGTAATAGTTGCCGACGGTCAGCTCCAGAAACTCGCTGGACAGTTGAAAGTTTCTGAAGGAGAGCTTCTCCCAGCTCACCCCCCAGTCGTCAGGCTGGTGAGCCTCGTATCTGAGATTCGCAGAGTAGATGCCGTAGGCAAGATCAATGTCGGTCCAGTTGTGAAATATGTCCTGATGAGTTTTCCTGTCGGATGAGAACTCCAACTGGTTGCTGGCGCTGACCGACCAGGAATCGGATTCGTTAAAATCGAATTCCTGAGCAAATGAAAAAGCGGAGGAGAATACGGAAAAAAGCGCCGCCAGCAGCAGGTAGAAAGCCAGACGGAAGCTAATGTTGGAACGGAAAGCAAAATCACAGAAGCTTAGTCTACTTTTCACTACCTTTCCCCTCTTTTTTTTCTGAAGCCTCCTTCTGCTCCGCAAAAAGCTGGTCTACCTTTTTCCAGATGGTCTTCTCGTCCCCGGAGCGGTAGGTGGTGTGGGTGTATCGAATGTTCCCGTTGCGATCTATCAGTACAGTATGGGGTATGCCCAGAACGTGATACTTCCTGTAGATGTCCTTATTGACGTCGAAGAGCACCGGGAACTGCCATTTAAGCCCCTTGACCTTCGACTTCACCCTGCCGACGCTTCGTGGACCGTCCACGTCTATGGCCAGAATCTCAAAGCCCTTTTTCTTGTATTCCGGATACCGTTTTTGCAGTTTGTTCAACTCCTTGATGCAGGGTTTGCAGTGGGTCGCCCAGAAGGAGATCAGAACCGGCCCATCTTCCAGAAGGCTCTTAAGCTCCACCTTTTCGCCCTCCAGATCCGGTGCGGTGAAACCGGGAGCTTTCCCCTTCTTGCCTGCCTGGGAATAAGAGGTCAACGCACAAATAACGAAAAAAATCATGAGGACTTTTGCCAATAACCTTGGCACGAATTTGGATCCTGTGGACACGGTTTCACCTTTCGTTGTATGACTATGCTAACACCTGACATCATCTGCCGAAGAGCTCATCAAGTTTCTCTCTCAACTTCGCCGGTACATACCAGTCGACGAACGCAACTTGGTAGTAATATATCTTTCCTTCCCGATCCAGGATAATGGTCACCGGAGTCTCTGTTACCTCGTAATCACCTCTGACACTGGTTCCCACCCCCTTAAGAAACGTGAAGGTGATTTCCTCTTCATCCCTTACTCGGCGGATGACCTCGAAGCCTTCCTGACCGAAATCCCCTCCGTAGTTGATGCCGAAGATGATCAGGGTGTCAGCTTCGTACTCGGCGTAGATTTCCTGAAGATGGGGCATTTCCTCCATGCAGGGAACACAGTCAGATGCCCAGAAGAAGACAATGGTCACAAATCCCCGGTAAGCGTAGAATTGGCGCCAGAACCCGTAATCATCCTGCAGGCGGAAATCCGGCGTGATGTTTCCCTCCTCTTTCCCCACGGTGGCCGGTTCGAGCGCGAAGTCAACTTCCGCCGTATCGCCGGTGACTACGTCGAGGATCTCTTTGGCGGGATTTTCGTTAGAATATCCCTCCTTGAATATGGAGATTATGTGAGGCCCCACCGGAATGCTGTTGAAAAACACGTGGGGTGTGACTTCTGCGGTCGGTTGGTTGTCAATGCAGATGAAGGCGCCGGCAGCATTGGAGGAGACTTTGAGCGATCCTTTGTCGCTCTCCAGAAGAGTGAACTCGATAGTGTCTGTCTGATCTTCATTGACTGTGATCACCACAGAGTCCGGAGAAACCATGTAACCTGACCGGCTGACCGAGATCGTGTGGTCTCCTACCGCGATATCGAAAACGGTGTCCGGGGTTTTCTTGCCGGTGAGAGTTTGGTCCACAATTATGTCAGCGCCGGCAGGATTGGAATTCACGAAAACGGAACCCGTGCTGTCCGTGCCGAGCAGATTCTTGGTGCTACAGGTCCACAAGGTCGAGACCAAGACTAAAAGCAAAACAAGAATTCCCCAGGATTTGAGATATGCGGCTATCGCTTCTCTTCGATCAGGCGAAATCACGTGTCATCCACCTCCGGTTATCTCCTATTATAACGATCAAAGCCAAAACAGCGATGGTTTTTTCCCGAAGAAATTGCTGTCTCGACGCCAAACCACAAGCTTCCGCGGTATACACGAACGAACGCCATTTATCGTGTTCGTCAAGGCGTGGAGGGAATTTCATCGCTCAGTCGAAAGATCAGCCGCTCGTTGTACCATCGTACGAAAGGAGCTCCTTTTAGGTGGAACTCCTTCCAAAACTCATTCTCTGGACATTCCGAATCAGAGCAACGGTATTAGCTCGGCCCGATGAATCGGGCAACTACACCCCTCCATCCGGTCACGGGCTGGTCGGCGGACTCACGGTCGGCCACTCCCGGTCGGCCTAAGTTTGCCTCGCCGGTTTGAGTCTCCGGTAAATCAAATACAGCCCCGATGCCAGAATGAGCGAGGCAAGGATGATCATTCCCCAGTTCCCCGTAACGGGGGCCTGTGGTTCCCCCTGAGCACTTAGCAGAAAAGTCAACGACTTGGTCAGCTTAACGCCCGGGTTGCTTAACGACTCTATCGACATGGTGAAGCTCCCCTGCCCTGCGCTTCTGGGAATGACGTCTAAGTATGGGGTGTCCGATAGGCCTGCCGGTAATGGCGGCAGGAATTCTCCGTTGAAGATCTTGAACGACGTTATCAGGGAGTCAAGGGGGCAGACCCCGCCGGCGCAGAACTCCCTCCACCAATCCTCGGGGGTGGGAGGGTTTTCCGCAAGGGTCACCAGATAGCTGTCTGCCTCGGTTCCGGTGTTAGTCAAAAGCGTCTGAAACCGAACCGTATCCCACGCCGCGGCGACTTTCACCGTCTCATCGCAGGTGAAGGTGAAGTCGAAACTGAGAGGCTCGGCAAAAGCCTCGCCACGATCAGTTAGCACACCTCCAAACAAAACAAGAAGTATGACTGCCCCCAGAGTCGCCAGAGTGCGTGTGTATGCGTACATCTATCCTCCTTTGAAGTTTGAAGTTTCGAACTCGCCAAAAATCCGTCAGCCCCTTCGCTGATTGTCTTTCTTCTCACATTTCTTTAGAGAAGAATCACCTCCTTAGAAAGAATCAGCAGCAACCTTCAAGAGGCGCAGGCCCGTTCTTGTACAGGTAATTAATAAGGTACACCACATCACCGATGTCCATCAGGCAATCCCCGGTCACGTCACCACTTTGGGAGGGACTTGGCGCCTCGCCTGCCTTGTAAAGATAGTTTATCGAAAACACCGCGTCTCCAATGTCCACTATTCCGTCGCCGGTGCAATCTCCGAACATGTAGGTGGGGAAGAGGTCCGCCTTGGCCACCCTGAGCACGGTGAGGGGAGAGTAATCAGTCTGCACAAACGCCACCACGTAACAGTTTTCCTCTTCCCAGGTCGAGGGCAATGTGTAACTCTGGTAATCGTAGAACGTCTCTCCTACGCCGGCGTTGCAGAAAACCCCCTGATAGTTGGGCAGCATCTTTCTGACAACGTGGTGGAGGCTGTCCAAGCCCTGCCACTCGTAGAATATGTGACTCTCCGCTATGGCTATACGCAAGCGCGCGTTCTGCATGACGTCCAGAACCGTGGTCCAGGTCTGGACCTCTAAGAGGCGGGTAATCTCGTCATAACAGACGTCCAGCCTGATTTCGCAAGGAGAAGGAGTAAACAGCATCTCCCAATTGTAAGCGCCCAGAAGGCAGGCGAAGGTGCCGTCGCCAAGGCTCCCGCACGTTCGTTTTCCATCGATCTTGGCCGTGGGGACGTACGCGATTCCGTAGTAACTCGTCCTTCCGCTTGCGTCCGAGTTGTTGAAAGGCCCACTGGTATGATATTCCAGGACAGCCAGACTGTCCCCTTTGAGTTTCGCCAAAGAGTCTGCGGCAACTGCCGTATAGGGGCAATATGGTCAGGTGGGACGTCCAAACGTCTCCAGCAGAACCATGTTACGGGGAATGGTGGGGCCTTTGGTCGAGATCTCCTCCTCCGCCGGCGACAACTGATCGGGCTGTCCCGGAAGACATGGCAGCTCGCCGGGATCTGAATCGGCCCAGCCAGCGGCTCCCCCAACTACAAGAAGAAGCGCCACAAACGCGACGAAGACCATTTGTCTCTTTGGCATGAGCACCTCCTTAAAGTTTTGAAAGTTTTAAGTTGACTCAATCTATCTCGCATCCTCGAAGGGGCACCGGCCCCTGGTGAAACAGATAATCCAACAGGTAAACTATATCCTGAATGTCTATCTGGCAATCCTCATTTGGGTCCCCGGATGCCAACGGTTCCGGCTCCGGAGCGCCGAAGAGCAGGTAATTGGACAAAAAGCCCGCATCCGAGATGGTCACCACCCCGTCGCCGTTTGCATCCCCCGAAACGTGGTTCCGGTACAGGGGAAGCGACCTGGATATCAAAACCGTGGTGTCCTGATCGCTCTGAACGAAAGCCACCAACTCACAATTGCGATCCACCCATTCGGCGTCAATGTGAAAGCTCTGGGTATCCACGACTGCAGCGCCCTGATTGATGGAGAAGGGCACGCCCATATGATCCGGAAGCATGTCCCGCACTACGAACTGAAGGCTGTCTAATTCCAGCCACTCGTGGTATATATGGCTCTCGGAGATGGCATAGCGAAAGTGCAGGTCGGCCTGCGATATTTGATCCACCGAGGTAAATGTGGCGACTATGGTTCCATCCCGGGTGGAAGAATCGTACTCCACCGCTACAGCGAGAACTCCCGGGGTGTTAATCTGCATGTGCTCATGATACCTGGTTTCATAAATGGAGAATACCTGCTGCCCTCCACCGATCTGCGGGTCTTTTCCGTCGAAAACCGCAGTAGGAAGCCAGATGGTGTCGCCGAAGTAGTAATACATCCGGGGGAAGCCGTCCGGGCATTCGAAAGGATCGCTGGCATGGTAAGAGATCACTGTCAGGCTATCTCCTTTCAGCTTCTTCAGCGAATCGGCGGCAACTGCCGCGTAGGAACAACCGCCTCACCAGGTCGCAGTAGTGATCTCGATCAATACCATCTTGCGCGGCACGCTGTATCCGTTCGCTACGGGACGATCTTCCGCCTTTGAGCCGCTCAGAGAGAGGTCGTCCGGAAGACATTTCAGAGTGACCTCACCCGAATCAGCCAGCCCGACGAAACCGAGGAGAAGAACAAGAATTCCTGCCGGGGCAATCCATCTTCTCTGTCGTTTGTGCACTCCACACCTACTTTGAGTTGTTGGGCTTAATTAGCCTAATCTATTTCCCATCCACGCAGCGGCGCGAGTCCTCCAAGAAACACGTAGTTCATCAAAAAGATTACATCCGCAACGTCTATGACACAATCCTCGTTGGGATCGCCGGAGGCCGATGGTCTCGGCTCCACCCCACCATAGAGAATGTAATTCGTCAGGAAGACCACGTCCGAGACGGTGACCGCTCCGTCACCATTGGCGTCTCCCGAAACGTGAGTCTGATACAGGGGGATCAGGTTGGATATCAGAACCTGCTTGCCTTTATCGCTCTGCACAAAAACCACCAGCTCGCAGTGATGGTCCACCCAGGCAGGATCGATGTAAAAGCTCTGGCTATCCACATAAGTCTCGCCCTGGTTCACCCAGAAACTAACACCTCCATAGTCCGGAAGCATATCCCGCATGATGAACTGCAGGCTGTCGAGCCCCTGCCACTCATAATACTTGTGGCTCTCCGCAATGGCATAACGAAGATTCGCGCTTGATTCCTGTATCTGTTCTGTCGCCTGAAATTTGGCTGTAATTGTCCCGGTTCTGAGGGCCGGGTTATAGTTTACTATCTTCAGGGAGAGCACGCCCGGAGTTCCTATGGCTATCTGTTGATTGTATCTGGTGTTGTAAGCATTGAAGGCGTTGCTGCCGCCCACATACCAGTTCGTTCCGTCAAAAATCGCAGTCGGAACGTACTCCAGCGGATAGTAATTTACCCTGCCGCTGGCATCCGAATTGTTGAAAGGGCCGCTGGTATGATACTCAAGCACCGCCAGGCTGTCTCCTCTCAGCTTTCTCAGCGAATCCGCGGCAACTGCCGCATAGGGACAGGAAGGTCAGGTAGGGCGGCCAAACAACTCCAGCAGCACCTGCTTGCGAGGTACACCGTATTTGTCACCAAGGGATATATCTTCACCCTCAGCATAGATCCCGGAGGGTTGTTCCGTAACACATTTCAACTCCTCCTTCGCGTCATCCGCTAAGACTAAGGCACCGAGAAGCAAGAAAAACAGAAACACGCAAAAACAAATGATTGCTCTTCGCATAGGCACCATCCTTGAAGGAATTGTTAACTGATTTCTCATTTACCGACCCTCAAAATTCATCTTCAGCCTTTGTGATCCTGGCCTTGCCGTTCTTTTTCGATCATCTCCTTCACCATCTGCTCTAAGTGAGAATGTTCATGCTCGTGCTCCGGAGGAGCCTCCTCCTTCCACACCGGTTTGAACTTGACCGTCTTGCAGGTCCACTTGGTGCATTCCAGACAGCGGATACAGTCGCCGTCATTGGGGTTGTGGTGAACGTTGATGTCCATGGGGCATCCCTGGTGGCAATCGTCAAAAAACGCGCAGACGCTGGAGCGAACCTTCAGTTTAAAGAGGCTGATCCTGTTGAAGAGCGACCAGATGGCCCCCATGGGGCAGGCATAGCGGCAGAACGGTTGTTGCACCAGAACAGCCGCCGCAATCAGCGCGAATAGTATGAAGAGCTTGGCATAGAATAAAGTCCCGATCCGGGAGACTATGCTCCCCCCCTCGGTGAAAATATCGCCGGTGGGATTCCACAACACAAACGGGATACCGGCCTCCAGGGTGCCGACCGGGCACAGCTTGCAGAACCAGGGCTCTCCCACCCAGTAGGCCACCAGCAGGGTCAACCCTACCAGTACCACGTATTTGCTATAGCTCCACGCTTTTCGGGGAAAGAACTTCTTCGTCTTTATCTTGTAAAGTATCTCCTGAAAAAACCCGAAGGGGCAAAGCCACCCGCAGGTCATTCTTCCCACCATCAGACCGATGATACCGAAGATGCCGATCAACATGAAAGGCAGAGCTTTTATGATCGCAAAATGCTGAAGCGTTCCGATGGGGCAGCTCACCGTCGCTAAGGGGCAACCGTAGCAGTTCATCACCGGCACGCAGATCCCCTTGAACGGGCCCTGATAGATGGTATTGTAAAATACCGCGCCAATATACGAGTTGGAGACCACCAGGGTCCCTATCTGGAAGAGCCGTCTTTTCATTCTCCTTCCCGAAAGCCGTTTTGATGGCGGAGCACGAGGTTATCAGCCCTGTCGCACGCTACTGTATCCCGATGCAGGAGATGCACAGGATTGAGCCGTTGTATCGCGTCTCCGCAAAATCTCCCAACTTGAGCCCGTAGATCAAAAGCCCCAGCAGAACCAAGAGAGTTGCAACCCTCAAAAACTTGGCCAAGAAACGCACGGAAGACCTCTATTTTAGAACACCGGACGAATTAAGACATCTTAAGTCAACTTAATTTTAATATAACATACGTTTCGTTTTTGTCAACAGAATAAACTAATGTATCTACCTCTTTCCCTCAGGCATGATGCGCCTCTCCCTGCCATGAGGAGTCGATGTTGACGGTTCGCGCCGATTTTCGGTCAAAATCAGGCTTAAGATCGGGGCTTCGTTTGTTTCCATCGAGCACCTAACTCCTTTAAAATCAAGATGATACGAAGGAGTATGCACTTTTTTGCAAAAAAGCTCCCCCAGGTGACGCTAATTGTCACCTGCCTTTCGATAAGT
Source organism: Candidatus Zixiibacteriota bacterium (assembly GCA_049643405.1). Classification (GTDB taxonomy): domain Bacteria; phylum Zixibacteria; class MSB-5A5; order MSB-5A5; family SM1-73; genus SM23-73-3. The sequence goes on from JBARPX010000088.1 coordinate 15,102, forward strand.
CAAATGACAGAACTCGGGCGCCAAAAATAGAGTTTGGTGTCCGATCAGCCAGCCTTTAAACAGGGACGGAAGGATGTGATTTGTTGGTGAAGGAGACGAAAATACTCTCCGAGAATTACCAGGTCACGGCTTAAGTGATAAAAGAAAGTGAAGAAACCTTCACCGGTTTCGTGATTCACATCCGCGAGTCTTCGAAACAGATGCGCAGCTAACCGTAGCTCTCCAGGTGGAATTTACCTTCGCATAGCCTCCCGTAGGTAAAATGCTGAAACCAGTCCCCCAGGTTCAGGTATATCCGTCCATCCAAATCACGCAGGACCGGCACGTGGGTGTGGGCTAAGATTACCGCATCAAAGCCCTGCTTGATCTTTTCGGCGGCGAAACTCTCATATTCTTCCAGGTGGCTTGAGTCCCGCTTCTGAACCGACTTTCTGCTCCTTCGGGCCACAAATCTGGCCAGAGGATAAGCGAGATCCGGCGGAAGTTGCCGATAGAGGAAGATGTTAACTCGATTTCTAAGTATTTTCTTCAATATTCTGTAGCCCAAATCCTTCTTGGCCAGCCCATCTCCGTGTGTGATGAAGATCCTTTTCTGCTGATGCACCACCTCCAAAGGCTCCTTGAAGATGGGGATGCCGATCTCCCTGGGAAGAAAATCCCCCAGCCAGAAATCGTGATTCCCCACCAGGTATTTTATCTTCACCCCGCAGTCTACCAGTTGCTTCAACTTGCCAAGAGCCTTAAAGTGATCCTTGGGGATGACATTCTTGTACTCGAACCAGAATTCAAACATGTCCCCGACGAGATACAAGAATTCCCCCTCTTCCTTTACTTTGTCGAGAAAAGAAATGAGCTTTTCCTCTTTAGACTTTTCCTTATCTTGTTCTTCTGCTCCCAGGTGAGCATCTGATAGGAAAAAAACACTTTTTGACATGGAAAGAAAATTGTTGATTTGCAGGGGAAAGTCAAGACAAAAGCGATCTAGCCATCTCAGGTGGGGATAATGGTTATTTTTCCTTCGCTTCCTTCTTCTCCATCGACTAAAATCTGAGGTTGGAGAAATTGCCTCACCACCCAGATGTTGGTCAAAAGGTGTTTGGTAATCTTGGACACCGTCAAGATTGATTTACCGTCGGCCAGTGCCAGATAAGGGATCAACTGATCTGCGAGGTGAGGATCAATTGCTGCCGTGCTTTGCATAAATTGCAGGAAGTCGTCACATGCCTCCTCTGCCACCTTCTCTGCCCTTTTGCCCCTCTCCCCTAACGCGCCAAAA